>NZ_NKFL01000007.1:600000-900000 GCF_002223055.1 Burkholderia sp. HI2500 | reverse complement strand
CAGCTCCGGCTGCACCGGCGTCGGATAGATGCGCAACTGCACCGGCTTGCCGACGCCGTTCGTCGCGTCCAGCATGCCGCCGCGCCACAGATGCTGGACCGTGCGCATCGTCGCCAGCATGTCGTCCTGCCGGCTCGCATATTTGTCCGGGGCGAACACGAAGTCGTCCGGATTCCATCCGGACGCGAACGACACGCCCACGCGGCCGTTCGACAGGTTGTCCACCATCGACCATTCTTCCGCGATCCGGATCGGGTTGTGCAGCGCCGCGACCACGCTGCCCGCGACCAGCTTCACGCGCTGGGTGGCAGCGGCGAGCGCGGCGTGCAGGACGGCGGGATTCGGGTACAGCGAGCCGAATTCGGTGAAATGGCGCTCCGGCACCCAGACGCTGGAAAACCCGTTCGCATCGGCGAAACGCGCGCTTTCCATCACGAGCTGGTACTTGTTGCCGGACAGCGCCTCTTCACTGCTGGCGAAGAACATCAGGCCGAATTTCATGCGTGGCTCCGCTCCGATTCGTGAATCTCGGCACTCGCGCACATCTGCCAGGTCGCGGCGGCGCGGGTGTCGTCGATCCGGTGATAGACGGCAAACGAAAACGGTCCCCAGGACCGGCGGCTCAGCACGGTCTGCACGGTGCGCGATGCATGCGGATGCAGCGGCAACGGCGCATGCAGCGCGAGGTCCTTCAACGTCGTATGGCCGGCAGCACCGATTTCCGACGTGGCCGACAGCGCCATTTCCACGAACGCGGAATAGGGCAGGACGGGCGAGCCCTTGACGCGATGACCGTCGAGAAAGGTGGTGGCCGGCGCATCGAGACGCGATTGCCAGATCCACGTGGCCGGCGCATGCGCGTGCTGCTCCATGAGGCGCCCGAGCAACGGATGCCGGGGCGCATGTGGCGTGATCCAGAAGCGGCGACGCTCGAACGGGTAGGTGGGCAGCGCGAGCCGGCGGTGCGGTGCGCCCCGCTCCACGGCATCCCAGTCGATCGACGCGCCGCGTACGTACAGCGTGGCGAGCGTGTGCAGGATCGCGTCCCACGCGGCCGTGTGCGTGCCGATTTCGATCACGACGCGGTTCTCCGCCGCACCGCCGTCCGGCGTCTGCGGCATGTCCGCCCACGAGGCTGCGGCGCGATGCCCGTCGCCCGCGCTGCTGACGGCATTCGGCGTGATGCCGAACGACATCCACAGTTGCGCGAGCGCGCGCTGGAATGCCGTGAACCCGGCTTCGGCGAGGGCGAGCCCGGGCGTCTCGGATTGCCGCTGCATCAGCGCGTCGAAAGCGGGGCTGGCCGAGCGCAATTGTCGAACCGCGTCGGCGCTGCCGCCGTCGTCGGCGCAAAAGTGGAATGTCACCGCAGGCGGCGTTTCGGCTGGCTCGCCGGACGAAACGGCACCAAGTTGCGAACGCAACGAATCGAGACTCGATGCGACGATGGCCGCGCGCCGCGTGAAGTGAGTGCGCCCGGTATTGGCCGTGAATGCGACATCCCGCACACGGGCCTCGGGATGGGCGTCGAGGTAGGCCGCATAGGACGCAGCGAGCGCGTGCAACGCTTCCGGCGTGCGCGCGGAGAGCGTCACGACGTGCGCCGCGGGCGCTGCCAGGTCGGCTTCGATCTCCGCGGGCCGGGGCGCTTCGGACAGGATCAGGTGCGCGTTGGTACCGCCGAAGCCGAACGAACTGACGCCGGCCACGCGCGGCCCGTGTTCCGAATGCCACGGCGTGACCTGCTGCGGCATGCGGAACGGCGTGCCGTCGAGCGCGATCTGCGGATTGATCGACCGGAAATGGAGGTTCGGCGGAATGGCGCGATGGTGTAGCGCAAGGGCGGTCTTGATCAGGCTGGCGATGCCCGCCGCCGATTCCAGGTGGCCGATGTTGGTCTTGACCGAGCCGATCCAGCAGTGCTCGTCCGGCCGGCGGGAGTCGTTCAGGACGGCCGCCAGCGCGTTCAATTCGATCGGGTCGCCGAGCGGCGTGCCCGTCCCGTGCGCCTCGACGAAACCGATGTCCTGCGCGCGTACGCCGGCATCGCGCAGCGCACTATGAATCACGGCCTGCTGGGCCGGGCCGTTGGGCGCGGTCAGGCCATGGCTGCGTCCATCCTGATTCACCGCGGAGCCGCGGATCAAGGCGAACACGGTGTCGCCGTTCGCGAGCGCATCGTCGAGCCGCTTGAGCAGCACCATGCCCACGCCTTCGCCGCGCACGTAACCGTTCGCTGATGCATCGAACGCCTTGCATCGGCCGTCCGGCGACAGCATGCCCGCTTGCGTGAAGGACGCGCTCAATTGCGGCGCCAGAATCAGGTTGACCCCGCCGGCCAGTGCCGCATCGGACTCGCCGCGCTGCAGCGCGCGGCACGCCTGATGCACCGCGACGAGCGAGGACGAACACGCGGTATCGACCGCCCAGCTTGGGCCGCGCAGATCGAGCGCGTAGGAAATGCGGTTGGCTGCGACGCTGAGCGCATTGCCCGTCGCGACATAAGGGCCGACGTCCGCGACTTCGTCCTGTGCCAGCCGGATGTAGTCCGAATTGCTGATGCCGACGATGACCGCGGTGCGGCCGCCGGCGAGACTGCCGGGTGCGATCCCCGCATGCTCGAGCGTCTCCCAGGCCACCTCCAGCAGCAGACGCTGTTGCGGATCCATCGATTCGGCTTCGCGTGCGCTGATGCCGAAGAACGCCGCATCGAACTGATCGACCTGGTCCAGCAGTCCGGCGGGCGGAAGGTCGGCGCCGCGCTGCGTCGACGCGCCGACCGCGTCCCGGCCCTCCAGCAGCAGCTGCCAGAATGCGTCGGGATTGCCGGCGCCGGGGAAACGGCATCCCATGCCGACGATCGCGATATCCGCGCGTGCTGCGGCCGAGCCGGGCGCCGGGTCCGGCATGGCGTTCCCGGTGCCGCTCAAATGGCGCGCCAGCAGCGAAATACTCGGAAAATCGTAGACGACAGTCGGGGAAACCGGCCGCCCGAGCCAGTCCTGCAACTCGCCCGAGAGCTGGATGGCGTCCTTCGAATCGAGCCCGTGGATGCTGAACGGTGCGTCGGGGTCGATCTTGCCGGCGTCGATTCCCGACAGACGCGAGACACGCTCGACGCACCATTGCACCAGCGCTTGCGTGTCGCGTGGCGTGGCCGTCTGCGGGGCGGCCGGCGGCGCGGAGAACGCACGGCGCCACTCGCCCGCGATCGCGAGCCCCTGTTCATCGATGAATGCCTGCCTGATCCGGCTCCGCTGGATTTTGCCGCTGGACGTGCGCAGGATCGTGGCGGGCTTCAACAGCACAGCCGCATACAGATCGACGTCGTGCGCTTCGGCGAGCGTGCGCCGGATCTCCGCGGCGACGGCTTCCGCGTCCAGCGTGTTGAGCGCTTCCCGGCGCACTTCACAGGCGACGACGATCCGCTCCACGTTGTCGACGTTGATCGAGAAAGCCGCCGATGCATTGGGCGCCAGCGCGGGGTGGCTTCCCTCCGCGGTTTGTTCGAGATCCTGCGGGTAGTGATTGCGGCCGGCGACGATGATGAGGTCTTTCAAACGGCCGGTGACGAACAGATCCTCGCCATCGACGAAACCGAGATCGCCCGTGCGCAGGTAACGCGCATCATCGCCATCCAGCTTCGCGCGGAAGGTGCGCTCCGTTTCCTCGACGCGGTTCCAGTAGCCGACGCCGACGCTCGGGCCCGTCAACCAGATTTCGCCGATCCGGCCGGGCGCGCAGCGCTCACCGGTATCCGGATTCACGATCCGCAGGCGGTGCTCCGCCCAGGTCCGACCGCAAGAGACCAGCGCGTGGCGCTTGCCTTGGTCGCTTCTCGTCGCCACGCCTTGCGCGAGGCCGTCGGCGTCGTAGTCCGCCACGCGCGGCAGCGAGCGTGCCGGCTGACCGGAGATGAACAAGGTCGCCTCGGCCATCCCGTAGACCGGGCGCATGGTGTGCGCGTGGAAGCCGCATGCGGCGAAGGCGCGCGAAAAACGCGCCACCGACTCCGCGCGCACCGGTTCCGCGCCGTTGAACGCAACCCGCCAGCTGCTCAGATCGAGCTGCGCGCGCGCTTCATCGGAGATTTTGCGCGCGCACAGGTCATACGCGAAATCCGGCGCGGCGCAATGCGTGCCGCGATACTTCGTGATGGCCTGCAGCCAGCGGAGGGGCTTCTGCACGAACGCCGCGGGCGCCATCAGCACCGACAGCACGCCGAGATAGATCGGCAGCAGCACCTTCCCGAAGAACCCCATGTCGTGAAACACCGGGAGCCAGCTGACGAACACCGTCGACGCATCGGCATCGCTCGCCTCGGCGATGACCGCCATGTTGCTCAGGATGTTCGCATGACTGATCATCACGCCTTTCGGCGTACCGGTGGAGCCTGACGTGTATTGCAGAAGCGCCAGCGTCTGCGGCGTGATGTCCGGTGCGCGCCAGTGTTCGGCCGGCGCGTCGAAGCGCTGGTCCGTCGCGAGGATCTTCAGTTCCAGCGTGTCGGAGTAACCGTCCGCGTGATGCGCGATGCCGTCGAGTGTGGCTGCATCGGTCAGCGCGACGACCGGCCCGGCGTCGGCGACGATCGCCTTGAGACGATCGGCGGGGCGATGCCTGCGCGGTGGATAAGCAGGTACGCCGATCAGGCCGGCGTACAGGCATCCGACCCATGCGCAGATGAATTCGAGCCCGGGCGGATAGACCAGCAGGACGCGATCGCCCGGTTGCGCGATGTCCTGCAGCCTGGCGGCGATGCCGCGCGCCCGCTTGTCGAGGTCGCCGAACGTGAGCCGGGTCAGTTCCGCTTCGCCGTTCTCGAGAAAAATGAATGCGGTCTTCTCCGGTTCGACCTTGCCGCGAAACAACAGAATTTCTGTAACAGTCCTGAATTTTGTATCGGGAAGCATGCTCAACCTTCGTTGTCTTCTAAACGTTGAATATCTCAGGACCGGTCGTGGCGATCCCGCCAAGCGTGCTTCGTTGGACGGTATTGAAATTAGAGCATCGCTCTAATCCGACGTCTGCCCCGTAATCCAAGGACACGGCGTTTCGCGCACCGGATCAATACGGCTTGTTATTGAGGTGCACGTTCGCGCTTGCTAACGATCGGC
This sequence comes from Burkholderia sp. HI2500, assembly GCF_002223055.1. NCBI lineage: Bacteria > Pseudomonadati > Pseudomonadota > Betaproteobacteria > Burkholderiales > Burkholderiaceae > Burkholderia > Burkholderia sp. HI2500. The sequence continues at coordinate 894,883 of NZ_NKFL01000007.1, read as the reverse complement.
GCTTCCTGCGAGGTCGGGCGCGTACGGGTCCAGCAGTGACACGACGACCTTGCGCTCGCCTTCGAACGGGTTGCGGCCATGCGCGAAGCGCATGTTGTCGACCAGCAGGACGTCGCCTCGCTGCCATGGAAACGTGATCGCGCATGCGCGGAACGCGGTGCGGATCTGCTCGAGGTCGGCGAGATCGAATGGACTCCCGTCGCCGTGGCTGGCATTGCGCGGAATGCGATCCTCGCCGAACAGGCTGACGATCGAACGGGCGAGCGAGGCTTCCAGGTTCGACAGATGGAACAGATGGGCCTGATTGAAGAACACCCGGTCGCCGGTGACCGGATGGTAGGCCACGCCCTGGTTGACCTGGGCGGTGCGCAACGTGTCGTCGTCGAGCCATTCATGCTCGATGCCGTTGTCCGCGCAGAAGGCGGCAACCTGGCTGCGGTCGCGGGTCTGGAACACGGTTTCCCACGGAATGTCGACGTGCCGCCGGTAGTGCCTGACATAGCGGACCTGCTTCGCTTCGAAGTGATCCAGGAGGCGCGGTCCGATCCGGCGGCTCACCTCCCGCATGTCGGCAATCGGCGTTTCGCCGCCGGTCGCGGCCGGCGTCAGGCAACAGAATGCGACTCTCAGCGGCCAGCTTCGTTGATATGCGTTTTCGCAATGAAGGGCGATCGTCTCGCTCGGCGGATACTCGGTCGCGGTGAAGATGCCGTTGCCGATCGAGGTGCGCGGCGTGGAACGATAGACGTAGTCGGACTGATGGGCCGAAATCGCGTGAGCAAACGCTTCGAAGCCGCCCACGGATGAAACGTCGAAGCCGCGAAACAGCAGTGCGCCATGTTCCAGCAGCCGGGATTCCAGTGCCACCCGGTTGTCGTTCACCGCCCGCGCGAGATCACGCCCGTTCGACACGGGTTCCAGCAGCCACGGCGAGCTACCCTCGGCAAGCAGCTTGCGTTCCGTCATGCCCAGCATCGTCAATAGTCCTTTCCTGTACGTGGATCACGACGCAACCGAACGGGTCGGCCTGCGTGGTCGCGCCGCGGTGCGGCTAGGCACGGCAGGCCGTTTCCACGGCATGCTCGAAGCGATTGAGGATTTCGTGGATATCCGCATCCGAAACGATCAGCGGCGGCAGGAACCGGAGTACCGCACCGTTGCGCCCGCCGGTTTCGACGATGAGCCCGTTTTGCAGGCAGTTCCGCTTGATGGCTTTTGCCCGTTCCGTGTGGGGCGGGCCGGTTCGACCATGGGTGCCGGGCACGACGACTTCAGCGCCGATCATCAGGCCGCGGCCGCGAATCTGGCCCAGGCACGGAAAGCGTTCGGCAAGCCCCTCGAGGCCGGCCACCAGCAGTTTGCCGACCCGGTCCGCGTGCGCCGACAGATTCTCCCGTTCGACGATGCGCATGGTCGACAAGCCGGCCACCATCGCAATCTGGTTGCCTCGAAAGGTGCCGGCATGCGCGCCCGGCGGCCAGGTGTCCAGGCGCTCGTCGTAGACCACCACCGATAATGGATAGCCGCCGCCGAATGCCTTCGACAGCACGAGTACGTCCGGCCGGATGCCGGAATGTTCGACAGCGAACAGCGCGCCGGTTCGACCGAGTCCGGTCTGCACTTCATCGACGATCAACGGGATTTCATGCCGCAGCGTCAGCTCACGCAACTCGATCAGCCAGGTGTCGGGAGCGGGGATGCAACCCCCTTCGCCTTGCACGACTTCGACGATGATGGCCGCCGGTTTGGTGATCCCGCTCTCCGGATCGGACAGGACGGTCCGGATGTAGTTGATGCTGAGTTGATCGGTCGCCGAGCCGTCGGTGCCGAACGGGCAGCGAAAGGCATAGGGATAGGGCAGGAAATGAACGTCGCGTCCGTTGCCGCCGGCCGATTTCGGCGTGAGGTTTCCCGACACGGCGAGTGCGCCGGCCGTCATGCCGTGGTAGGCGCCGTGGAACGCCATGATCGCCGGGCGGCCCGTATAGTGCCGGGTCAGCTTGATCGCCGCTTCGACGCCGTCCGCCCCACTCGGGCTACAAAACTGGATCTTGCCGGATTCGGCGATCTTCCCGGGCAGGAGCGAGAAAAGCTGCTCGACGAACGCGTGCTTGGCCGGCGTCGCCAGGTCGAGTGCCTGTTGCATCTGATCGGACGACAGAAACCGCATCACGGCTTCATTGACTTCCGGGTGATTGTGTCCGAGCGCGAGCGTGCCCGCATTCGACAGGCAGTCGATGTATTCCTGCCCGTCGGCGTCGCGTACGCGTATGCCCTTGGCATGGGTAAACAGCCGCGGGAAAGAGGTTGCGTAGGTTCGCGCGTTCGATTCGACCTGCTTAAGATACTCGATTTTTTCCATGCGCGAAGATCCGGCTTGCGAGGCGGATTGATGGACACTGGCGCACGAGAATCGCTTCATCCCGGCCAATGGTGTTAACGGTACGACCGGATTGGAGCATGGTCTCCGCATCACGTCTGTCACGTAAAAATGGGACATCAGCCAGGCGACGTCACCCCGTCATGCCATTGCCTTTTGATCATCGAAGCGGGGTTTCCAGGCGCGACGTCAGGCAGCGAGCGTCGAACAGAAATAATCGATGGTCCGCCGCAGCCCCGTTTCGAGCCCGATCGTCGGCTCCCAGTCGAGGTGGGCGCGTGCGAGGCTGATGTCGGGGCAACGTTGGGTCGGATCATCCTTTGGCAGCGGACGGAATACGAGCCGCGACTTCGAGCCGGTCAGGCGCAAGATGATCTGCGCCAGTTCGCTGACCGCGATCTCGTGCGGATTGCCGAGGTTGATCGGGCCGGTGAGCTCCGCGGGCGTGGCCATCATCCGGATCAAACCGTCGACCATGTCGTCGACATAGCAGAAGGCCCGGGTCTGGCTGCCGTCGCCATACAGCGTGATGTCCTCGCCGCGCAGCGCCTGCACGATGAAGTTGGACACCACGCGGCCGTCGTTGGGATGCATGCGCGGCCCGTACGTGTTGAAGATGCGTACCACCTTGATGCGTACGTTCTGCTGGCGGTGATAGTCGAAGAACAGCGTCTCCGCGCAACGTTTGCCTTCGTCGTAGCAGGCGCGCGGCCCGAGCGGGTTGACGTTGCCGCGGTAACTTTCCGGTTGCGGGTGCACGTCAGGGTCGCCGTACACCTCGCTCGTCGAGGTTTGCAGAACGCGCGCATGCGTGCGCTTGGCGAGCCCCAGCATGTTGATCGCGCCCATCACGCTGGTCTTGGTGGTCTGCACGGGATCGAATTGATAGTGGATCGGCGAAGCCGGGCAGGCGAGGTTGTAGATCTCGTCCACCTCCACGTACAACGGAAAGGTGACGTCGTGACGCAGCGCCTCGAAGCTCGGGTTGCCGAGCAGCGCCGCGACGTTCTGCTTCGTGCCGGTGAAATAGTTGTCGACGCACAAGACGTCGTGACCGAGTTCGACCAGGCGCTCGCAAAGATGCGAACCGAGGAAACCCGCGCCACCTGTTACGAGGATTCGCTTTCGATTACGTTGCACAATGGCACTCCAAGTATCGCGTGCAGGGAAGCGACGCGGCCTCCCGACTTGCTTGACCGGCCCGCGGCTCCGGCAGGGGAGCGGATCAGGCGCGCGGGCGTTTTCATTCGACGATCACGGCACCGGCCGGCACGCCGATCGCGAGGATCGGCCCGTCATGCCTGCAGTGCGCTCGACGCGGCGTGTTCCGCGCGCCGCATGCGCGCCGCGATGACGCCGGCCATCGTCCGCATTTCGTTTCTCAGAAAGAAATGATCTCCATCGATGACGTGAAAATCGAAGCGCCCGGTCGTCGCGGCGCCCCAGCCCGCAACGGCATCGACGGGGACCTCGTTGTCCCCCCGGCCCGCGAATGCGGTGATATCCACCGCCAGCCTGGGCCCGGGCACGGGCCGGTGGTTTTCGATCAGCGTGAAATCCGCACGCAGCGCCGGCATCAGCAGCGCCATCAGTTCGCCGTTGTCCAGCACCGCTTTCGGTGTGCCGCCCATCTCGCGCAGCGCATCGATGAAGGCGCGATCATCCAGCGCCTGCATGCGCCGATCGTGGCGCTCCTGGCCCGGTGCGGCACGCGCGCTCACGAACAGATGCCGCAGGTTCGGTCGTGCGTGGGCGGGAAGTCGCAGGGCCAGTTCGGCCGCAATCGCCGCGCCCATGCTGTGTCCGAGCAGCGCGAAGGGACGATCGAAGCAGTTGTCCAGGTCGCGCAGCAACGTGTCGACCAGCGTCGACATGTCTCGGATGGCAGGCTCGGACAGGCGGCCGCCTCGGCCGGCAAGTTCATGACCGCGCACTTCGATGCCGGGCAACAAGGTTTGCAGCGCGCGGTAGACGGCGGCCGAGCCGCCCGCATACGGAAAACAGATCAGACGCATGCGGGCGGGTACTCGAGTGGCTCGCTTGCTACCGGGGCACAGGCGATCGCGCTGTGGAAATTCACGGATTCGGCGTTTGTCACCATTCAGGTTCCAGTCGTTGTTGGCATGGCGATGCGTAGGCAAGCCTCACTTGGAGCGCAACGGGTGCGGCAGCGACGCGCGTGTTGGTTCACACGTCGATAGCCGGTTCGTCGTCGCTGTGTACAAGCAGTGCGTCAAGCACATCGGAATTCATCGAAGCATTGACGGGCTTCATGAACCTTCAAGGTGCGCGCGCCGCCCGGATTCGGAGTGCGCCCGATCCGGTTGGGCATGAGTTAAACATGCGGCCGCGCGGATGTATGTCGTAGGAAGAGGGGACGCGCGTCTTCGGCCATGTCGAATCCATCCCAATCTGAATGGATGGCGGTGCGCAGACACCACGGAGCGTCGATATTTCGATATTCATTTCCGGCTGGTGTACCGGTTTCACGCGCGCGGATTGACGTGCGCCGCTTCCAGCCCGCTTGCTCGCGATCGCGCAGTTGGTTATTCTGATGCGCATGACCCATTCGCAAACCCGTTCGATCATTTGCGCCGCAATGTTGCCGGCGGGATAGCGATCGACTGAATGGATATCGTCAAAACCCGCCCGGAAGGCGGGTTTTCGCTTTCTGGGCGTTCGAGGGAGAGCCTGGAAATGCAGACAGCGAAATCATTTCATGCGACGGCATCGGACGATGCCGTGTTGCTCCACATGGTATGCGGCAAGATCGCGTCCGGAAAATCGACGCTCGTCGCGCGACTCGCGAGCGCCGGGCCGGTCGTTTCGATCAGCGAGGACGCGTGGCTCGCGCAGCTCTATCCGGGCGAGATCCTGTCGATCGACGACTATGTCCGGTGCGCGAAGCGCGTCGGCCACGTGATGGCCGATCAGGCTCGCGCGGTACTGCAGGCCGGTGTGTCGGTGGTGCTCGATGTGCCGTTCAACACCGTCGCCGCGCGTGCATGGGGGCTCGCCGTTTCTCGGGCCGCCGGCCGTGGCCATCGACTGCATTACCTGGACGTCAGCGATGGCGTTTGCAAGGCGCGGCTGCACGCACGCAATGCGCGAGGCGACCATCCGTTCCAGGCGTCGGATGCCGAGTTCGAACGGATCACGCGGCACTTCGTCGCGCCGGCTGCGACGGAAGGGCTGAACATCGTCGCTTATGACGAAGCCGGTTCCGTCAGGCTCTCTTCGTAACGGTGCGACAGCATGGAGAACATCGAATATCCGTCTGAAACACTCGATCTGCCGATGGTGCAGGTTCCCGCCGGGACCATCGCATTGAGGGACGACCGGATCGGCCGCACCTGGTGCGTCGAATTGCGACGCTTTGCGATTGGCCGCTATCCGGTGACGCAGGCGCAATATGCGGCGGTAACGGGCCTGTCGCCGTCGTCGCATGGCGGAGCGCACTGCCCGGTGGAAAACGTATCGTGGCTCGATGCCGTCCGGTTCTGCAACCGGCTGTCGACGGCCGACGGTCTGTCTTGCGGTTACGAAATCGACGAAGACGGCACGAGCGCCTCCCCGATTCCCGGCAGCAGCGGCTACCGGCTGCCCACCGAAGCGGAGTGGGAGTACGCGTGCCGCGCGGGAACACAGGGCTCGCGGTATGGCGAACTCGATGCCATCGCGTGGTACCGGGACAATTCCGGCGGCCGCACGCACGACGTCGGCCGGAAACAGCCCAATGGCTGGGGGCTGCACGACATGCTGGGCAACGTGTGGGAGTGGTGCGCGGATCAGTACGACCCGGCGGTCTACGGTTCGTATCGCGTGTTTCGCGGCGGGGGCTGGGCCGATGTCGAACGGGGCTGCCTGGCGACGAATCGCCGTCGCAGTCATCCGACCTTTGCAATCGACGATCTGGGGTTTCGCGTTGCGCGGTCGCTTGATGCGGGGGACGGGCGACTCGTGACCGCGGTGCGTGGATCGCCCGGAGATTGACGGCGTTGGCCGCGTTGCGCCGCCCCTTTGCTGACAGCAGGAGCCCGGCGCACAATACTCCCGGAAATTTCTTCGGAGGCTGCCCGACATGGCCAGGTTCCAGCCCGATGGATGGCATACCGTCACGCCCCGGATCGTCGTGCCTGATCCTGAAAACCTGATCGAATTCATCCGAACGGTATTTCACGCACAGGGCGAGTACCGCCCGGGGCTGCCCGCGGAAATCAGGATCGGTGATTCCGTCGTGATGATCAGCGGGGAAGATGGCCTGCGTGAGCCGATGCCGGCATTCCTGTACGTGTATGTCGAGGATGCCGACCTGACCTACCGGCGGGCGCTTGCAGCGGGTGCGACTACGCTCGAAGCCCCCGCCGACATGCCATACGGCGACAGGCGGGCGATGGTGCAGGATCCGTGGGGGAATCGATGGCAGATCGCAACGCATCAGCGCGACCTGTCGGTTGACGAGATTCGTTCGAGGCTGACGAACGGCGGCTAGATACCCGTCGGAGTGCGTCGAAGTGATCAGGATGCCTTTCTTCACTCCCAGATGATCGTCGGCACGGCTTCGCGCACTCGTCACGTACCGCTTCGCCGCTGCCCCTGTCGCAATCGTCAAGATTCACGTCGCGTATCGGTAAAACCTCCCCGTTCCCGCCGCCGTTAACCCGTTCGCAGCCCATGCGCCCCGTGTTGCGACACGGCGCGCGTCTTTCGTGATCCGGAATCCACATCCGCCGCTGGCCGCGCCCGGCCCGCGCAAGGGAACGTCATGCGAAAACAACTCACTATCCGTGGTGGCCTCGTCGCGACCATCGCCGGCTATACCGTGCTGCTCGTGCTGGTGGTCGGCGCGAGCATCGCGGCCCTCTATATGGGCAACGGTTCGCTCGAGGCGATGTACCGCGACGACACCGCGTCGCTGCTGCACCTGAAGACCAGCTCCGAGCGGATGCTCGTGCTGCGCGAACGCATGAGCGACGTCGCGCAGATCATCAGCGCCGGCCACTCGGCCAAGGAAGAGATCGCGAAACTCCGCACGCTCCTCAAGCAGAGCAACGACGAACTGGATGCCTATGCGGGGCTGCACGCGCGCAACGCCGACGAGCAGGCGCTGTTCGACACGCTGCAGAATCGCCGTCGGGCGTTGCTCGACCGCGTGTTCCTGAAGGCGCTCTCGCAACTCGACGGCGACGACGGCTTCGGCTTCCTCGACACGCAGCGTACCGCGCCGCCCGAGCTGTTCGCCGCCTACCAGGAGGCGATCGATGCGCTCGAGGCGTTCCAGGTCGCGCGCGAAAGGGCGCGCTACGAGGCGGCCGGCGTGCAGTTCCACCGGATCGTGTGGGGGATGGCGGCGGTCGCGGCCTTCGCACTCGTCGTCGGCTTCCTTGCGCAGCGCGTGCTCGCGAAGGCGATCATCGAGCCGATCAAGCTCGCGGTCGGCCAGTTCGAGAAGATCTCGACAGGCGACCTGACCGGAACGGTCGTGGTGCCCGGCGAGAACGAGATGGCCTATCTGCTGCATGCACTGAAGCGGATGCAGGACGGCCTCGTCGACACCGTGAACCAGGTGCGCACGAGCACGGAGACGATCGTCGGCGACGTCCGGACGATCGCGAGCGGCAACGTCGACCTGTCGGCGCGCACCGAGCAGCAGGCCGTCTCGCTGCAACAGGCGGCGGCGAGCGTCGAGCAACTGACGGCGGCCGTGCGCCAGAACGCGGACAACGCGCGCGATGCGCGCACCTATGTCGAAGGCGCGGCCGGCATCGCGTCGCGCGGCGGCGAGGCGATGCAGCGCGTGGTGGAGACAATGTCGGCGATTTCGCTCAGTTCCACGCGGATCTCCGGGATCGTCGGCGTGATCGAAAGCATCGCATTCCAGACCAACATCCTCGCGTTGAATGCTGCCGTCGAAGCCGCACGCGCCGGCGAGCAGGGGCGCGGCTTCGCGGTCGTCGCGACGGAAGTGCGCGGGCTCGCGCAGCGTTGCGCGTCGGCGGCGAAGGAGATCCGCGAACTGATTGGCCATTCCGCGCAGCGTGTCGAAGACGGCAGCGGGCTCGTCGCACTGGCCGGTTCGGCGATGGCCGAGCTCGTCGCGGCGGTCGAGCGCGTCAATACGATCATGAACGAAACCGGCCAGGCGTTCGAGGAGCAGGCGTCGGGCATCGAGCAGGTGAACGCCGCGGTCATCCAGATGGAGCAGACGATGCAGCGCAACGCCGCGCTGGTCGAGGAGGCCGCGGCCGCGGCGCTGTCGCTCGATGAACAGGGCGCGCGGCTGAGTGCGGCGGTTGCGCAGTTCCGTCTGCGTGACGAGGCGCTCGCCTGATGCACCGATACGGGCGACCGGAGCGGGATCGACGGGCCGGCTTGCCGCCAACGCGGTGCACCGGCGTCGAAGCGGCACATTTCTGGTGCGGACTTCCTGACTGCCGACGTCGACGCGATCCATGCACTGGCGCGGTGAAGCACGACGATCGGCCGATCGCCGATCGCCGAGCGCGATGCGACGCGGTCTGCGTTCAGGGGCCCCGAGGCAGCACGGCGTAGCCGTGATCCTTGCCGGTCAAGGCGGACGGGCAATTTCTCCAACGTTCTCCACAGGGTTATGCACGGAAATTGTGGATAACTCGAGGAGATGAACGACAGCCGGAAATTCCCGAGCGCGCGTGTCGCAATGCGACATCACATCCTGCGAATTGCTTTGCTGGAATGATCGTTTCGTGGCGGTCAGCGAAGGGAATAGCATGAAGATCCCCTTCGATTGACCGCCGTATGCGCGGCCGGTCATTGCGACCGTATCGACCCGACATGACGACACTGAACGACTATCTCGAACAAAAGCGCGACGCGTGGCTCGCGAAAAAGGAAGCCGCCCGCAGCAATCCCGAACTCAAGGCGACCCCGCTGAAAGCGACCGTGCGCGCGCTGGGCCGCAGCGGCGTGCGGGAGATCCGCATTCGCGACTTCCAGGTGATCAGCGACAGCCCGCCCGATTTCGCGGGCTATAACCTCGGGCCGGCGTCGCCGGAGCTGCAGCTCGGCGTGCTCGGCAGTTGCCTGACGCACATCACGCTGATCCAGGCAGCGGAGCGCGGCCTGAAGATCGACTCGATCGAGGTCGAGGTGACCGGCGACCAGCATCCGCTCGCGCAGCAACCGGGGTTCGAGCATGTGCCGGTGTTCCCGCACAACCTTCGCTATACGCTCGATATCGTCTCGCCCGAACCGCCGGAGACGATTCGGGCACTGCATCAGGCGGTCGAGGCCATCTGCCCGATCTTCAACCTGCTGAGACTGCCGCAGACGATCGACGGCGAGTTGCGGCATACGCACGGTTGAAGTGCGCCCGGTGGGTTGCAGCATGTCACCTCGCTGAGCGGTGAGCAGGCGCGCGACACCTCGCGCACCGTGGCGGCGCTCCGATACGGCTGCGATTCCTGCAGCATCGGTATTCGATGACGGATGCGTCGCCCCGGCGCTGAACGCGTGCCGAATGGGGGCCGGGCGACGCCGGTCGTGAACCGGCGGGCGCGAAGTCAGGCTTCGGAGGCCTGAAGGTCGCGCGGTCGGCGCGTCGTCTCGTCGGCACGATCCTGAAGCTGCTGGAATGCGTCCAGCAGCCGCGCGCGCAGCACGGCCAGCGTCGGGTCGCGCCGATCGCGCGGCCGGGCGACCCCGACGTGGATCTCGTCGTCGATGCGGCCCGGATTGGGCGCGAGCATCAGCACGCGATCGCCGAGATACAACGCTTCGTCCAGATCGTGCGTGACGACGATCGCGGCCGTCCGGTGCCGCGCGACGACATCGAGCAGCAGCGTCTGCAACCGCATCCGGGTGATCGCATCGACCGCGCTGAACGGTTCGTCGAGCAGCAGCAGGTCGGGCTCGCCGAACAGCCCGCGCGCGATCGCCGCACGCTGCGCCATTCCCCCCGACAACGTGGCCGGCAGTTGCCGGGCGACCCCGGCCAGGCCGACTTCGTCGAGCAGCCGTGCGACGGCCGGCTCGCGGCCGCCGCGCGGGCCGGCCGCAAAGCCGACGTTGTCCGCGATCGATAGCCACGGCAGCAGCCGCGGCTCCTGGAAGATCACACCGGCGCGCGGGGACGGGCCGTCGAGTGCGACGCCGCCCAGCTTCACGCTGCCGCGGAAATCCGTATCGAGGCCGGCGACGATCCGCAGCAGCGTGCTCTTGCCGCAACCACTCGGGCCGACCACGCAGACGATCTCGCCGCGCGCAACCTGCAGCGGGACATCGGCGAGGATCGTGCGATCGCCGTAAAGCTTGCGGGTGATGCGCACGTCGAGCAGCGGTGTCGCGGTGCGCGCCGCCGTGTGTGCGGAAGAACGTATGCTCATGCCGACCCTTTACGTGGCGTGTGGTCGAATGCATCGCGCCAGCCGAGCCAGCGCGACTCGATGCGCGCCATCGCGCCGTCGGTCAGCTTGCCGAGCAGCGCCAGCAGCAGGATCGCCCCGAACACGAGATCCGGGCGGCCGGTTTCGCGGCCGTCGCTCAACAGGAAGCCGAGCCCGCGCGTGGCCGCGATCAGCTCCGCGGCCACCATGAACATCCACGCGAGGCTGAGGCCGGTGCGCAAGCCGGTGACGATCTGCGGCAGCGCGGCCGGCAGCAGGATGCGGCGGAACAGCACGAACGGGCCGAGCCGGTACACCGCGCCGAGTTCGACGAGCTTGCGGTCGACGTCGCGAATGCCGGCGACCACCGCGAGGTGGACCGGGAAGAACGCGCCGATGGCGATCAGCGTGATCTTCGGTGCTTCGTCGATGCCGAGCCACAGCAGCAACACCGGCACCCATGCGAGCGACGGAATCGCGCGCAGCGCCTGGAACGTCGGTTCGAACAGCGCGTCGATCCGGCGGCTCAGGCCCATCGCCGCGCCGACGACGAGCGCGAGTCCGGCGCCCGCCGCAAACCCCGCCGCGACCCGCAGCGTACTCGCGCCGACATGGCGCGCCACGCGCGTGACGCCGAGGCGGGCGAGCGTGTCGAGAATCTCGCTCGGTGCGGGGACGAGATGATTCGGCAGCCAGCCCTGCCGCACGACGACCTCCAGCAACGCGAGCGCCGCGAACGGCAGCGCGAGGCCCGCGATCCGCCACCGGCGAAGCGGATCGCGCCGGCCAGCGGGCGGCGAAGCGGGGCGGCGGGGCGCGAGCGTGTCGTCGCGGGCGGCGGTGTCGGTCATGGGCGGCAGTCTCAGCGCGATGCGTCGACGAGCGGGCGCGCGAACGACGGATCGATCAGCGTATCGACGATCTTCGCGGGATCGACTCCGGGCTTGGTCAGCTGTTCGGCCGTCAATACGGGGGCGGCCGCCTTCAGCGCCGCTCGCTGGGTGTCGCCCGGAACGGGATCGCTGAAGTCGTTGCGCTGCAGCTGCAGTTTCGCCACCGGCAGCGACACCTTCGATTCGTCGGCGACGATCTGCGCGGTGTCGGCCGGATGCGCGACGATCCACTGGCGCGCGCGATCGTAGACCTTCAGCACGCGCGTGACCGCCTGCGGATACTGGCTGGCGAACGCGTCGCGGACGTTCAGGAAGCCATAGGTGTTGAACGCGACATTGCGATAGAGCAGGCGCGCGCCGTCGTCGAGCTGGGCCGCGGCCATGTGCGGATCGAGGCCGGCCCACGCATCGACCTGGCCGTTCGCAAGCGCGGTGCGCCCGTCCGGATGCTGCAGGTTGACGATCTCGACGTCGTCGCGGGTCAGGCCGACCGTGTGCAGCGCGCGTAGCGTGAACAGGAACGGATCGGTGCCGCGCGTCGCGGCGATTTTCTTGCCCTTCAGGTCCGCGAGCGAGCGGATCGGCGAATCCTTGCGGACCACCAGCGCGGTCCACTCGGGGCGCGAGAACACGTAGACCGTATGGATCGGGTTGCCGTTCGCACGCGCGAGCACCGACGCGAGACCCGCGGCGGAACCGAAATCGACCGCGCCGCTGTTCAGGTATTCGAGCGCACGATTGCTGCCCAGGCTCAGCACCCAGCGAATCGACGTGCGGTCGGCCTTGAATTCGTCTTCGAGCCAACCGAAGTGGCGGATCACCAGGCTCTCCGGTGAGTAGTAGGCATAGTCGACGCGGATCTCCGCGGGCGTCGCGGCGCGTGCGTGCACCGAGACGAGGCTGGCGAACGCGGCAACGACGAGGGCCGCGGATTGCCACGCGCGGGACCAGGACAGCTTCATCGGGGATTCTCCGGAAGGGCGGCAAGATGCCGCGAACAGGCAGGGTGACCGGCCAATGTAACGAAGCATCGGCGCGCCGTGAACGAAGAAATCCGCGATTGAACATGCACGCTGCTGCTAAGCGTGGATGGCGAGCAACTTTATGACGCGGGCCGATTAATTTATCGATTTATATCGCTTGGGATAACGGAATCGGGAGAACAGAATGCGTGCTGCCGGAACGTGATGGCGTCGCGTGTCGAGCGGCGTCTGGCCGCGCATGGTCGCTGTCGATCGCGAATGAATATGCCCGACTTCCGGCTTCATGCGGACATCGCCGATCATTCGGCGAAACACTAAGGAATGCGATGAGTTCGATCGATCTGAACGCCGTTACACCGGTTTCCTCGCCCATTCGCTCGGCAAGCGACGTCGCGCGCCTGATCAACACGGTGGACAGCTCGGTCAGCCATGCCCGGATGATCGTGCTGCTGGCGCTGGGCGGCGTGTTTCTCGATGCGTACGACCTGACGACGCTGTCCTACGGGATCGACGACGTGGCGCGCGAGTTCGGCCTGACACCGGCACTGACCGGGCTGGTCGGGTCGGCGATCATGATCGGCACGATCTTCGGCAGCCTGATCGGCGGATGGCTGACCGACAAGATCGGCCGCTATCAGGTGTTCATGGCCGACATGCTGTTTTTCGTGGTCGCGGCGATCGCGGCCGGGCTCGCGCCGAACGTGTGGGTGCTGATCGGCGCGCGCTTCGTGATGGGGCTCGGGGTCGGCATCGACCTGCCGGTCGCGATGGCGTTTCTCGCGGAATTCTCGAAGTTCAACGGCCGCGGCAACAAGGCGTCGCGGCTCGCGGCGTGGTGCCCGATGTGGTACGTGGCGTCGTCGGCCTGCTTCCTGCTGATCTTCGGGTTGTATTTCCTGCTGCCCGCCGAGCATGCGGGATGGCTGTGGCGCGCGTCGCTGATCTTCGGTGCGGTGCCGGCGCTCGTCATCATTCTGTTCCGGAACCGGTTCATGAACGAGTCGCCGCTGTGGGCCGCGAACCAGGGTGACCTGGCCAACGCCGCGCGGATTCTGCGCGAGTCGTACGGGATTCATGCGCACGAAGCAGAGGACGCCCGACGCGCGCCGAGCCAGCCGCCCGTGCGCATTCGTGTGCTGTTCCAGCGCCCGTACCTGGGACGCACGATCGTCGCCAGCGTGATGAACCTGTGCATCCCGTTCGAATACACGGCGATCGCGTTCTTCCTGCCGTCGATCCTGTCGCAGTTTCTCGGCGCGGGCGTGTTCGAAACGATCGCGGCGTCGCTGGCGCTGAACGTGCTGTTTGCGTTCACCGGCGGCTTGCTGGGCATGCGCCTTGCCCATCGCCATGCGTCACGCCATGTCGCGATCGCGGGCTTCGCGCTGCAGTTCGTCGCGCTCGTGGCGCTCGCGCTGGCAGGGCATCCGCATGGCGCGCTCGCGATCGGCTTCGTGCTGCTGATGCTGGGCACCTGGCTGTTCGCCGAAGGGTTCGGGCCCGGCGCGCAGATGATGATCTACCCGACGCTGTCGTATCCGGCGGCGATCCGCGGCACCGGCGTCGGCTTCGGGCGTTCGCTGTGCGGCATCGGTCAGGCGCTCGCGCTGTTCGTGCTGCCGATCCTGCAGGCGCGGCTCGGCACGGACATGTTCTGGGTCGTCGCGATCAGCGCCGCCACGCCGATCGTGTTCCTGTTGATCGTGCGTTATGAGCCGACGGCGCGTGATATCGATGATGACGGCGGTGTTTGAACGCGGTCGAGGTTAGACTTCCTTAGGGAAACGCGCGCACGGTGGGTGCGCGCGTCGTCGTGGGTTGCCGCAGCCGCACGTTTCGCCCGCTCGATGGACGAGCGCGGAAGCGGAGCCCGCATCGGGTGTCGAATGAGGGGGAAGGGGCGATCAGGTGGCGGCGTGCCGGGCGAGTGTCGGCCCGACGCACCAGTTGTTGCTCATCGTGAAGCCGGCCGGCCCGCACACGGCAGGCCGACCAGCCGCCGAATGGTCGTCACGCTCAGGCGGCTACCCGCTCGGCATCGCGCTTGACCTGCTCGATGTCGCGATACTGCGCGGCCGGATGCTCGTCCGGCAGCCGCGCCGACCCGCCGAACAGTTTCTCGCGCAGCGTGCCCTGCGCATAGCCGGTCGGATACACGCCACGCCGTTGCAACTCGGGCACGAGATAACGCACGACATCCTCGAAGGTTTCGTGCGCCACCGCATACGCGAGGTTGAAGCCGTCCACGTCGGTGGCGGCGACCCATTCCTGCAGGATGTCCGCGACGGTTTCCGCCGACCCGACGAACACCGGCCCCAGGCCGCCGATGCCGCCCCAGGCCGCCAGTTCCTCGATCGTCCACGCGGTGTCACCGCCCGCGAGGTGCTCGACCGCCGACACGATCGCATTCGTTTCGACGCGCCGGACGGGATCGTTCGGCGCGTACTGGCCGAAGTCGATGCCGGTCCAGCCGGACATGAACACCAGCGACCCGTCATACGATACGTACTTGCGGTATTCGTCGAACTTGGCCTGCGCCTTCTCGTCGGTCTCGTCGACGATCACGGTGACGAGGTTGTAGATCAGGACCTTGCTCGCGTCGCGCCCGGCGGCCGCGGCCTGCGCGCGCACGTCGGCCACGTAGCGCGCGAGCTGCGGGCGCGTCGGCGCGGCGACGAACACGCATTCCGCGTGCTGCGCCGCGAACGCCTTGCCGGGGCCGGACGCGCCGGCCTGGAACAGCACCGGCGTGCGCTGCGGCGACGGCTCGCACAGGTGGTAGCCGGGCACGTCGAAGAAACGGCCCTTGTGGCCGATCTCGTGCACCTTCTCCGGATGCGTGAACACGCGGCCGTCGCGATCGCGCACGACCGCGCCGTCTTCCCAGCTGCCCTCGAACAGCTTGTACAGCACCTCGACGTATTCGGCCGCGACCGCATAGCGGTCGTCGTGCGTGCGCAGGCCGTTGTCGCCGACGTTCTTCGCACCGCTTTCAAGGTAGGACGTGACGATGTTCCACGCGAGCCGGCCCTTCGTGTGATGGTCGGCGGTCGACAGCCGGCGTGCGAACGTGTACGGGTGCTCGAACGTCGTCGATGCAGTGATGCCGATGCCGAGATGCTCGGTCGCCATCGCGATCGGCGCGGCGAGCTGCAGCGGATCGTTGACCGGGATCTGCGCGGCCTGGTGCAGCGCGTGGTAATTGCTGCCCTTGTAGACGTCGTAGTAGCCGATCACGTCCGCGATGAAGATCGCGTCGAAAATCCCGCGTTCGAGCACACGGGCGAGGTCGGTCCAGTAGTCGAGATCCTTGTATTGCCACGACCGGTCGCGCGGATGCGCCCACAGCCCGGGCGACTGATGGCCGACGCAGTTCATCTCGAACGCATTGAAGCGGATGGTCTTGCTCATTGGGCGGCTCCTGTCTCTGCATGCGTGCTCGTGTTTGAACTCGCACCCGGGCCGTTGCCGATCTGCCAGACGAACGGCGGCGTGCGCCCGTTGATGACCCAGTCGCCGACGATCCGCGCCTTGTAGACGAGCGGATTGTGCGACGACACGGTGCGCGCGTTGCGCCAGTGACGATCGAGCGCCGTCGTGCTGCGGGTTGCCGACGCACCCAGCGCGTCGAACAGGCGCGTCGCCGCGCGCAGCACGAGGTCCGAGACGACGAGCTGGCTTTGCGCGGATTCGATCTCGGCCGCCACGTTCGCATCGTGCTCGGCCGCCTCGTCGCCATCGAAGTGCGCCTCGTAGGCCCGTTGCAGCGGCTGCGCGGCGCGCAGCGCGAGCGCGTCGGCCGCATAGGCCCACGACGCGATTTCGCCGATCACCTGCTGCAGCTGCGCGTCGTCGGCCGCGCGCGGGGCGTTGCCGTGGCTGTACACGCGGGTGCGGCGGCGCACCAGGTCGCCCGCGTCGCGCACGATCGCGTGGCCGATGCCGGCCAACGTCGCGACGTGGAAGAGCTGGTAGAACGCCGTCTGGTACTTGAAGCGTCGCGCGAAGTCGATCACGTCCCGCGCGTCGACCGTCGCGTCCTCGAAGCGCGTGGTGCCGCTGCCGGTCGTCGTCTGGCCGAAGCCGTCCCAGTCGTCTTCGCGGATCACGCCGGGCTGCGCGGTCGCGACGGCGACGATCACGTCGCGGCCGTCGTCCGCGCGCTGCGCGAACACGTCGATCCAGTCGGCGAACAGGCTGCCGGTGCTGTAGAACTTCCGGCCGTTCAGCACGAGCCGGCCATTCTTTTCAGATACCTTCGTGATGGTCTGGCCGAGCGCCACGTCGCCGGTTTCCGTCCATGCATTGCCGACGAGCTGGCCGCTCGCGAAGCGGTCGAACCAGGTCTGGCGATCGGCGCCGGGCGGCGCGTTCAGCCAGTCCTCGACGAACGCGAAGTGCCCGCGCAAGGCCTGCGGCAGATTGGAATCGGCGGTAGCGAGTTCGGTCAGCAGCCGGAACAGCTGCGGCAGCGACGCGCCGGCGCCGCCATCGCGCACCGGCAGCCGCACGGCGCCGAAGCCTGCGGCCTTCAGCCAGCCGATCGCCTCGTGCGGCAGCTCTCGGCGGCGTTCGCGTTCCGCGGTGCCGGCCGCGATGCGTTCGAAGATCGGCCTGAAGCGGCTGGCAAGCGCGTCATAGTCAGTGCCGGTGGAAAGTTCGGTTGCTGCGGGAGACGAAGTCATGCGGTGATCCTTGAAAGGCAGGGCCGTCGATGCCGGCAGGCCAGTATAGGAAGCACGCTGCTGACGATCCAATAACGGATTCGTACATCGTTATCGTCACCGGGCATTACGCGGGCGAGGCGGTGTGGCATCGATGCCGGGGCGTCGATATCGTCGCTGACGCGTGGTGCATTGCGGGCCGTGCACCGCATCGTTTGTCATGCGAAGGAATATCGTTGTGCGAATCGCTCGGTTTGCCGGCGTACGGCGTGCTGCTAGATTGAATGTTTCCGTCAATCAGCAGGAGAGCCCGATGTCAGAGACGAGCGCCACGATCCAGGAACGGCCGGCCGATCCGCAACCGCAGGCGGCCCGCGTGATCGCCGACGACGCGCAGGCCATCGCGGCCGCGCACGCGCTTGCGCAGCGGCTCGCGGAAGGCGCGGCCGAACGCGACCGGGAGCGCCGGCTGCCGCGTGACGAGATCGAATGGTTCTCGCAGTCGGGGCTGTGGGCCATCACCGTGCCGAAGGCGTACGGCGGCGCGGGCGTGTCGCACGTGACGCTGACCGAGGTGGTGAAGATCGTCGCGGCGGCCGATCCGTCGCTCGGGCAGTTGCCGCAGAATCATTTCGGGCTGGTCGACGTGATTGCGCTGACCGGCACCGACGCGCAGAAGCGCCACCTGTTCTCGGAAGTGCTGAGCGGCAAGCGGTTCGGCAACGGCTTTTCGGAGAAGGGCACGAAGCACGTGCTCGATCTGAAGACGCGCGTGCGGCGGGACGGCGACGATTACGTCGTCGACGGCACCAAGTTCTATTCGACCGGCGCGCTGTTCGCGCATTACGTGCCGGTGCTCGGCCTCGACGACACGGGCCAAGCGTGGCTCGCGTACATTCGCCAGCCCGCGCCGGGGCTGACCGTAATCGACGACTGGTCGGGGTTCGGGCAACGAACCACCGCGAGCGGCACCGTCGTGCTCGACAACGTGCGCGTGCCGGCGTCGCACGTGCTGCCGGCGCAGCGCGTGTCCGACCTGCCGACGCTGAACGGCCCGCTGTCGCAGATCATCCAGGCCGCGATCGACGCGGGCATCGCGAAGGCCGCGCTCGACGATACGCTGGCGTTCGTGCGCTCGCGCACGCGACCGTGGGTCGACAGCGGCGTCGAGCGGGCGGCCGACGATCCGCTGACGATTCGCGAGGTCGGCCATCTGCACATCCAGCTGCATGCGGCGGAGGCGCTGCTCGAGCGCGCGGCGCGTACGCTCGACGAGATCGCGGCGCGCGGCGACGTGACCGAGGACGACGTCGCACGTGCATCGGTGGCGGTGGGCGAGGCGAAGGTGCTGACGACGGAAATCGCGCTGCTCGCGGGCGAGAAGCTGTTCGAGCTGGCGGGCACGCAGTCGACGCTGGCCGAGCACAACCTCGACCGGCACTGGCGCAATGCACGCACGCATACGCTGCACGATCCGGTGCGCTGGAAATATCACCTCGTCGGCAATTACTACCTGAACGGCGTGCGGCCGGCGCGCCATGCGTGGAATTGAACGCGTGACGATCGTGGTGTCATGGCTCGGTGACGGGTGAGTGCGTCATCGCGGTCGAACGCATCTGCGTGATCACGAGCGAACCCGGTAGTGCGTTCGTCGGAGCGCAATTGCCGGGTATCGGGCACGTGAATGCTGCATGGACGGCGTCATTGCCCCGGCGCGGCGACACCACGAAGCAGCCGCATCGGCTGCACGAGCCGGCTTACCGAGGCGATTCCGGCAACGTGTAGTCGAAGCGGTACGAATGCAGGCCGTTGTCGATGGTGATGATCATCGAGCCGGCGAGCCCCAGCAGTTCACCCGTGCCGGAATCGGGCACGACGGTGATCGACTGCTGCGGCTGCCCGCGTGTCATGGTGGAGCTGTGCTGCAGGACGAAACTGCCGTGGCGGCCGCCCAGCGCGCCTTGCACGGTTTCCATCGCCACATAGCCGGCGGAGCCCGGGATGCTGCTTCGAAACGCTAGCATCTCTCCCTGGCTGACGGCTTCCAGGTCGCCGTGATACTGCTTGTCCAGCGACATGCGGCCGAGCCCGGTCTGTTCCGCGACGGCACTCAGGGATTCCGGATTCAGCTTCACTTCAAACGGACCATTGGCCAGCAGTGTCATTGCAGCGCTCCTCGTCGAATTGGCAACCCGCACTATAAGGCAACCGGGTTCTGCTGGAGGTTGTAGTTTGCTTGATATACCGGAATCACGGGCAGAACGGATAGCGGATCGTATGCCGCGCGGCGCTTGCGGCGATAATCGGCATCCCGACCTCGACCGCTTTCCCCGATGACTTTCCCTGCGTTCGCACCCTTTCAGGATCTGGCCAACACCTTGCTGGCGCACTGGCGCGATGCCAATGGCGACGGCGCGCACGACACGTCGCATCTGCAACGCGTGTGGAAGAACGCGGCCGCGATCCAGGCGAAGGAGGGCGGCGACGCGGAGGTGCTGTTGGCGGCGACGCTGCTGCACGACTGCGTGGCGGTGGAGAAAGATTCCCCGCTTCGCGCGCACGCATCGCGGCTGTCGGCGGAGAAGGCCCGGCAGGTGCTGAAGTCGCTGGACTGGCCGGATGCGAAGATCGACGCGGTTGCGCATGCGGTCGAGGCGCACAGTTTTTCGGCCGGTGTCGCGCCGAAGACGATTGAAGCCAAGGTGCTGCAGGACGCCGACCGGCTCGATGCGATCGGCATGGTGGGCGTCGCGCGGTGCTTTTATGTCGCGGGCCGGATGGGCAGCGCGTTGTACGACCCGGCGGATCCGCACGCATCGGCACGGGCGCTCGACGACACGCGATTCGCGATCGATCACTTCCGCACGAAACTGCTGAGGCTTTCAACCGGTTTTCAGACCGTCACCGGCACGCGTATGGCGATCGTTCGCCGCGATCGATTGCAGCGCTTTCTCGACGAGTTCTCCGACGAAATCTGACTGTGCCGATGTGGCTTTCAGATGCCGACGTCGTCTGCCGCGCAGGGCTCGATGCGGATGACGGTCGCGGCACGACAGTAGAGCAGGATCCCGAAGCCGGTCGACGGATACAGGTCGATCTGGATGCGGCCATCGTCGCAATGAGAAAACCGCAGATCGTAAATCCACGACGGGAGCGCGACATTTTCCGTCGCGAACTCGGTTCCCTCTACGTCCTCGAACAGGAACGTAATCCGGCAAGGCGTTTGCGGCCCTTTCCATGCCGGATTGTCTTGCCCGGCATGACGGATCGTGAGTTCCATATCCGTTTGCCATCCACCGTTCACGTTGACCCGGCGCAGTGCGATGGCCAGTACCCCGGCGTCATGAAATTTCGGCCAGTAGCCGTAGACGCTGCGTATCAGCCACGCATGCTCGACCGCGCTCTCGTCCGTCTCCTTGCGGTTTCTGTATTGATCCGATTCCCACGACTCGGGCAAGCCCTCGACCATCGCTTCGAGCTGCTTGACCAGATACCGTTCCGCTTCTTCGAGCGAGCCCCGGAAATCGAGCGTGGTCGCCGCGCAGCCGATGCGGCCGTGGTGCGCCGCCTGCACGATCTCGTAGCCGACGGTGATCGCTCCGTCACTGTGCGGGCTCAGGTAGTAGCCGATGTCATAGGTCAGCCGGCGCGCATTCTGCCGAACGTAGTGGAGCGTGTTGGGGTAGTTCGACTGAAGCGGCATGCTGTTCTCTCGGTATGGTTGGCTAGCAGTCCATGGGCGCCTTGCTTGCGACAGGCGCGGCACGCGCGCTCGCGCTCGCGCTCGCGGTGGCCGATCCCCGGTATGCCGGCCTGCACGATCGAGCGGCGATGCCGGAACTGTCGGCGCTCTGCCGGCGGCTGTCAATCGTCCACCGCGGGCCGGTGGCTGAACAGGTCGGGGTTGGGGCGAAGCGCGATAATTGACCGGCGTGGCCGGCAGTACCACCTTGAGAAGCGCGACGTCAAACTTGACGAAGACTCAACGGTTCCATTGTTTCGAATCGCCGCGACCACGTCGTCGCGCAACGCGATGCTTCAATCGTCACCGGCCTGATAGAGCGCCTGCACCTGCGCCAACTCGTCGATGAACTGATCCTTGAGCGCTTGCGGCCCGAGGATCTTCACGTGTGCGCCGAACCCCAGCAATTTCCGCGCGCCGTGCTCGATCGATTCGATCGGCATCAGGAACGCCGTCCATCCCGGCGGCACCTCCGTGTCGCCTTTTTCCTGCACGACACGCTCGGCCTTGATCCGCGCGTTGGCCAGCCAGGTTTCGCCGCGCGGCGACACGGCGATATGGGCGGTCAGCCGATTGAGGTCGGCTTCGTACCGGCTCATCGCGTCGCGCCAGTGCGTCGCGAGGTCGAATCGCACGGGCCGCTTGAAGCGGCGGCGCGATGCATCGAGTTCGAGGATATTCGCGAGCCGGAACGTGAGTGCGCCGGGCTTGCCGACCACCCTGGCAACCAGGTACCACGCGCCGCCCTTGAGCACCAGACCGAGCGGCTCGAGTTCGCGGCGGGATACGCCGCGCCAGCTCTGGTATTTCACGTCGATACGATACGAGCCCCACACCGCATCGGCCACGTCACGCAGGCAGGCCGGCGTTTCCTGCGCGCGATACCAGTCGACGGTGTCGACGTGCAGCCGGCTGGCGACGCGATCGGCATGCTCGCGCGAGCCGGGCGGCAGGCTTGCGATCATCTTCAGCCGCGCGGAAGTCGCCATGCCGTCGAGGCCCAATTCTCGCGCCGGCCCGGGCAAGCCCGCCAGAATCAGCGCGTGCGCTTCGTGCTCGGTAAGCCCGGTGAGATCGGTACGCCAGCCATCGCTCAACTGAAAGCCGCCGTTGCGGCCGCGATCGCCCCAGATCGGCACGCCGGCCGTGGAGAGCTGGTCGATGTCGCGCAGGATCGTGCGCTCGGATACTTCCAATGCTTCGGCGAGCGCCGGTGCGGTCATCCGGCCGCGCGCTTGCAGCATCATCATGATCGACAACAGGCGGCTCGCTTTCATGAGCGACACGTTACCTCAAATACCTGACATGAGGTGTCATGTTATCGGGTTTATGCTTTCGCGCATTCCCGATCCGTTTCATCGACGCGGGCGACGCAGCATGACATCACGAGGGATCAAGCGATGAAGATCATTTCCGGGCCGCTGAGCATGTTTGGCGCGAAGGTCGAGATGGCCGCGCACGAGAAGGGCATCGAATTCGAACTGGTGATGGTGCCGTTCAGCCAGCTTCGCGGCTACGATCCCAAACATCCGGACGTGTTGCGGATCAACCCGAAGCGGCAGGTGCCGGTGCTGATCGACGGCGATCTGGAGCTCTTCGATTCCACGCAGATCTTCGAGTATCTCGAGGATCTGCAGCCCGATCCCGCCCTATGGCCAGCGCATCCGGCGGCGCGCGCGAACGCGCGTCAGCTCGAGCATTGCAGCGACGAAATCTATTTTCCGCACATCATCCGGCTGATGGGGCCGGAGGCGACACCGGACGATCCGGCCGCACAGGCTGCACGCGCCGCGGCGGCCGAATACTATCGACGCATGGAGCACGTGCTGGCGGATCGCGCGTTTCTGGCCGACACGTATTCCTATGCCGACATCGCGTTCTACATGGCGCAGTTGTTCGGCGCGCGCAAGGGCGCGCCGATGACGGACGAAACGCCCCGCCTGCTCGCGTGGCGTGAACGGATGACGGCACGCCCCGCCGTGCGCAAGGTCGCCGGCGCGATGGCCGGCTATCTTGCGTCGATCGGTGAAGCGGTTCCCGATTTTCTGCGCGGGCTCGACTAGCTGCGTTCGAGAGCGGGCAGGCGACGGCCTTCAGCCGCAAGGGCAACTGAAGGCCGCAGTGGCGTCGTCGATTTTCAGCCGCGGATGAACGCGAGCAGATCGGCGTTGATCGTTTCGGCGTTGGACGTGGGCATGCCATGCGGGAAGCCCGCATACGTCTTCAACGTGCTGTTCCTCGCCAGCTTCGCCGACAGGAGACCGGAATCCGCATACGGAACGATCTGGTCGTCGTCGCCATGCATCACGAGAACGGGGATCGTGGTGCTTTTCAGGTCTTCGGTGAAGTCGGTCTGCGAGAACGCGACGATGCCGTCGTAGTGGGCCTTCGCGCTGCCCATCATGCCCTGCCGCCACCAGTTCCAGATGACGCCTTGCGACGGTTTCGCGCCGTCGCGGTTGTAGCCGTAGAACGGGCCGGCGGGCACGTCGTAGTAGAACTGCGCACGGTTCGCCGCGAGTTGCGCCTGGAGGTTGTCGAATACCGCTTTCGGCAGGCCGCCCGGATTGCTGTCCGTCTTGACCATCAGCGGCGGAACGGCGCTGATCAGCACGGCCTTCGACGCGGTCTTCGCCGTGACGGGCGACGTAGTGGATCACCTCGCCGCCGCCGGTCGAATGGCCGACATGAACGGCGCCTTGCACGCCGAGGTGATTCACGACCGCGGCGACGTCGTCCGCGTAGTGATCCATGTCATGACCGTCCCACACCTGGCTGGAGCGCCCATGGCCGCGACGGTCGTGCGCGATCACGCGATAGCCCTGTGCCAGGAAGAAGAGCATTTGCGCATCCCAGTCGTCGGCGCTGAGCGGCCAGCCATGATGAAAGAAGATGACCTGCGCGTCGCGCGGCCCCCAGTCCTTGTAGAAGATGTCGACGCCATCCTGCGTTGTGACGTATCCCATGTCTGCTCCTGTTCGGTGGGCGATGTCGATCCGTGACGGTCCTGCCGGTCGCGAGGGTCGCCAGGCCGGCGCGGCGCATGCGGTGGCATCCGCTGCCCGCCTGCCTTGGCGATGCGTTCACTCTAGGTTTAAAGTTAGGTTTAATGTCAACACGCTGGAGAGGCAGGGATGAGAATCGGGGAACTCGCGAAGCTCAGTGGCCTGACGGCCTCGCGGATCCGCTTCTACGAGGCTGAGGGGCTGCTCACGGCCGTGGAGCGCGGCACGAATGGTTATCGCGAATACGGCGACGACGCGGTGTGGATGCTCGAGATCATCGCCGGCGCACAGAGCGCCGGATTCTCGCTGGAGCAGATCCGCCATCTGCTGCCGTTGAAAGCCGGCAACTGGCAGCATGACGGGCTGGTGGAGGCGCTCGAACGGAAAGTCGCCGAGATCGACGCGATGCAGAAGCGCCTCGAGGAGAACAAGGCGCAACTGCGCGTCGCGATCGACAGCATCAAGAACCGGCCGGCCGAACTGACCTGCTCGGAGCGTACGCGCTGGGTGATGGACCGGTTGCGCAATCCGGGCGAGGCGCCGACACCCGGCAAGGGCCGTCGCACGACCGCCAAATGATCCGGCGCCGGCCCGGCGAGCGCCGGCCAGTCGCTCAAACGCAATCCGACGTGCCCCTCTACTCGGGGCCTTGACCTTAAAGTTGACTTAAATCTTAGAGTGCTTGCTGACGGCGGTGAGTCAGCGGGCATCGGGTGTTGCCTGCCACGGTCGATCATCGACGGGAGGCAACGAACATGGACAGGCGGTTTACACAGGTCGAATTCGGCCCACACAAGGTCGACGTGCCCGAAGGCGGGTACTACGACCGGTTCCGGATGAATCCTGACCTCGACGAAGTGGCGCGCGATCCCGCGGCGGGGAACATCGATTTTTTCCGTCGGATTCCGAAGCGTCAGGTTGCGTCGCGGGTCGGCCTGACCTGGGCGCCGAATTTCTACTACCGTTCCAGCAGCATTCAGCTGCTGTTCCTTGCGCCGCTCGAACGCCTGCGGAGCACGCTGCCGGTGCCGCTCGAGCCGTTGCGCGCGCTCCCAGGGTACGGGCTGGTCGCGCTGACCTTCTTCTCGTATTCGGTGTGCGACAACGATCCGTATGACGAAGTGTCGGTCGCGGTGGTGATCCGGCGGCCCGGCTCGACCGGATCACACGCGCTCGAGCTGCTCGATTCGATGCGGCGCCGGAGCTTCTTCGCGCACGTGCTCGCGCTGCCGGTCACCACGGAAATCGCGCGGGTGCGCGGCGTGCACGGCTATCAGCTGCCCAAGTGGCTCGCCGATATCGACGTGAAACTCGACGCCACCGCCACCGCCCGCATTGCCGGCCCGGGCGGCCGGCCGGACCTGAGCCTGAGCGTGCCGATGCCCGAGCTGACGAACGTCGCGTCGCAGTCGCACATGGGCACGTCGACGATGATCAACCGCATCGACGGCGAATGGCACCAGACATTCGTGCAGACGAATGCGCTATCGTTCGCTCAGCGCCTGCTGCCGCGCAACGTCGAGCTCGTGCGGCACGGCGGCCCGCTGAGCCAGCTGCTCGACGGGCTGGGCGCGTCCACCATCCTGCGTCTCGACGTGGTGAAGGACGCGCAGCTGGTGCTGAACCTGCCGACCCCGTTGAAGGCCTTCGATGAACCCGGAAAGCCACGCTGACGCCACGCCACTTCGCGGCACGCCCGCGCCGAAGGAATCGCCCATGACCCGTCCGACCCACGATCTCGTCGTATTCGGCGCCACCAGTTTCGTCGGGCAGATCCTCGCCCGCTACCTCGCCGAGTACCTGTCAGGCAGCGGCGAAACGCTGCGCTGGGCCATCGCCGGCCGTTCGGAAGCGAAGCTCAGGCAGGTCCGGGATACGCTGGGCGCGGCCGGGCAGTCGGTGCCGATCATCGTCGCCGACGCGGCCGACGAAGCGCAGCTTCGCGCGCTCTGCGCGCAGACGCGGGTGGTCGTGTCCACCGTCGGCCCCTATGCGCTTTACGGGGAACCGCTGGTCAGGGTCTGCGCGGAAACCGGCACCGACTACTGCGACCTCACCGGCGAGACGCAGTGGATCAAGCGGATGATCGACAGGTACGAGCCCGCGGCCCGGCAATCCGGCGCGCGCATCGTCCATTGCTGCGGCTTCGATTCGGTGCCGTCGGACATGGGCGTGTTCTTCCTGCAGCAGCAGGCGCGGCAGCGGTGGGGCGTGCCGGCCGCGCAGGTGAAGATGCGGGTGAAAACGCTGAAGGGCGGCGCGTCGGGCGGCACGGTGGCGAGCGTGATCAACGTCGTGCGGGAAGCGGCGGCCGATCCGGCCTTGCGCCGGGAACTGCTCGATCCGTACTCGCTGTGCCCGCCGGGGCATGGCTTCACGATGCGCCAGCATGCGGTGCGATCCGCCGCATTCGATCGCGACTTCGACGCGTGGATCGCGCCGTTCGTGATGGCGGCGATCAACGAGCGTGTCGTGCATCGCTCCAATGCGCTCGCCGGCAATGCGTACGGCAGCCGCTTCACGTATGACGAAGCGGTGATGACGGGCACGGGCCTCAAGGGCCGCCTGACCGCGGTGACGATGGTGGCCGGTCTCGGCGCGTTCATGGTGGGTGTCGTCATCAAGCCGGTGCGCAGCCTGATGGAGCGCTTCCTGCTGCCGAAACCCGGCGAGGGGCCGAGCGCCGCGGCGCAGCTGGCCGGCCGCTACGATCTGCGCTTCTTCGGCCGTACCGACGACGGGAAGACCTTGCGCGTGAAAGTCACCGGCGACCGCGATCCCGGCTATGGCTCCACGGGCAAGATGCTCGGCCAGGCCGCGATCAGTCTCGCGCTGGATTGCGCCGGCGACGGCGTGAAGACCGGCCGCGGCGGCGGCTTCTGGACGCCCGCGACGATGTTCGACGCGCGCTACATCGAGCGCCTGGTGCGCCATGCGGGCCTGCGTTTCGAAGTGATTTGAGCGCGCGCCGTTCGCTCGCCATTCGACAGGAAGCCGATAAAGATCGGATTGCGAAACAACATCGGGAGACAAAGGACAGTCACGACGGGGCAGATGGCCGGACACGATCCGGCCGGGGAGTATCGGAACATGAAGATCGGGGAACTGGCGGAACGCACCGGCCTGACCTCTTCGCGCATCCGCTTTTACGAGCGCATCGGTCTGTTGACGCTCGTCGAGCGCGAAGCGAACGGCTATCGCACCTATCCGCAGGAAGCGGTGACGGTGCTCGACCTGATCACGGCCGCGCAGAAGGCGGACTTCAGTCTCGACGAGATTCGCACGCTGATGCCGGCCGACCTCGCGCAGTGGCCCTGCGCTTCGTTGCTGGACGCGCTGTGCGGCAAGGTGCGGGACATCGAGGCGCTGGAAGCGCGGCTCGCGCAAAGCAAGGCGCAGATCGTGGCGCTGATCGCCGATATCGCCGCGAAACCGGAGTCGGTCGATTGTGCAATCCATGCGAAGCGATTGCTGTCGCGCATCCCGCCGGGGAGTGCGGCGGAGGGCAGCGGCGGTGAGGCTACGACTGCCGCCGCCGATCGCGATGAAGCGGTCGTGCGCCGCCGGCCGCCCCGCGCCTAGCGGCAGCGCGCCGGCGCATCCCATCACAGCAACGCGACGACCTGTTCCGCGGTCGCCTTCGCCGATTGCGGATTCTGGCCGGTCACGAGCCGGCCGTCGACGACGACGTACGACGTGAACGGCAGCAGCGCCTTCTCGTAGCGCGCGCCACGCTGCTGCATCTGCTCCTCGACGTTGTAGGGCACCTTCTTCGCGACGCCGGCCAGGATTTCCTCGACCCACGAGTAGCCGGTGATCCGGCGTCCGGCAACCAGCAGCGAGCCGTCCGACAGCTTGGTGTTCAGCAGCCCGCAGTAGCCGTGACAGACCGACGACACGACGCCGCCGCGCTCGTAGATCTCGCGCGTGAGCCGCTGCAATCCCGCATCGTCCGGGTAGTCCCACATCACCGCGTGGCCCCCGGTGAAGTAGATCGCGTCGAAATCGGCCGGATCGATCTCGTCGGGGCGCGCGGTGGTGGCCAGCAGCGCCTCATTGGCCTTGTCGGCGCGCCACGCTTTCGCGGCGGCGTCGGCGTGCGGCCATTTGAGCGAGCGCGGCTCCAGCGGCGACACGCCGCCCTTGGGGCTCACCAGCAGCTGCTCATAGCCTTTCGCCGCGAAGATCTGATGGGCATGGGTCAGCTCGGACAGCCACAGGCCGGTCGGTTGGGACGGATCGGCGTAGTGCGCGACGTTGCTGACCACGTGAAGGATGCGCTTGCTCATGATGCGGTTCCCTTTCATCGGCCACGGGCGGGCGTCGTCGACGCGCCGCCGGATTGTCGGATGGCAGTGCCCATACCCATGGCCTCGATACGCTGCCGAGGCAAACCTTAACCTTCAAGCAAAGTTGAAGGTCAAGGCCTTTTCGTCTTCGCGGACCGCGCGGGGCTGGCGGGCAGCACGAGACCGTCCAGCAAGGTGGTCAGCGCATCTTCGATCGCGTGATCGCCGACCTTCTCGCGCACCAGCCGCCCGTCGATCGCCAGCATCGTCAGCCCATGCAGATGCGCCCAGCAGGCGGTCGCCTGGCCGAGCGCCGGGCGCGGGCGGATCGTGCCGGCGCGCTGGCCGTGTTCCAGGATGTCGACGACCAGCAGGAACGGCGCCTGCACGCGCGGATCGAGATGGATGTCCGTGGGCTCGCCGGCATCCGCGGCAAACATCAGTCGATAGAGATCCGGGTTGCGCTGCCCGAACGCGAGATGGGCGTAAGCGAGTGCGCGCAGCACGTCCGGTGCGTCCGCCGCGGGATCGACGGACGCGGCGAGGTCTTCGTTCAGCCGATCGAAGCCGATCAGCGCGAGCTCGTGCAGCAACGCGGCCTTGTCCGGGAAATGCCGGTACGGCGCCGAGTGGCTGACGTTCGCGCGCCGCGCGATTTCGCGCAGCGTGAACTGCCAGCCCTGTTGCTCCTGCAGCGTGTCGAGCGCCGTGTCGATGATCGCGCGCCGCAGATCCCCGTGGTGATAAGCCTTTTGCCCGGCGTCCGCAGCCTCATCCGACGACATCGCGTTGCTCCTATGTTGACAGGGAACACATTGTGAGCCTATGATCCGCCGCATGCAAGTTGACAGTGTCTACATCGACGCAACCTCGTGAGGTGCACCATGGCCGTTTCCGCAGAATCCAGCTCGAGCTTCGACCCGGCGGCGTTGCTGGCCCGCCAGCGCAACGCGTTCGTCAGCGAGGGGCCGCCGAGCGTGCAGCAGCGCAAGGCGCGGCTCGCGCGGCTGCGCGCCGTGGTGCTCGCGTATCGCAGCGAAGTGGAGGAGGCGGTCAGCGCCGATTTCGGGCACCGCTCGCGACACGAGACCGCGATCATGGAACTGGTCGGCGTGATCCAGGCGATCGACTACCTGACGCGCAATCTGCGCCGCTTCACGAAGCCGCAGCGCCGGCACGTCGGGATCTTTTACCGGGCCGGGCACGCGCGCGTGGAGTACCAGCCGCTGGGTGTCATCGGCGTGATGGCGCCGTGGAATTACCCGTTCGCGCTCACGTTCATTCCGCTGGCCACCGCGCTGGCCGCGGGCAACCGCGCGATGCTCAAGCCGTCGGAACTGACGCCGCGCACCAGCGAGGTGATGCGCCGAATGCTCGCGGAAACTTTCCCGAGCGAGGAAGTCGCGGTCGTGCTCGGCGGCCCGGAAGTCGGCGCCGCCTTCAGCGGCTTGCCGTTCGATCATCTGCTGTTTACCGGCAGCACGCAGGTGGGCCGCAAGGTCATGAAGGCGGCCAGCGACAACCTGGTGCCGGTGACGCTCGAACTCGGCGGCAAGAGCCCGGCGATCGTCGCGAGAGGGCACGTCGACGGCCGGACGATGTCCAGCATCGTGTTCGGCAAGCTGTCGAACGGCGGGCAGACCTGCGTCGCGCCCGACTATGCGCTGGTGCATGAAGACGACCTCGACGCGTTCGTCGCGCAATACGATGCGGCCGTCGCGCGCTTCTATCCGGGCGGGCCGACCAGCCCGGACTACACGTCGATCGTCAGCGACCGGCATTTCGATCGCCTGAAGAGCCTCGTCGACGAAGCGCGTAGCAAGGGCGCGCGCGTGATCGAGGCGGGTGTGAATCCGCAGCAGGCGGCCACCCGCAAGCGGACGCTCGCGCCCACGCTGATCGTCGGTGCCGGCGACGATACGACCGTCATGCAGGAAGAGATCTTCGGGCCGATCCTGCCGGTGCGCACGTATCGCACGATCGACGAAGTCGTCGACTACGTGAATGCGCGTCCGCGGCCGCTCGCGCTGTACTACTTCGGCGCGCAGGACAGCGACTGCGAGTCGTTGCTCAAGCGCACCACGTCGGGCAATGTCGGCATCAACAACACGCTCCTGCATGTCGCGCAGGAGGACTTGCCGTTCGGCGGCGTCGGCCCGAGCGGGATGGGCGCGTATCACGGCATCGAGGGATTCCGCGCGATGAGCCATGCGAAGGGCGTGTTCGTGCTGGGGCGCTGGAACCTGCCGAGCCTGCTGCGTGCGCCGTTTGGCAAGCTCGCGGATCTGTCGCTGGCAGCGCTGCTCGGGCGCAGCCGGGAGCCTGAGGGCGTGCGGGCGGGATTGAGCGCGAAGCGCTGAGACCGGCGATGCGCCGCGACCGGTGCGCGGCTGAATCGCACGCGGCGCGCCGTTGTGGCCGAACTTGCATGCGTCGGTAAGTGCCTGTGATCGAACCTCGGCCGTGACCGAACTGCACGCTAGGGCCGGTTGCGCACGCCGGCCCCGTTGCGAATGGCGGTTTCATCGACAAGCGTCGCAGCGAATTCGACGGCGGCCGGCATTCCCGCGTCGTGCATCATCACGAATTCCATGTCCGGCAGCGCCGGCAAGCCTTCGGACACGCCCAGCTCGCGGAGCGTGTCGTCGATCGCGCTGCGCGGCACCGGCGCAATCGCGATGCCGGCGCGCGCGAACGTGCGGATGCCCGTGACGCTTGGGCTTTCGCATGCGATGAAATAGGGCATGCCGGCCAGCGCGAGCGCCTTGATGGCAGCGCCCCGGTACGGGCACGGATCGGGGAAGCACGCGAGCGGCACATCGCCTTCCGGCAGCGGCTCGTGGCACGCAAACGCCCAGACGAGCGGCTCTCGCCACAACGTCGCGCCCTGGCCCGTGTGCGCGCACCGGCTGCCGATCACGAGATCGAATTCGCCGTCGGCGTGCCGTTGAAACAGGCTGTCGCCGATGTCGACCGTCAGATTCAGCCGCAAGCCGCGCCGCGCGGCGCCATGGCGGCGCATCACGTCGGGCAGCCAGCCTCCCGCCACATCCTCCGATGCGCCGATGCGCAGCGTGACATCGACTGCGTTGCCGCTGCCCAGTTTCGTCTTCGCTTCCTCGCTCAGGTTGAGCATCGCGCGCGCGTAGCCGAGCAGCATCCGGCCATGCTCGGTGAGCGTAACGCTGCGCGTATTGCGGGCGAGCAGCGCCCGGCCGACCTGCTCCTCGAGACGAGCGATCTGCGCGCTGACCGCGGACTGGCTGAGATGCAGCCTGCGACCTGCGCCGGTAAAGCTCCGTACGTCGGCGATGGCGACGAACGTATGAAGCAGTGAGGTGTCGAGCGGCGTGTTCATTGATCACCAATTCGGGTTAATTCGATCAATTCATATCGTTTCCGGATTATAGGTCGATCCGATAGGCTGCGAAGGGCAGTGGGCGATCGCGCATCCCGCGCGTCGCCGTCACTTTCGGCAAGGACCGGTTTCATGACACGCGTGCTTTATATCGAAGGCTCACCCAACAAGGACTACTCGGCGTCCATCGACGTGTGCAATGCCTTTCTCGATGCGTATCGGCACACGCATCCCGATCACGAGATACAGACGCTCGACATCTGGAATCTGGCGATACCCGAATTCGACGAAGCCGCGCTGGCCGCTAAATATGCGGGACTGAGCGGCAACGCGTTGACGCCGGCTCAGGCGGCGGCATGGCAGCGGATCGAGCAGCTCGCGGCGCCGTTCCACGAGGCGGACAAGCTTCTGTTCGGCGTGCCGCTGTGGAATTTCAGTATTCCGTACAAACTC
This sequence comes from Burkholderia sp. HI2500, assembly GCF_002223055.1. Taxonomy (NCBI): domain Bacteria; kingdom Pseudomonadati; phylum Pseudomonadota; class Betaproteobacteria; order Burkholderiales; family Burkholderiaceae; genus Burkholderia; species Burkholderia sp. HI2500. Next base: position 862,753 of record NZ_NKFL01000007.1, on the reverse strand, counting down.
AAGCACCTGATCGACGTGATCTCGCAGAAGGACGTGCTGTTCACGTTCGACGGCACAGGTTTCGCCGGCAAGCTGGCCGGGAAAAAGGCGGCGGTGGTCTACGCGCGCGGGCTCGGTTATCAGTCGCCGGGCTCATTTACCCCGGCGGCCGAATTCGATCTGCAGCGCCCGTACATGGAGACCTGGCTCAAGTTCGTGGGCGTGAAGGACGTCACCGGGATCGTCGTCGAGCGCACCTTGCTCGGCCCCGACGGAGCGGTCGATCGCAGTCGCGCGATCGACGAAGCCCGCACGATCGCGCGTACGTTCTAAAGCGACCGAGTGGCGCATCCGGCGCGCCGGCGAAGCGCGCCGGTCGGTTGCATCGACGGGTGGCGCGCCGTTTCGAATCAGCGCCCGCCGCGCGCGATGGCAAGCGCGACGCCGAAGCCGACGAGCAGGCAGCCGAAGGTGCGGTCGATCCAGTGCCGCAGCGCCAGCAGGCGATCGCGGACGGCCGTCGCGGAGAAGCACAGGGCCACCAGGCTGAACCAGCCGGCATGCGCGACGGCGATGAACGCGCCGTAGCCGATCTGCACGATCAACGGCGTGTCGGGCCGCACGGCCTGCATGAACAGGCTGACGATGAACACCGTGGTCTTGGGGTTCAGCGCATTGGTCAGGAAGCCGGTGCGCAGCGCGGCCAGGTCGGACAGCGGTGCGGCCGGCGCATCCGTCTGCCCGTTGCCCGCCTTCGTCATGAGCATCTTCACGCCGAGGTAGATCAGGTAGATCGCGCCGACCAGCTTGACGGCATTGAAGAGCCACAGCGACTGCCGGATCAGCAGGCCGACGCCCAGCAGCGTGTAGCTTACGTGAACCGTCACGCCGAGCCCGATCCCCAGCGCGGTGAGTACGCCCGAGCGGCGCGACAGCATCAGGCTGTTGCGCGTGAGCATCGCGAAGTCCGGCCCCGGGCTGATCACGGCCAGCAGCGTGATGGTGACTACAACTATCAGTTCGGTCATCGTCTTGTCCTTGCGATTGATGGCTTGATGGCGCAATCTTATGGGTCATGTTCCATCGGAAAAAGCGATGATTTCTGACCAGAATGGTGAGATTGACTCACAGTCAGTTCGCACGAACCTGCCATCGCTGATGGCGCTGCGTTGCTTCGAGGCGGCGGCGCGTCACGAGAATTTCAGCCGTGCGGCCGACGAGCTGTGCCTGACCCATGGCGCGGTCAGCCGCGCGGTGCGATTGCTCGAGGACGACCTGGGCGTCGCGCTGTTCCAGCGGCGCAGCCGTCGCGTGTTCCTGACCGATGCGGGCCGCAAGCTGGCGCAGGCCGTTCATGACGGGCTGGGGCTGATGCGTCACGCCGCGCAGGAATTGCGTACCGAGGCCGCCCGGGCGCGGCGCTGGGTGCTGTCGTGCGAACCGACGCTTCTGATGCGCTGGCTGATTCCGCGCTGGCCGGATTTTCAGGCGCGGCATGCGGGCGTCGACATTCACCTGGCTGCCGCAGGCGGTCCGTTCTCATTCGACAGCGGCATCGACATGGCGATTCGACGCAATGACTTTGCGTGGCCGGCGGGTTATCACGCGGAGCGGCTGTTCGCGGAGAAGGTGGGGCCGGTCTGCCGGCCGGATAAGGTCGATGCGTGGTTTTCCGCGCGTCGTGGCAGTCGCTCGTTGAAGGCGGATGTTGCGCGACTGCACACGCGGACACGGCCGCACGCGTGGAAGGAATGGGCAGTGGCGGCGAACCAGCCGGCCGCGGGCGGGCGCGGGCAGACGTTCGACCATTTCTATTTCAGTCTGCAGGCGGCGGTTGCGGGGCTCGGTGTCGCGATCGGCCCGTGGCACCTCGTTCGCGACGACATCGAAAGCGGTGTGCTGGTCGCGCCGATGGGGTTCGTCGAGGATGGTTCGCATTACTGCTTGTTGACGCCGGAACCGGTGGTGGCGGGGAGTGCGCAGGGGGATGTGCTGGGGTGGTTGAGGGCGGTGGTTTGATGGGGCGCGTGTGTGTGCAGATGGGTGTTGACGCCACGCGCCCGCAAGAAGGGGCGTGGTGAAGCTCGGCGCAGGCATCGCGATCGATCCCGGCGCCCGGTATCGCACGCCACGGTATGGACGTCGCTACTGCCTCGAATCCGGCGCGAAGGTCTTTCCCGTCACGTCGGCGATGAAGTTGATCGCCGCGCGAATCGACGGGGAATGCCTGAGATCGGCATGCACGACCAGCCAGATGTCGCGGGCGTACGGTTCCCCGTCGAACGGCAAGCGCTGCAACCCCGGATCGTCATCGCCCATGAACACGGGTAGGCCCGCTACGCCGATTCCGGTACGGGCCGCGACCTGCTGCGTCGTGATGTCGCTGACTTCGCACGCGATGCGGCGACCTCGAGCGATCGACTCGAGCCACTTCTGATGCGGCATTTCCGCGAATTGCGCGTCGTAGCAGATGAACGCCCAATCGTCAGGCGTCGACGCGTGCGCATAGTCGCGACTCGCATAGAGCCCGAAAGCCATCTCGCCCAGCTTGCGCGTCACGTTTTGCGGCTCTTCGGGGCGGAACAGGCGCACGGCGATATCCGCTTCACGGCGGGCGAGCGAGACGCTTTGCGCCTGGCTGGCCATCGACAGCCGAATGCCCGGATGCATTTGCGCGAACGCATACAGATGATTCGCGTAGAAATTGTTGGCGAGCACGGGCGGCACGCTGATCGTCACGGTGCCGTGCATCGGCAGATGTTCCGTGAGCGCGAGGCGCTCGATCGCAAACGCGTGCTCCTCCATTTTCCCGGCGAACTCGAGAATCTGCCGGCCGGCGGCGGTCGGCCGGCACGCGCGCGGCAACCTGTCGATCACGCGCATCTTCAATTCCGATTCGAGTGCGGCCAGGCGACGGCTGACTGTCGCATGGTCGACGTTCAATCGCCGGGCGGCCGCGGAAAGACTCCCCGCTTGAGCGACGGCAACGAAGTAACGCAGGTTTTCCCAGTCGAACATCGGTGCATTTTCTCCAGGTTGCTGTGCTGTTTTGCGGAATATTCGCACAGAAGACGATCCTCTACGCTTCAATCCTCCGAATGCGAAGGATTGCCGATGCAGACCTCATCCACACCTCACCCGCGGCTGGTTCAAACGGCGGCGTGCCTCGGTTATGCGGTCGTCCTGATCGACGTCAGCGTCGTCAACGTTGCGCTCGATGCATTGCGAACGTCCTTTGGCGCTGCGCTCACCGACCTGCAATGGGTCGTCAACGCGTATGCGCTCGTGTTCGCGGCGACCCTGCTGATGGCGGGCGCGCTCGGCGACCGGCTGGGTGCAAAGCGCGTGTTCATTGCCGGCTACGCGATCTTCACGCTGTCATCGATCGGCTGCGGCCTCGCGCATTCCATCGGCGCGTTGATCGCCTGGCGTCTCGTTCAGGGGATCGGCGCCGCGCTGCTGGTGCCGAACTCGCTGGCCGTGCTGCGTCTCGCATTCGACGACGCGGCAGCGCGTAGCCGCGCGATCGGCTGGTGGGGTGCCGGCGGCGGCATTGCGCTGGCCGCGGGGCCGCTGGCCGGCGGGTTGCTCATCGCTGCAGTCGGCTGGCGCAGCATTTTCCTGGTCAACGTGCCGGTCGGCATTGCCGGTATCTGGCTGACGTGGCGGTTTGCGCCCGACACGAAAGCGCAGGGCGGCAGGCGCCTCGATCTTCCCGCGCAACTGACCGGTGCGTTTGCGCTGGCGGCGCTCACGTTCGCGTCGACCGAGATCAGTGCGCTGGGATGGCGCAGTCCGGTCATCGTGAGTGCATTCGTGTTGTGCGTTGCGTTGGGCATCGCGTTCGTCCGGCTGGAGGCGCGCAATCCGGACGCGATGCTGCCGGCAGGGTTGTGGCAGGACCGGATCGTCCGCAGCTCGATCGTGATCGGTGCGATCGCGAACCTGGTCTTCTACGGCATCGTCTTTACGTTGAGCCTGCTGTTTCAGTCGGTCTGGCGTATGACGCCGGTGCGTGCGGGCGTCGCGTTTCTGCCGATGATGGGGGTGCTGATGATCATGAGCATCGTCGCCGGGCGGCTGACCGGCCGGCTGGGCGCGCGCACGCTGGCGACGGCCGGGCTGTCGATTTCAGCGGTCGGTTATCTGGCGATGTGGCTGGCGATCGTTGAGCAATCCAACGGGTTGCTCGCGATACCGATGCTGCTGGCAGGCGGCGGCATCGCGTTGACGATACCGACCATCACGGACGCGGCGCTCGCGGCCGTGAGCGGCGCGCAGTCGGGTGTGGCATCGGGGTTGTTGAATACGGCGCGACAGGTGGGCGGCGTGATGGGCGTCGCGTTGTTTGGTTTCTTCGTTCGTGAGGCAGGGGGCGTGGCGTTCGTCCATGGGATGGAGCGGGCGTTGATCGTTTCGGCTCTGTTGCTGGTGGTGGGGGCGGTGATGGCTTGGTGGAATCTGGGGCGGGCGGCGGAGCGCGGGATTCGGGCTCGCGGGGCGAGCCCTCGACGTCAATGACCCACCCGATAAACGCGGCCGCCATGCACGCCTTCCACGCTGCGTCGGTAGGCGATTGCCACACGTGACGCCGGCGCGCTTTCGCGGCCGGGGAAAAAACCGACCGAACCCCGACCACGGATTCGGTCAGTACGGTCGGGGTCACGGCATTGATCCGGATGTCCCGTGGAAAATCGCCCGCGGCCGCACGCACGCATCCTTCCATCCTGGCTTCGGCTCGCCAAACCGATCACGGGCATCAGGTCGTCGTTGGCTTCTTGAGATCGTCGATGCACGGGATGCCTGCTTTCCGCTTGGGACGGAGAAACTTGGGCACCGCGCTGGATTGCCCGACGCCGGCCTGGCTTTGACTGACCTTCGGCTTCGACGCGGCCGTCTTTGCCTTGTGCGGCATCCGGCAACCGCCGGCCGCCAGGTCGGCGTACGGGTCGTCTTCCGCTGCCGCCGCGGCAGGCAGTGCGGGCGCGGTCGACGCGACCAGCATCGGCGCGAACGGCAACGCGCGCATCCGCTCGCCGGTCAGAACGAACGCGCCGTTGGCGACCGCCGGTGCGATCGGCGGCACGCCGGCCTCGCTCAACCCGGTCGGATGCGCGTCCGACGGGACGAAGAACACGTCCACCGGCGCTGCTTCCTGCATCCGCACCGGCGAGTAGTCGGCGAAGCCGGCGTTGCGGGCCGCACCATGCTCGACGTCGATCGCGAAACCCGGCTTGGTCGTCGCGAGGCCGAACAGCGCACCGCCCTGGATCTGCGCGTCCGCGCCGGTCGGGTTCACGATGCGGCCGGCATGCACGCCGGCCGTCACGCGGTGCACGCGCGGCTGCCTGGCTTCGATCGACACCTCGGTGACATACGCGACGACCGTGCCGGCGGTTTCGTGCATCGCGACGCCCCACGCATGGCCGGCGGGCAGCGTGCGTGCGCCGTAGCCCGACTTGTCGACGGCCAGTGCGAGCGCCTGGCGATGGCGAGTGTGCTCGGGGCTGGACAGCCGCGCCATCCGGTACGCGACCGGATCCTGGCGGGCCGCGTGCGCGAGTTCGTCGACGAGCGTCTCCATCACGAACGCCGTATGCGTATTGCCGCCCGAGCGCCATGACTGGACCGGCACGTCGACGTCCGGCTGGTGGACCGAGACCTGCATCGGGAAACCGTACGGGCTGTTCGCCACGCCTTCGGTGAGGTCGGGATCGGTGCCGCTTTTGCGAATCGTCGTGCGCTCGAGCGGCGAACCCTTCAGCACCGACTGGCCGACGACGACGTGCTGCCAGTCCCGCACCGCGCCGCTGCCGTCGACGCCGATGTTGACCCGATGCAGCACCATCGGGCGGTAATAGCCGCCGCGCAGGTCGTCCTCGCGCGTCCAGATGGTCTTGACCGGGCCCAGGTGGCCGGCTGCCAGGTACGCGGCGGACACACGCGCGGCTTCGACCACGTAGTCCGACGTGGGCGTCGAGCGCCGGCCGTAGTCACCGCCCGACATCATCGTGAAGATCTGGACTTTCTCGGGCACGACACCTAGTGCCTTCGCGACCGCGGCGCGATCGGACGTCTGCATCGACGAGCCGCCCCAGATCTTGATCCCGCACGCGCAGCTCGGCGGGCCGACGTCAACCGTGCAACTGAGCGGTTCCATCGGTGCATGAGCCAGATACGGAAATTCGTAGTCCTGCCGGATTCGCGTGGCCGCCGGCGGCGCGTTGCCGGCATCGGCCGTGCGCACCACGGTGCCGGGCGTGCCGGCGAGCTGCTTGTATGCCTTCATCTGTTCGGCGGACGTGACGGTCGAACCGGTGTCCTTCCACGTGACCTGCAGCGCGTCGCGACCGAGCCTCGCAGGCCAGTAGCCGTTCGCGATCACGGCCACGCCGGTGCCGCCGCGATCGGTCGGGATTTCGACGACCTCGACCACGCCCTTGACGGCGCGGGCCGCCGCCGCGTTGTAGCTTGCAACCTGTCCGCCGAAGCGCGGCGGGCGCGCGACCACGGCCACCATCATGTCCGGCAGGCGCCAGTCCATTCCGTACTTGAGCGTCCCGTCGAGCACGGCGCGCGAATCGACGCGCAGGGTCGGCTTGCCGATGATGCGGAACTGGTCGGGCGACTTCAGCGGCACGTGCTGCGGCACCGGCATCGCCATCGCGTCCGCGGCGAGTTCGCCGTAGGTCGCGGTGTGGCTGCCGGACGTCACGACGCCCAGCGCGGTCCGGCACGTGGCCGGATCGACGTTCCAGCGCCGGGCGGCCGCGGCGACGAGCATCGCGCGCGCGGACGCGCCGAGTTCGCGGTATTGCGTAAACGAATGGTTGATCGACGTCGAGCCGCCCGTCATCTGGATCCCGGTCACCGGATCCTTGTACGGTTCGCCCGCCGGCGCGAGCACGGTGCGCACGTTGCGCCAGTCGGCATCGAGTTCGTCGGCCAGCGCCATCGGCAGCGCGGTGCTGACGCCCTGGCCGGACTCGGTCCGGTTGACGGCCACCGTCACCGTGTTGTCCGGTGCGATGATCAGGAATGCTTGAGGCGGCGAGGTCCGAAGGGTCATGCCGGCTTCGGCGCCGGCGCGCTTCGGTGTGATGCCGAGCGCGAGACAGCCGCTCGCCGCCATCGTGAGTTTCAGGAAGTCGCGCCGGCCGGGCATCGGAGAGCCGGCTCCGGTGACGGTCGAAGCGTCGGAGGCAGGGGCGCGGGTGTTCGCAGGGCGCCCGGCAGTGCGGATACGCATGGTCACAGTCTCCCGGCGGTCTCAGGCAAGCGCACTGGCCGCGTCGTGAATCGCGGCGCGGATGCGCTGGTAGGTGGCGCAACGGCACAGGTTGCCGGCCATCGCGCGATCGATGTCGGCATCGGTCGGCGCCTTGTTGCCGCGCAGCAGCCCTGCCGCACTCATCATCTGGCCGCTCTGGCAATAACCGCATTGCGCGACGTCGTGGCGGACCCACGCGTCGAGGACGGCCTTGCCGATCGCATCGTCGGCGAGGTGTTCGGACGTCGTGATGCGCGCATTTCCCACCGACGACAGCGCGAGCGTGCAGCTCGGCACGGCCCGACCGTCGACGTGCACGGTGCACGCGCCGCAGTCGCCGGTGCCGCAGCCGAACTTGGTGCCGGTCAGGCCGAGGTTGTCGCGCAGCACCCAGAGCATCGGCGTCGACGGATCGGCATCGACGTCCGCCGGCCGGTTGTTGATGTTCAACGTCACCATCGTGAAGTTCTCCCTTGGACACCGCGTTATCGTTCGCGAGACAAAACCGCAATGCGACGGATGTGAACCAATTAAAGCAGATTCGAGAATAAATCAGCATCTCGAAAATCGTCTTTTTTGCCTTTCTTAATAATTCAGGCTCGTTAGTTAAAATATAAAATTTACAAACAGTATACGAATGTGCGAATGTCGCAGAAAGAATGTTGAGTTTTGACAAAAACTCGCCGACCCCATGGAAAACGTTTGCGAGTCGAGCCTATATTTGACTCGCGATCAATGCGGGGAGTGCGAATCGAGCGATGGAGTCAGGTTAATCCATATATGAAACAACAGTTCTTCGCTTGAATTCCGGGGGGAGATTCCGGCGTTCGTTTTCGTGGCGCAAGGCTTGCCGCGCAGGCACTTTGGCCGCGTCTGCCGTTTGACCTGGATATAGAGGCGCGTAATCAGGGTGGGTTCTCCGGCCGGGTCTTTGATGTGCCGGAAACAGCGATTTCTAATAAGTGGAAGATTTGACGGGCAGGGGGATTAAAAGTAAAAAATGCTGATTAAATAATGCCAGTTGATTAATTCTCGCCAGTTGTCAATCCGGTCATCCGTTTTGGTTTGATGACGGGGCGGCATTTATCCAGAAAAATCGAATAACAGATTCCGGTATTTCCTTTCTGTATTCCTAATTGCGGGAAGGATTCGGGACGTCGATTCTCTTTATGGGAAGGTGTGATTATGCGTATGCGCATGGGCTCGAATAAAAAGCGCGCGGATGCACGTCCGAAATTCCTCGTTCCGACCGGCATGCTGGTCGCGCTGGTCGGCGCCGGGGTCATTCCCGCAGAAGCACTGGCCGCCTGCACCGGAACACCCGCCGTCACCTGTACCGGCGCGACCTCCAGTTACGCGAACGGCACGAACGGCCTCAACGTCACGGTCGCCCAGGGCGCGACCGTTTCCGTGCTGCCGTTGTTCGGCGGGACCGCGATGTCGTTGACGGGCAGCGGCGTCACGCTGACCAACAACGGGACGATCGACCCCTCCCTGGCCGGCCTGAGCGTCGTTTCGAACGGCACGGTCGTCGGCAATATCCTGTCCCCGAGCACGGTCAACGTCACGAACGCGAGCACCGGCGTGATGATGGGCTCGACCAGCGGGTTGCTGGGCAACGGGCCGGCATTGACCGTCTACAACGGCATCGGCGGGACGACGAACATCACGAATGCCGGCACGATCGGCACGACCGGCATTCTCGGCTTCACCGCGGGCCCGACCGCGCAGGTGGTCACCGCGCAGGGGGGCGCGCAGGTCAATTTCACCAACGCGAGCGGCGGCGCGATCAACGGCTCCGTGGTGCTGGCCCCGAGCGGACTGGCCGGCACTGGCAATACGTTCACCAACGCGGGAACCGTCACGGGGAACGTGTCGCTCGGCGCGGCCGTCGGGACGTCGAATACGTTCAATGCGATGACCGGATCGTCGGTCGGCCTCGGTGTCGATGCGGGCCTCGGCGGCAACAACACGCTCAACCTGCAGTTGAACACGGCCGCCGGCAGCGCGGCGAACGGCACCGTCGCGGTCGATACGTTCGGCAATTTCACCCATCTCGCGGTCCAGGGCGGTACGTGGAACATCAACGGCGCATCGACCGCGTCGAACGCGTCGCTGACCGGTGGCACCGCGATCCTCAACAACAGCGGCGGGCTAGGGACGGGAACGATCGTCGTCGGCGGCGGCACCCTCGAGGCCGGCGCGGCCGGGGTGAACCTGCTCAACAACGTGACGCTCGGCACGGCGTTGACGGTCGACGGCGCGACGGGCCTCGCGCTGTCGGGTGCGCTGACCGGCGGCGGTGCGCTGAACGCGAGCGGCGCCGGCACGCTGACGCTGAACGGCGCCAATTCATTCGCCGGCGGAACGAATCTGACGGGCGGCGGCGGGATCGTCGTCGGCACCGGGACGGCGCTCGGCACCGGCGCGCTGAACGTGACGGGCGCGGGCGGCACGCTCGGCACGAGCGTCGGCGGCACGGTGCTCGGCAATGCGGTGAATCTGGATACCGGCGTCACGCTGGGCCTGAACGGTTCCGCCAACCTCGGCCTGGGCGGCGCGATCGGCGGCAGTGGCAGCCTCGCGCAAACCGGCACGGGCACAACGACGCTGTTCGGCCCCAACACGTTTGCGGGCGGCACGACGCTGAGCGGCGGCGGGTTGATCGCGGGCAACGGCGCCGCGCTCGGCACCGGCGCGCTGCATGTGAGCGGTGCGGGCGGCTCGCTCGGCACGAGCGTCGGCGGCACGCTGCTGGGCAACGCGGTGAACCTCGACGCCGGCGCGGCGCTCGGCCTGAACGGCGCGGCCAACCTGAGCCTCGGCGGCGTGATCGGTGGCGGCGGCAGCCTCGCGCAAACCGGGTCGGGCACGACGACGCTGCTCGGGGCGAACACGTTCACCGGCGGCACGACGCTGGGCGCGGGCGGTCTCGTCGCCGGCAACGGCGCGGCATTGGGCACGGGGGCGCTGAACGTGACCGGCGCGGGCGGTTCGCTCGCGACCAACGCGAGCGGCACGCTGCTCGGCAATGCGGTGAATCTCGGCGCGGGCGCGACGCTCGGCCTGAACGGTGCGGCCGACCTGAGCCTCGGCGGCACGATCGGCGGCAGCGGCAGTCTCGCGCAAACCGGCGCGGGCACGACGACGCTGCTCGGCGCGAACACGTTCGCGGGCGGCACGACGCTCGGCGCGGGCGGGCTCGTCGCCGGCAACGGCACGGCATTGGGCACGGGTGCGCTGAACGTGACCGGCACGGGCGGCTCGCTCGCGACGAGCGCGAGCGGCACGGTGCTCGGCAATGCGATCAATCTCGGCGCGGGCGCGACGCTCGGGCTGAACGGCTCGGCCGATCTCGGCCTGGGCGGCACGATTGCCGGCGCGGGCAGCCTGGCGCTCGGCGGCACCGGCGCGACGACGCTGTCCGGCGCGAACACGTTCACCGGCGGTGCAAGCTTGACGGGGGGCGGCAGCCTGATCGTCGAAGGCAACACGGCGCTCGGCATCGGCGGCGCGTTGAACGTGAGTGGCCTCGGCGGCTCGCTGAGCGCGGACCTGGCCGCCGGCGCGGCACTCGCGAACACGATCAACCTGAACGGCGCGTCGCTGACGCTGAACGGCGCGCACGACCTCGGCCTGAACGGCGCGATCAACGGCACCGGCGGGCTCGTGCTGAGCGGGTCGGGGACGACGACGCTGTCCGGCGCGAACACCTTCGGCGGCGGCACGACCCTGAGCGCCGGCACGCTGCTCGCCGGCAACAACGCGGCGCTCGGCACCGGTGCGCTGAATGTCGCGGGCGCGGGCGGTGCGCTCGGCGCGAGCGTGAGCGGCACGGCATTGGGCAACGCGGTGAACCTCGGCACGGGCGCGACGCTGGCGCTGACCGGTGCGAACGATCTCGGCCTGAACGGCGTGATCGCCGGCAACGGCGGGATCGCGCAAACCGGCAGCGGCACGACGACGCTGCTCGGTGCCAATACGTTTTCGGGCGGCACGACGCTGAGCGGCGGCGGGCTCCTCGCCGGCAATGGCGGCGCGCTGGGGACGGGCGCGCTGAACGTGACGGGTGCGGGCGGCTCGCTCGGCACGACGGTCGGCGGCACGGTGCTGGGCAATGCAATCCAGCTCGGCGCGGGCGCCGCACTGACGGTGGGCGGCGCGAACGACCTCGGGCTGGGCGGGATCATCTCGGGCACCGGCGGCCTCAATGTCAGCGGCCCGGGCACGACGACGCTGACCGCGGCCGAGACGTTCACCGGCGGCACCACGATCGGCAGCGGCACGCTGGCAATCGGCGCGGGCGGCAGCCTTGCCGCGTCGAGCCCGGTCAACCTGAGCGGCGCGGGCGCGCACTTCAGCGTGGCCGGTGCGACCACGCCGCAGTCGATCGGCACGCTGTCGGGCGTCGCGGGTTCGGCGATCGATCTCGGGGCGAACCACCTGACGCTGGCCGGCAGCGGCAGCGGCGTCTTCGCCGGCAACATCGGCGGGGCGGGCGGGCTGACGCTGTCGGGAACCGGCTCGCAGGCGCTGACGGGCAACAACACGTTCACGGGCGGCACGGCGCTGACCGGCGGCAACCTGGTCGTCGGCAGCGCCACGGCGCTCGGCCTGGGCGCTCTCGACGTCAACGGCTCGGCGTCGCTCGGCGCGAGCGTGCCGGGCGTGACGCTCGGCAACGCGGTGAATCTCGGCACCGGCGTCACGCTGGGGCTGAACGGCGCGACCGACCTGGGCCTGGGCGGCACGATCGCCGGGAACGGCAGCCTTGCGCAAACCGGCACGGGCACGACGACGCTCACCGGCACGAACACGTTCTCGGGCGGCACGACGCTGAGCGGCGGCGGGCTCATCGCGGGCAACGGCGCGGCGCTGGGTACGGGTGCGCTGAATGTGACGGGCGCGGGCGGCACGCTGGCGACGAACGTCGCCGGCACGGTGCTCGGCAATGCAGTAAATCTCGGCGCGGGCGCGACGCTCGGCCTGAACGGCTCGGCCGACCTTAGCCTGGGCGGGGTGATAGCCGGCAACGGCGGGATCGCGCAAACCGGTAGCGGCACGACGACGCTGCTCGGTGCCAATACGTTCTCGGGCGGCACGACGCTGAGCGGCGGCGGGCTGATCGCCGGCAACGGCGCGGCGCTGGGCACGGGGGCGCTGAACGTCGCGGGCGCGGGCGGCACGCTCGGCACGAGCGTCGGCGGCACCGTGCTCGGCAACGCGGTGAATCTCGGCACGGGCGCAACGCTGACCGTTGGCGGTGCGAACAATCTTGGGCTGGGCGGCGCGATCTCAGGTGGCGGCAACCTGTCGGTGAACGGCCCGGCGACGACGACGCTCACGGGGCTCGGCTCGTACACCGGCAGCACGACGATCGGCAGTGGCAGCACGCTCGCGGTGGGCGCGGGCGGCGGCCTGTCGGCGGGCAGTCTGTTCGACCTGGCCGGCGCGGGCGCGACGCTCGACCTGAGCGCGGCCACGTCGCCGCAGGCGACGGCCGGGCTAGCCGGCGTGGCCGGCTCGACGGTGAACCTCGGCGGCAACACGTTGACGCTGGGCGGCGCGGGCAACACCACCTTCGGCGGCACGATCGGCGGCACGGGCGGGCTGGCGCTGTCCGGCACCGGCACCGAGACGCTGACGGGTATCAATACGTACACGGGCGCGACGACGATCAACAGCGGCACGCTGGCGATCGGCGCGGGCGGCGGCCTGTCGGCAGGTGGCGCGGTGAATCTGGCCGGCGCGGGCGCGACGTTCGACCTCAGCGGCGCGACGTTGCCGCAGGTGACGGGCGCGCTGTCGGGCGTGGCCGGTTCGACGGTGAACCTGGGCGGCAACGGGCTGACGCTCGACGGCTCGGGCAACGCGACGTTCGGCGGCACGATCGCCGGCGCAGGCGGCAGCCTGACGCTGGGTGGTACGGGCACGGAGACGCTGACAGGCAACAACACCTATTCAGGCGGGACGAACCTGACCGGCGGCGGCACGCTGATCGCGGGCAGCAACACGGCGCTCGGCACCGGTGCGCTGAACCTCGCCGGTGCGGGCGGCTCGCTGGCGGCGAACGTCGCCGGTACCGTGCTCGGCAATGCGGTGAATCTCGGCGCGGGCGCGACGCTGGGCCTGAACGGTGCGGCCGACCTGAGCCTCGGCGGGCTCATCTCGGGCGGCGGCAGTCTCGCGCAGACCGGCAGCGGGACGACGACGCTCTCCGGCGCCAACACGTACACGGGCGGCACGACGCTGAGCGGTGGCGGGTTGTCCGTTGGCAGCAGTACGGCGCTTGGCACGGGCGCGGTCCACGTGACCGGCACAGGCGGCGCGCTCAACGCGAGCACGGCCAACATCCTGCTCGCCAACGGGTTCGATCTCGGCGGAGGTTCGACACTGAACCTCGGCGGCCTCAACGACTTCGGCCTGAACGGCATCATTTCCGGCGCGGGCGGCGTGGTGCAGTCGGGCGCGGGCACGATCACGCTCGGCGGCTCGAACACCTACAGCGGCGGCACGACGCTGAACAGCGGCGGGCTCAGCGTCGGCAGCAATACGGCGCTCGGCACCGGCGCGCTGAACGTGACCGGCAACGGCACGCTGAACGCCAGCGTGAGCGGCACGACGCTCGGCAACGCGGTGAATCTCGGCGCGGGCGCGACGCTCGGCCTGAACGGCGCGAACAACCTCGGCCTGAGCGGCACGATTGCCGGTGACGGCGGCCTCGCGCAAACCGGCTCGGGCACGACGACGTTGACGGGCCCGAACACGTACACGGGCGGCACGACGCTGAGCGGCGGCGGGCTCATTGCCGGCAACGGCAGCGCACTGGGTGCCGGCGCGCTGAACGTCTCGGGTGCGGGCGGCTCGCTCGGCACGAACGTGGCGGGCACGACGCTGGGCAACACGGTGAACCTCGGCGCGGGTTCGACGCTGACGGTTGGCGGTGCGAACGATCTCGGGCTGGGCGGCGCAATCTCGGGCAGCGGCAATCTCACGGTGAGCGGCCCGTCGACGACGACGCTCACGGGTTCGAACACGTACACGGGCAACACGACGATCGGCGGTGGCAGCACGCTGGCAGTGGGCGCGGGCGGCGGCCTGTCCGCGGGCAGCGCGCTCAACCTCTCCGGCTCGGGCGCGACGCTGGACCTGAGCGCGGCGACTTCGCCGCAGACGAGCGGGATGCTGTCGGGCGTCGCCGGCACGAACGTCAATCTCGGCGGCAATACGTTGACGCTCGCCGGTTCCGGCAATGGCAACTATGCCGGCACGATCGGCGGTACCGGCGGGCTGACGATGTCCGGTTCGGGCACCGAAACGCTGACGGGTGTCAATACGTACACGGGCGCGACGACGATCAACAGCGGCACGCTGGCGATCGGTGCGGGCGGCGGCCTGTCGGCGAGCAGCCCGGTCAACCTGGCCGGTGCGGGCGCGACGTTCGACGTGAGCGGTGCAACGACGCCGCAGACGACCGGCACGCTGTCCGGCGTGGCCGGTTCGACGGTGAACCTCGGCGGCAACAACCTGACGCTGGGCGGCACGGGCAACGGCACGTATGGCGGCACGATCGCCGGTGCGGGCGGCAGCCTGACGCTGTCGGGCAGCGGCACAGAAACGCTGACGGGCAACAACACGTATTCGGGCGGCACGAACCTGACCGGCGGCGGCACGCTGCTCGCGGGCAGCAGCGCGGCGCTCGGCACGGGCGCATTGAACACGAGCGGCGCGGGCGGCACGCTCGGCACCAGCGTGGCCGGCACGACGATCACCAACACGGTCAATCTCGGCACGGGATCGACGCTGACGGTTGGCGGTGCGAACAATCTGGGCCTCGGCGGCGCGATCTCGGGTAGCGGCAATCTCGCCGTGACCGGCCCGTCGACGACGACGCTCACCGGCGCGAGCTCGTACACGGGCAACACGACGATCGGCGGCGGCAGCACGCTCGCGGTGGGCGCGGGCGGCAGCCTGTCGGGAGGCAGCGCGGTCAACCTGTCGGGCACGGGTGCGACGCTCGACGTGAGCGCGGCCACGACGCCGCAGACGACGGGCACGCTGTCGGGCGTATCGGGCACGACGGTGAACCTCGGCGGCAACACGCTGACGCTGAAGGGTTCGGGCAACGGCACGTTCGGCGGCACCGTGGGCGGCGCGGGCGGGCTGACGCTGTCGGGCACGGGCACCGAAACGCTGACCGGCAACAACACGTACACGGGCGCGACGACGATCGGCGGCGGCAGCACGCTGGCGATCGGCGCGGGCGGCAGCCTGTCGTCGAGCAGCCCGGTCAACCTGACCGGTGCGGGCGCCACGTTCGACGTGAGCGGCGCGACGACACCGCAGACGACCGGCACGCTGTCGGGCGTGGCGGGTTCGACGGTGAATCTCGGCGGCAACAACCTGACGCTCGGCGGCACGGGCAACGGCACGTACGGTGGCACGATCGCTGGCGCGGGCGGTAGCCTCACGTTGTCGGGCACGGGCACCGAAACGCTGACGGGCAACAATACGTACACGGGCGGCACGAGCCTGACCGGCGGCGGCACGCTGGTCGCGGGCAGCAATACGGCACTCGGCACGGGCGCGTTGAACACGAGCGGCGCAGGCGGCACGCTGTCCGCGAGCACGCCCGGCACGACACTGGGCAACGCGGTGGACCTCGGCAGCGGTTCGACGCTGACGGTCGGCGGTGCGAACAACCTGGGCCTCGGCGGCGCGATCAGCGGTAGCGGCAACCTCGCGGTGAATGGTCCGTCGACGACGACGCTGTCGGGCGCGAACACCTACACCGGCAGCACGACGATCGGCGGTGGCAGCACGTTGGCGGTCGGCGCGGGCGGCAACCTGTCGTCGGGCAGCGCGATCGACCTGTCGGGTACCGGTGCGACGCTCGACCTGAGCGCGGCCACGTCGCCGCAGACGAGCGGTGCGCTGTCCGGCGGAACCGGCACGAACGTGAATCTCGGCGGCAATACGCTCACGCTGGGCGGATCGGGCAGCGGCACGTACGGCGGCGTGATCGGCGGTACGGGCGGGTTGACGCTGTCGGGCACCGGCACCGAAACGCTGACGGGCACCAATACGTACACCGGCGCGACGACGATCAACAGCGGCACGCTCGCGATCAGCGGCAACGGCAGCCTGTCGTCGAGCAGCCCGGTCAGCCTGACGGCGTCCGGCGCGACGCTCGACCTGAGCGGCGCATCGTCGCCGCAATCGACGGGCGCGATCTCGGGCGTGGCCGGCTCGACGGTGAACCTCGGGAACAACAACCTGACGCTCGGCGGCACGGGCAGCGGCACCTACGCGGGCAACATCGCCGGCACGGGCGGCGTGACGATGAACGGCACCGGCACCGAAACGCTGACCGGCGCGAACTCCTATACGGGCGCCACCACGATCAACAGCGGCACGCTGGCGATCGGCGCGGGCGGCAGTCTGTCGGCGACGACGCCGGTGAGCCTGACGGGTGCGGGCGCAACCTTCGACCTGAGCGGCGCGACCACGCCTCAGACGACGGGCACGTTGTCGGGCGTCGCCGGTTCGACGGTGAACCTGGGCGGCAACAACCTGACGCTGGGCGGTTCGGGCAGCGGCACGTACGACGGCACGATCGCCGGTGCAGGCGGCAGCCTGACGCTGGGCGGGACGGGCACCGAGACGCTCAACGGGACGAACACGTACACGGGCGGCACGAGCCTGACGGGCGGCGGCACGCTGATCGCGGGTAACGGATCGGCACTCGGCACGGGTGCGCTGAACACGAGCGGCGCGGGCGGCACGCTCGGCACCAGCGTGGCCGGCACGACGCTCGGCAATGCGGTGAATCTCGGTGCGGGGTCGACGCTGACGGTCGGCGGGGCGAACAACCTGGGCCTCGGCGGTGCGATCTCGGGCAGCGGCAATCTCGCCGTGACCGGACCGTCGACGACGACGCTCACCGGCGCGAGCTCGTACACGGGCGGCACGACGATCGGCAACGGCAGCACGCTGGCGGTCGGCGCGGGCGGCAGCCTGTCGTCGGGCAGCGCGGTCGATCTGGCGGGGTCGGGGGCAACGCTGGACCTGAGTGCCGCCACGACGCCGCAGTCGACGGGCGCGTTGGCGGGCGTAGCGGGTTCGACGGTGAACCTCGGCGGCAATGCACTGACGCTCGGCGGTTCGGGCAGCGGCACGTATGGCGGCACGATCGCCGGCACGGGCGGCAGCCTGACGCTGTCGGGCACGGGCACCGAAACGCTGACCGGCGCGAATACGTACACGGGTGGCACGAACCTGACCGGCGGCGGCACGCTGCTCGCGGGCAATGGGTCGGCGCTCGGTACGGGGGCACTGAACACGAGCGGCGCAGGCGGCACGCTCGGCACGAGCGTCGCAGGCACGACACTGACGAACGCGATCAATCTCGGCACGGGTTCGACGCTGACGGTTGGCGGTGCGAACAATCTGGGCCTCGGCGGCGCGATTGGCGGCAGCGGCAACCTGTCGGTGACCGGCCCTGCAACGACGACGATCACCGGTACCGGCACGTACACGGGCAACACGACGATCGGCAACGGCAGCACGCTCGCGGTGGGCGCGGGCGGCAGCCTGTCGGCGGGCAGTGCGGTCAACCTGTCGGGTACGGGGGCGACGCTTGACGTCAGCGCGGCCACGACGCCGCAGTCGACGGGCTCGTTGTCCGGCGTATCGGGCTCGACGGTGAACCTCGGCGGCAACACGCTGACGCTTGGCGGTTCGGGCAGCGGCACGTTCGGCGGTACGGTCGGCGGCACGGGCGGGCTGACGCTGTCGGGCACGGGCACGGAAACGCTGACCGGCGCGAACACGTACACCGGCGCGACGACGATCAACAGCGGCACGCTGGCGATCGGTGCGGGCGGCAGCCTCTCCGGCAGCAGTCCGCTGAACCTGGCCGGTGCGGGCGCAACCTTCGATGTCAGCGGCGCGACGACGCCGCAAACGACGACCGGGCTGTCGGGCGTGGCCGGTTCGACGGTGAACCTCGGCGGCAACAACCTGACGCTCGGCGGGTCGGGCAGCGGTACGTACGGCGGCACGATCGCCGGCACGGGCGGCAGCCTGACGCTGGGCGGCACGGGCACCGAGACGCTGACCGGTTCGAACACGTATTCGGGCGGCACGAACCTGACCGGTGGCGGCACGCTGGTCGCGGGCAGCAACGCGGCGCTCGGCACCGGCGCGCTGAACACCGGCGGCGCAGGCGGGACGCTGGCCGCCGGCACGCCGGGCACGACGTTGGCCAATGCGGTGAACCTCGGGACGGGTTCCACGCTGACGGTGAGCGGCCCGAACAGCCTTGGCCTGACCGGCGCGATTTCCGGCACCGGCAATCTGTCGGTCACCGGCCCGGCGACGACGACGCTGTCGGGTGCCAACACCTACACCGGCGGCACCAGCGTCACGGGCGGCGGCACGCTGGTTGCCGGCACGCCGACGGCACTCGGCAGCGGCTCGCTGAACGTCGGCGGCAACGGCGGCACGCTCGGCACCAGCGTGGCCGGCACGACGCTCGGCAACGCGGTGAATCTCGGCACGGGTTCGACGCTGACGGTCGGCGGCGCGAACAACCTCGGCTTGAGCGGGCCGATTTCGGGCGGCGGCAACCTGGCGGTCAGCGGCCCGTCGACGACGACGCTCACCGGTGCCAACACCTACACGGGCGGCACGACGATCGGCAGCGGCAGCACGCTGGCGGTCGGCGGCAGCGGCGGCCTGTCGTCCGGCAGCGCGGTGACGCTGGCCGGCACCGGCGCGACGCTCGACGTGGCTCGCGCCAGCAGCCCGCAGACGACGAGTACCTTGTCGGGCACCGCGGGTTCGACCGTGAATCTCGGCGGCAACACGCTCACGGTGGCCGGCCCGGCAGGCGGCGCCTTCGGCGGCACGATCGCGGGCACCGGCGGCTTCGCGGTGCAGGGCGGCGGCACGCAGACGCTGACCGGCGCCAATACTTACACCGGCGGCACGACGATCGGCAGTGGCAGCACGCTGGCGCTCACCGGTGCAGGCAGCCTCGCGCCGACCAGCCCGATGATCCTCGCGGGCAGCGGCGCGACGCTGAACCTGGCGGGCTCGGCCGCGCCGCAGTCGATCGGCACGCTGTCGGGCGCGACGGGCTCGAGCGTGAACCTCGGCAATACGCCGCTGACGGTCAACACCGCGGGCACCAGCACCTTCGCGGGCACGCTGTCGGGCACCGGGCCGCTGACGCTGGCCGGCACGGGCGCGCAGTTGCTGAGCGGCACGAACACGCTGTCCGGGCCGACGACCGTGGCCGGCGGCACGCTCGCCGTCACCGGTTCGCTGGCCAGCTCGCCGGTGACCGTCGGCAACGGCGCGACCGTCACCGGGACAGGCACGATCGGTGGCCTCGTCGTGTCGGGCGGCGGCACCGCTTCGGTGCTCCAGCTCGGGCAGCCGCTGAAGGTGGCGGGCAATGCGACGTTCCAGCCGGGCTCGACGCTGCAGGTCGGCGCGACGCCGCAACAAAGCGGCGGCCTCGACGTGACCGGCTCGGCCGCGCTCAACGGCGGGACGGTGCAGGTCGTCGCGGCGACCGGGCAGTATCAGCCGGGCAAGTTGTACACCATCGTGAACGCCGGCGCGGGCGTGCAGGGGCAGTTCAGCGCGGTGAACTCGACGTATGCGTTCCTCACGCCGACGCTCACGTACAACCCGGCGCAGGTGCTGATGTCGCTGGCACCGAACGGCACGCCGTTCTCGTCGGTGGCGACGACGCCGGACGGGCAGTCGGTGGCCGGTGCGATCGGCACGCTCGGCGCCGGCAATCCGCTGTTCGATACCGTGCTGACGTCGGATGCTCCGACTGCCAACCGCGCGTTCGCGCAGCTTGACGGCGATCTGCATCCGAGCACGAGAAGCGTACTGCTGTCCGACACCCGCTACGTGCGCGACGCGGTGCTCGATCGCGCGCGTCTCGGCTCGCAGCCCGGCGGTGCGTTGTGCGGCTGCGAGGCGCCGGTGTCGGCGGACGATCACGCGGCGTCGCTCGACCGGCGCCTGGCGTCGGAGAACGGCTGTACGCCGGCCAAGTCGTTCAAGCCGGCGGTGTGGGGCCGGCTGTACGGCTCGCATAGCCGGTTCGACGGCGACGGCGTCGCGTCGGTCGACCGCAACCTGTACGGCTTCGTCGTCGGTACGGATGCGGAGGTCAGCAGCCACTGGCGCGTCGGTATCGCGGGCGGCGCATCGCGCACCCTGCTCAATGCCGACCAGAACCAGTCGGCGAAGGTGAACGGCGAGACGATCGCGCTGTACGCCAGCGGCCGGTACGACGCGTGGAACGTGCGCGGTGGCCTCGCGCAGTCGTGGTACCGCGTGCACAGCGAGCGCAATCCGTCGTTCGGCGGTTTCTCCGACCACGACACCGCCAGCTACGACGCGAACGCGACGCAGGTGTTCACCGAGATCGGTTACTCGACGGCCATCCGCAACATCGCACTCGAACCGTTCGTCGGACTCGCGTATGCGAGCCTGCATACCGGCAGCTTCAGGGAGAACGGTGGCGCGGCAGCACTGCAGGGCGATTCCAGCACGACCGGCCTCGGCTTCTCGACGCTCGGCGTGCGGGCCTCGACCGATGTCGCGGTCACGACGAAGGGCAAGGTCACCGCGTTCGGGACCGTCGGCTGGCGGCATGCGTTCGGCAATACGCAGCCGGGTTCGACGCTGGCGTTCGCGAGCGGCGGTTCACCGTTCAGCGTGGTCGGCGTGCCGGTCGCGCGAGATGCCGCGGTGCTCGAGGTCGGGGTCGATGCGGCCGTCACGAAGAACCTGTCGCTGGGGTTGTCGTATAGCGGCCAGATCGGTGGAAGCTTCAGCGACCACGCGCTGTACGGCAATCTGCTGTGGAAGTTTTAAGGGGGCGGCCGCTCGCGATGTCGTTGTCGCGAGCGGCCGATGGTTGATCGATGGTTCCTTGGTTGGCTGTTCGATTCGCATGACAGAAGTTTCGTGATGCAAATCAATTGGCGTGAAACGTATGGCGCGATGTTTGACATCCCGCCTCTCCGGCCTGTCTAAACCCGTTTCAACACGTGTCGTATCGGGCGATCCGCAAACGATTCGCGCCACCTTCGTGGCGGCAGGATCCAGGCGTCATCGTTCGAGCTGTTCCGCGGTTGTCCAACCGAAATGAGGGTCTTCATGAAAACGAAAATGAACGTGAAATTGACAGGTATCGCCTTGTCGGTCGCGGCTTTGTTCAGCGTGGCCGCCAGCGCGTCCGAGGCGGTGGTCGTGACGTCCGTGCCCGGAAGCCTGAGTAATGCCGATGGCGTGATCATCGGCGGCTGGGGGGCTCGTCGGCACCGTGGCGGGTTGGGGGAACGCGATCGTCTCGGTTGGCAGCCCGACGAATGCCGGCGGTATCGCGATCGGGGCGGCAGGGTCGGCGGCGGGGAGTGCGGCCATCAATCTGGGTGACGGATTGCTCGCGCCGGTCGCGGGCTTGGCCGGCTCCGTGACGGGGGCACTCGGCGGGATGGGTGGCGGCGGTGGCGCCACAGGCGGCATCGGGGGTGTGCTCGGTACGGTCACCGGTGCGCTGGGCGGCGTGGGCGGTAGTGATCCGACTGGTGGTCTCGGCGGTGTGGTCGGCACGGTGACGGGAGCCTTGGGCGGCATCGGCGGGACTGGTGGCGCAGCGGGTGGCCTGGGTGGTGTCGTTGGCACGGTAGCCAATGCGGCAACTGGTGCGGTTGGTACGGTCACCGGTGTACTGGGTGGCGTGGGTGGCGGCGGTGGATCGACTGGTGGTCTCGGCGATGTGGTTGGCACGGTGACGGGCGCGTTGGGCGGTATTGGCGGGACTGGTGGTGCGACGGGTGGCCTGGGCGGTGTCGTTGGCACGGTAGCTAACGCGGCAACCGGCGCAGTCGGCACGTTGACGGGTGCATTGGGTGGTGTTGGCGGCAGCGATCCGACCGGTGGTCTCGGCGTTGTGGTTGGGACGGTGACTGGCGCGCTGGGCGGTATTGGCGGGACTGGTGGCGCAACGGGTGGTCTGGGCGGTGTCGTTGGGACGGTAGCCAATGCGGCAACTGGTGCGGTTGGTACGGTCACTGGCGCGCTGGGTGGCGTGGGCGGCAGCGGTGGTTCGACTGGTGGCCTCGGCGGTGTGGTCGGTACGGTGACCGGCGCGTTGGGCGGCATTGGCGGGACGGGTGGTGCGACGGGTGGCCTGGGCGGTGTCGTTGGCACGGTAGCCAACGCGGCAACCGGTGCGGTTGGCACCGTGACTGGAGCGCTGGGTGGCGTGGGTGGCAGCGGTGGTTCGACTGGTGGCCTCGGCGGTGTGGTCGGTACGGTGACAGGCGCGTTGGGCGGCATTGGCGGGACTGGCGGCGCAACGGGTGGTCTGGGCGGCGTCATTGGCACGGTAGCTAACACGGCAACCGGTGCAGTCGGTACCGTAACGGGAGCCTTGGGTGGCGTTGGCGGCAGCGGCGATCCGACCGGTGGCCTCGGTGGCGTGGTCGGCACGGTGACGGGAGCCCTGGGCGGCATCGGCGGGACTGGTGGCGCAACGGGCGGCCTGGGCGGTGTCGTTGGCACGGTAGCCAATACGGCAACCGGTGCAGTCGGTACCGTAACGGGAGCCTTGGGTGGCGTTGGCGGCAGCGGCGATCCGACGGGTGGCCTCGGTGGCGTGGTCGGTACGGTGACCGGCGCGTTGGGCGGCATCGGCGGAACTGGTGGCGCAACGGGTGGCCTTGGCGGCGTAGTTGGCACAGTAGCCAACGCGGTAACTGGTGCGGTTGGTACGGTAACCGGTGCACTGGGTGGCGTGGGTGGCAGCGGCGGATCGACTGGTGGTCTCGGCGGTGTGGTCGGCACGGTCACGGGAGCCTTGGGCGGCATCGGCGGGGCGGGTGGCGCGACAGGTGGCCTGGGTGGTGTCGTTGGCACGATAGCCAATACGGCGACCGGTGCAGTTGGCACGTTGACGGGTGCGCTGGGTGGTGTTGGCGGGACCGGTGGTGCAACGGGTGGCTTGGGCGGCCTCGTTGGCACGGTAGCCAACGCGGCGACTGGTGCGGTTGGTACGGTCACCGGTGCACTGGGTGGCGGGGGCGGCAGCGGTGGTTCGACTGGTGGTCTTGGCGGTGTGGTCGGTACGGTGACGGGCGCCTTGGGCGGCATCGGCGGGGCTGGTGGTGCAACGGGTGGTCTGGGCGGCGTCATTGGCACGGTAGCTAACACGGCAACCGGTGCAGTCGGCACGTTAACGGGTGCACTGAGTGGTGTTGGCGGCAGCGATCCGACCGGTGGTCTCGGCGGAGTGGTTGGCACGGTGACGGGCGCCTTGGGCGGTATCGGCGGGGCTGGTGGTGCAACGGGTGGTCTGGGTGGGGTCGTCGGCACAGTAGCCAACACGGCAACCGGCGCGATCGGTACCGTAACGGGAGCCTTGGGAGGCGTTGGCGGCAGTGGCGATCCGACCGGGGGGCTCGGTGGCGTCGTCGGTACGGTGACCGGCGCGTTGGGCGGTATCGGCGGGACCGGTGGTGCAACGGGTGGCCTGGGAGGCGTCGTCGGCACGGTTGCCAACACGGCAACCGGCGCAGTCGGCACGTTGACCGGTGCACTGGGTGGCATCGGCGGGAGTGGTGGTGCAACGGGTGGCCTGGGAGGCGTCGTCGGCACGGTTGCCAACACGGCAACCGGCGCAGTCGGCACGTTGACCGGCGCATTGGGCGGTGTTGGCGGCAGCGGTGGTGCGATCGGTGGCCTGGGTGGTGTCGTGGGCACGGTGGCCAACACCGGCACGGGAGTCGTCAACGCTGTCACCGGTGTCGCGGGCAATGGCGGCGCGCTGATTACGCCGATCACCAGCATCGTCGGCACCCTCGGCGGATCGCTGCCGATCGGTGCCGCCAATGGTGCAATCGGTGCGGCGTCCGGCGCGGTAACCGGAATCGCCGGCAGCGGCACGGCGGCGATCACGCCGATCGCATCCGCCGTCACGTCGCTGATCGGACCTGCAACGAGCGGCGTCGGCGGCATCATCGGCTCCGGAACCGGCGTCATCAACGGCGCAAGCGGTGCAGCCGGATCCCTCGCGACGGTGACGACCGGCCTCGCGGGCACGCTGGCGAACACCGTAACCGGTACGACCGGCGCGATCGCAGGCACGTTGCCGGCACTGAGTGTCGCACTCAACGGCGGCACGGCAGCCGGTGCAGTCGGAGGTGCGACCAACGCAGTCGGCACACTTGTCTCCGGCGGCGCGACGATCGTCAACACGGCGGTGCATTCTGTCGGTTCGGCTGTCGGCTCGGTGGCCGGCGTCGTCCCGGCACTGGCTGTCTCGCTGAACGGCAATTCCGGGCAAGGGGGCGGCGCTGTGACGGGTGGCGGTCTGCTGGCACCGGTGACGGCGCTCGTCAGTTCGCTCACCGTTCCGGTGGTCAAGAAGTAGGCGAAGTCGCTTCCGCGGCCGCCGCATGGATTGGGCGGCCGCTACGTTTCATGTTCGACACGATCGACGGTCGCGGGATGGCGGGCTCATCACTTGCGACACGCCATCTCCATCCCCCCGTTTTGAACAACCTGTCGAGCGCGTCATCCGCAATGCAACTGACGGGACGTGGGCTCATCCCGGAATGGCGCGGGAACGCTGACCCTTGCACGTGGCGATCCAGGCAATGACATTGCGTCGACGTTGAATATCCAACGTTCCGGATTAGATGGAGGGCGCGCCAGCGTCCCGTATCCCTCGTGGCATTGGGCAATCCCGTGTCCCGAATAACCGCAATGCATTCAGTGAGAAATTCGCTTCGGTTTCCGATACGAACCGTTTCGCCGACGCCGCTTCGCGCGTTGCGTCCGTGCCGGCGTCCGGCGTAGACGAGGCGTATCTCCGCGATGCCAACCTGAATGGCGATGTCCCGCGGCCATGTCAGGAGCGACGCGATATCACGGTAGAGAACGTCTGCCGCTCCCGCCTGGGCGTACCCGTTCCGCACGAGGTCTTTGTCCGACGGCACGGCTTTTTCCAACACTTCGTCCTGGCGCCAATTCCTATCAGGGAAATCCCGGTAGTCCGCACGGGTATCAAACGCGATTAACTTATATCAAACAAATTTTGACGACGATTTATGTTCCTGATATGGTTTTTCGCACCTGCAAAGCGCGTCCCGCTTGCATTGGTGATTGGCGAAAAGTTCGCGTGCTTCTCCAGCGGCTGAACCGGACGCTCGATCAGCCTGCGACGGCGGTCGGCATTTCCATAGCGCTTGTTGTCGCGGGTGGAGCGTGGCCCGGTTTCGTCTTCGCCCACTTCGCTCGTGGGTATGGCGTGAGTGTGGAACGTGACGACCCAATGCTTCTTCGAATTGCCATTGAAGAAACGTTCGGTTCCGCGTGGCGATCCGCTCGAGTTTTTCGGCTTCGCGGATTCGGCACATCTGTTCGTCCGGATGGCGAATTCGATAGCAGCTGGAGCGACAACGGAAGCAAGGCAGCGGCTTTCGTCCAGGCGGGACGCCGCGATGGTTCCAATCGATGGAATGCGGGACAGGTCGAGATGCGAGGCGCCTTCCTGCATGAAATTTTGAGGATAACGAAATGATCGAGTCGAATATGCCGATCTGGCGAACATGAAGCCGGCTGCTGCAACCTGAGACGACGTGCAGCCCATGCGCCGTCATCTGCCTTCGAATACAACAAAACCCGTTTCAAACAATCCCGCAACCACTCCTGACAGTGAAATACAGATGAAAAACAAGAAAATCAAGGTCAGCGTTATCGCTGTTGCCGCCTTCGCAGCATCGTCGGCAGCAATGGCACAGTCGTCGATCACCCTGTATGGCATGCTCGATGCAGGTATCGGCTACACGTCGAACATCAATGGCCACAAGCGGTTCGGCCTCGATGGTGGTGCCGCAGGTTCGAACAAGTGGGGCCTCAGGGGGACGGAGGATCTCGGCGGCGGCCTCAAGGCGATCTTCAAGATCGAAAACGGCTTCAACATTGGTACGGGCGGCATAGGCGGCCAGGGGCCCATCGGTTCCACGCGCTCGTTGTTCAACCGCCAGGCATACGTATCCCTCGCTTCCGATCAGTACGGTACCGTGCGTCTGGGGCGCCAGCTCGACGCCGTGACGGAAATGGTTCAGGTCCTGACGGGCGACGCCATTTCGGCGTCGACGTTCTCGACCCCGGGCGACGTGGACAACAACGACAACACGACGAACCAGAACAGCGCCGTGAAGTACATTTCGCCGCTCATCCACGGCTTCCAGGCCGAAGGCGCGTACTCGTTCGGCGGCGTGGCCGGTTCGATGGGTTCGGGCCAGTCGTGGTCGGTGGCGGCGAACTACGCTCAGGGCGGTCTGACGGTCGCCGGCGGCTATTTCCATGCGGCAAACCAGGGTGAGAACGGGTGGATGAACGCAACGGCGCAGCCGAGTTTCGGTGGTGCGCTGGGCTATCCGAGTTCGGGTTACAACGGCGGCAATGCATTCAAGAGCGCGGGCATCGCGCAAGTCGCCACGCAATATCAGATTGGTCCGTACACGGCCGGCTTGCGCTACTCGAACGCGCAGTACCAGGGCAACGCCGGCCAGCCGTCGATTCACTTCAACGTGCTGGGTGCGCTCCTGCAGTACCAGGTAACGCCGGCGCTGTCGCTGGCGACCGGGTACACGTATGTCTACGGCTCCGCGGCCACGCCCGCGCTGGCTGCCGAGGGCCGCACGATGGCGTCGATCAACCAGGTGTCGCTGGGTGCGACGTACTCGCTGTCGAAGAGCACCGCGCTGTACGCGATGGGCGGGTACGTTCATGCCAAGGGCGCGCAGGCTTCCGTTGCGGACTTTGGCAACACCGCATCGGGCGGCAACCAGGTTCAAGTCAACATCGGCATGTACCACGGCTTCTGATCGCCGGCGTGGAAGTCCGGAGTAGTGGTTGCACTACTCCGGCAGAGCAGCATTCTTCTGGCAGCGCCCCACCTCGGGCGGGTGTCGTGAGCTGAAAATTCTTCTCATCGGTCGTTCGTTCTGCAGACAGTGACGAAGTTGCTGTATGGCAGGACGATCATTCCGCATCCGCTCCGCATTGCGTACAGCGGCGAATGGCGGTTGCTGGGATTTCCAATGTTCGACGGGCCGCTTCTGGCGGACATCAACCGCCAGGTCGCGCTCAGATTCCCATCCGCTCCGCGACACCGTCCCGATCGACGAACTTGTGTTTCAGTCCGGCCGCGACATGCATGACCAGCAGCAAGCCAAGCGTCAGCACCAGCGCGCGATGCAGCGAATCGGTCAGGAGTCGCAGCGGTTCGTCGCGGCCAACCAGCACCGGCAATTCCGTGATGCCGAAGAAACTGACCGGATGGGCACCAGCGAGGCGGTGCACGTAGCCGGTCAGCGGCACGAGACACAGCAGCAGGTACAGCACGCCGTGCAGTGCACCGGCGATCCGCGCCTGCCATGCCGGAACACTGGCCGGCAGCGGCGGCGGCGTATGCGTCGCACGCCACGCGAGGCGCGGCACGGTCAGCATGAAGATCAGGCTGCCGATCGACGCGTGATAGAACAGGATGCCGTTGAACTGAGACGAGTTGTGCGGAAAGGTATCCATGTAGATCCCGATCATCAGGTTCAACAGGATCAAGATGGCGATCGACCAGTGCATGGCGATCGCGAAGCGTGTGTAGGCGACGTGGTTGGGGTGTGACATTGCGGTCTCTCCGGTTCGGTTGGGCGTCGTGCACCGGCTCGTTCGGCGTGGTGAGCGGCCTGACGCCCCGATATACCGGAGTCGGCCTGGTTTTATTCCCGCGGCACGGATCGATCGCCATTCCTTTCATGTGGAAGGCAATCGATATGTGTTGAAAGGAATCGAGTGCCCTTGGCGGCATTGCGCCGGCCGCAATACTTGCGACGTATGAGGTGCGGCTTGTTCCTGCGCGGCCATCGCTGATGTTCGACGGGCATGCCAACGGTCGCTTTCCGTCACGGCGCCCATCCTGCCGCGAGCGTGCGCGCGATCGTTGCGATGGACCCGCAGACATCGATGCCGAAACGGTAAATCCGTCAGCCTGTAACGTCCGCTCCAGACATGCCGAACAGCCGGGCCACGACCGAACGCAGCCAGCGATTGCCGGCCTCCTGATGGTAGCGCGCGTGCCAGTGTTGCCGAACGGCGAAGCCCTCGACGGGAATGGGGCAGGGATGTACCGAGAGATCGCTGGCCTGAGCCAGCGTCTCGCCGATATGGCGCGGCAAGGTCGTGATCAGATCGGTGGTCTGCACAATGGCGCCGAGCCCCAGAAAACCGGGCAATTCAAGCACCACCTGCCGTTCAATGCGCTCCCGCACGAGCGCCTGCTCGAGCAGCGCCGTGCCCGTTCCTCCCGTGATCGCCACATGGCCTTCGGTGCGATACGCCTTGACGCCGAGCCGCTTGCGAATACGCGGATGATGGCGATTCGCCAGGCACACCCAATCCTGCTCGTATAGCTGTTGTTGATAGATGCCGCCGCTCAGCCACGGCACGTATCCGATCGCAAGATCGGCCTCGCCCGATTCGAGCGCGCGTTCCGTGTTGCCGTCGATCCGCGCTGCTTCCAGGCGCACGCGTGGCGCTTGCGCGCGCACGTAGGCGAGCAGACGCGGCAGCAGCGTCACGTGACTCGCATCGGTCATGCAGATGCGAAAGCGTCTTTGCGCAGTCGCCGGATCGAAGGCGATTTCCCAGGCCGAGAAGCGCCGCAACGATTCGAGAATCTCCCGACATGGGCCGATCAGCGCATCCGCTTGCGGTGTGGGCGCCATGCCGCCAGGCGTCCGGATAAAGAGCGGATCGTGCAAATGCTCGCGCAACCGCGCGAGCCAGATGCTGACGGTCGGCTGGCTCTGGCCGAGTTGTTCGGCCACGCGTGTGACGCTGCGCGTGTCGTAGAGCAGGTCGAACAACTGCAGCAGCTTGAGGTCGGGCAGATCGGTCGGGGTCATCGCAGATCAACGATATTGCGTGTGGCAATGATGTCATTGTATCCATTGTATTGCGACATGATGAAGCGGCTCCTATCGTGACGTCACACGTTAAGGAGACGCACTTGAAAATTGCCATTCTGGGTGCCGGCGCGCTGGGCTGCGCGATTGGCGCGACGCTCACCGAAGGCGGCCACGAGACCTGGCTGATCGACCGCTCGCCCGATCATGTCAATGCGATGCGCGCCCACGGCCTGCGCGTCGACGACGCAAGCGGCACGCGCCAGGTGCAAGTCCGCGCGACCACCCGGCCGGACGAGGCAGCGGTGGCCGAGGTCGTGATCGTGCTCGTCAAATCGTTCCACACCGATGCGGCGATTCGCGGCGCGCAAGCGCTGGTGGGGCCTGAAACGCTGGTGCTGTCACTGCAAAACGGCCTCGGTCACGAAGACATTCTTGCCGACGCCGTGGGCCGCGAACGCGTGCTCGCGGGCAAGACCTATGTGGGGGGCGTACTGCGCGGCATGGGGCACATCGAGTCGGGCGTCGTGGGCAAGCACACCATCATCGGCGAACTGGACGGACGCGTGACGGATCGCGTTCGACGTATTGCCGACGCATTCAGCCACGCGGGCCTCGACACGCAGGTCAGCGACAACATCGTCGGCACCATGTGGGACAAGCTGCTCGTGAATGTCGCGACGGGCGCGCTGACCGGCATCACGTCGCTGACTTACGGCCAGCTTTATGACGAGCCGCTGCTCAAGGCCACTTCGCTGGCGGCCGTCGCGGAAGCGATCGCGGCCGCGAAGGCGGCAGGCGTCACCCTGTCGATGAACGATCCGGAGCAGGCGTGGTCGCTTGCCGCCGAGGGCTTGCCCGCTGCGTTCAAGACGTCGATGCTGCAAAGCCTCGAAAAAGGTTCCGTGACCGAAATCGACTTCATCAACGGCTCGGTCGTGCGCTGGGGCGCGCGTTACGGTGTGCCGACGCCGGTCAACGCCACGCTGGTTGCGTGCATCAAGGGCATCGAGCGCGCGATGGTCGACCGCCGGAAAGCGGAGGCGCAAGCATGAGCCAACCGAAAGCCTATCTCGAACATATCGCCGTCTTCGTGCGCGACATCCACTGGCACATCCGTTTTTTCGAGGAGGTGTTCGGCATGACGATGCGCGAGGTCGACGGCACGACCGAAGCGCCGCGCCAGTACTGGACGCTCGGCGGCATGCAGTTCATCCACCAGCCGGATTTTTCGGGCCCCGAAGGAAGGCTTGGCCATCTCGGCATCATGTGCGAGGACGTGGAAGC
The DNA here is from genome assembly GCF_002223055.1 of Burkholderia sp. HI2500. Taxonomy (NCBI): domain Bacteria; kingdom Pseudomonadati; phylum Pseudomonadota; class Betaproteobacteria; order Burkholderiales; family Burkholderiaceae; genus Burkholderia; species Burkholderia sp. HI2500. The sequence goes on along the minus strand of NZ_NKFL01000007.1, from coordinate 832,204 downwards.
CTCGCTCGCCGCCGCCCGCCGCTACGACGTGCAGCCCATGCCGCAAGGTGCGAACTGGCTGCGTTTGCCCGATGGTCTCGCCATCGAATTCATTCAGGCGAAACCCGCGCGCTGCGTGGGCCAGGCGCTCGCCATCAATCCGCGCGCGGAGGCATGACATGACCATCGTCGAAAAATACTGGGACGACGCACGCGAAGGCGACGAATGCGTGAGCCCGAGCTACACCGTCACGAAGGAACGCATTCTCGCGTACGCGGATCTCACCGGCGATCACACACCGGTGCACGTCGATGAAGCGTATGCGAACGCGAGCCACTTTGGCTGCCTCGTTGCGCATGGATTGTTTGGTCTTTCGATTGCCGATGGCCTGAAGACCCGCAGCGATTATCGCTTTGTGCCGGGCATGTCGCTGGGCTGGAGCTGGGACTTCGTTTTGCCGATCAAGGTCGATGACGTGCTGCATGTGAAGTTTCGCATCGGCGCGATGCGCCCGAGCAAGAGCCGCCCGGATTGGGGCATCGTGACGCTTCCTTCGGAGCTGATCAATCAGCACGGCGAAGTGGTGCAGCGAGGTGAGCATCGTCTGATGGTGCCGCGCCGGCCGGGAGCTGAACGATGAAACAGGCGCGTCCACTGGAAGGGATTCGTGTCGTCGACTACAGCCACTTTCTCGCGGGTCCGTACGTGGGGCGTTGCCTCGCGGCGCTGGGTGCGGAAGTGATCAAGGTCGAGCGACCCGGCAGCGGCGATGCGGGACGCCAGCACGCGACCGTGCTTGACGATCGCTCGAGCGGCTATTTTCTGCAGCTCAATATGGGCAAGCGCGGCGTCAGCGTGAACATGAAGGACCCGCGCGGAAAGGCCTTCATGGAGCGGCTCTGCGATTCGGCCGACGTATTCGTGGAGAATTACCGGCCCGGCGCGCTCGACAAACTTGGGCTCGGCTACGAAGCGCTTTCCGCGCGCAATCCAGGGCTGGTCTACTGCTCCATTTCCGCGTATGGCCACACGGGGCCGGACGCCCATCGCGCGGGTTTCGGACTGATCGCCGAGGCCAAGAGCGGCATCATGCAGATGGTCGGCACGCCCGGCGACCGCCCACCGCTGCTGCGTATTTCGCTCGGGGACATGTACACGGGCATTCACGCGGTCGCGGCCATCAATGCGGCACTGCTCGGCCGCGTGAAAAGCGGGCGAGGGCAGCACATCGACATGGCGCTTTACGACACGCTCGTCTCGATGCACGAATATGCGGTCCAGTGCTACACGCTTGCCGATGTGCTGCCCGAACAGACCGGGCACGACATGCCCGGCTCGACGCTTTATGGTGTGTTTCGCGCGATCGATGGCGATCTGGTGATCGCCGCGCAGGTGGACGATGCGTGGAAGCGTTTCGCGTCGCTGATCGAAGCGAGCGGCGGGCCGCGCGGCTTTGGCACCGACGAGCGGTTTCACCATAGCGTGGGTCGCAATACGCATCGGCTGGACATTCTCGGCGTGGTCGAACCGTGGGTCGCCGCGCGCACGGTGACGCAGATTCTCGAACTGCTCGACGGCATCGATGTGCCTTGCGCGAAGGTGCAACGCATCGACGAAGTGATTGCCGATCCGCAAATCCAGGCGCGCGGCATGATCGTCGAACAGGAGCATCCGCGTTACGGCACGCTGCGCCTGCCGAATCTGCCGTTCCGGTTTTCCGCATGCGATACCACGATCCGCGAGGTTGCCCCGGATCTGGGGCAGCACAATGCCGAAGTCGCGCAATCGCTGGGTTTCACGCCCGCCGAGATCGATGCGATGCAAACCGACGGCGTGCTGTTCGACAAGTGAGGCGACGATGAGCGATACCTATGCGGTGATCGGCAATCCGATCGGCCATACGAAATCCCCGCTGATTCATGGGCTTTTCGCCGAAGCGACGCAGCAGGCGATGCACTACACGGCCATCGAGGGGCCGTGCGAACCGGATGACGCGTTCGCGGCAACGGTGCGGAAATTTATCGCGGCCGGCGGCAAGGGCATGAACATCACGGCGCCGTTCAAGCTTGCGGCATTCGACATGGCCGATGAGCGCAGCGAGCGCGCGACGCTTGCAGGCGCGGCGAACGCGTTCAAGTTCGACGGCGGTCGGATTCTCGCAGACAACTTCGACGGCATCGGCCTGCTGCGTGATATCGAGGTGAATCTTCACACGCCGTTCGCGGGCAAGCGTGTGTTGCTGCTGGGTGCCGGCGGCGCGGCCCGCGGCGCGTTGCTTCCCTTCCTGGGCGCGCGCCCCGCACAACTGGTGGTGGCGAATCGTCATGTCGAGAAAGCGCAAGCGCTGGCATCGCAATTGGCTTCGTATGGCCCGATAACGGCATGCGCTTACGGGGAACTCGAGCGTATGGGGCGCTTCGATCTGGTGGTCAACGCGACGTCCGCGAGTCTGACAGGCGATTTGCCGCCCGTGCCGCCCGGCGTGTTCAGCCCGCATGGCACAGCCTATGAACTGGCCTATGGCAAGCACCTCACGCCGTTCTTGCGACTCGCGCGCAATGCAGGGGTCGCCGGTGTAGCGGATGGCGTTGGCATGCTGGTGGAGCAGGCGGCGGAAGCCTTTGCGTGGTGGCGCGGCGTGCGCCCCGAGACGCAAGCGGTGATCGACCTGCTTACCGTTCCGCTGGATCGAGTGTGAACGTCCGCGAGCGATACGGGACTTCGATACATCCGCTGAGCGCGTTCATCAATTCGATGTATCGACGGGTTGAATCCGCGGCCGGTTTCAGGCATGTGGAACGCTATGATGCTGTTTCCGATGAAACGAGTCAGTGTCAATGGTGATCGTTAGACTGAGGTGAAAGTCCGCGTCACTCAACGCACGATTCTTTCCCCGACGATCATCGACGAGGCCGCTCCATGCAACTTCAAACCGGCAATCTTTTCACCACCGATGGCGAGCGCGGTAAAGATGAACAAATCGACCGCCTCGTCACCGGGCAGCGTCTGAACGTAGAGCGAATCGTGTCGATGGGGCACGCGAGCCCCGATGGCTTTTGGTATGACGACTCGCGCGCCGAATGGGTCGTGTTGCTGTCGGGCGCCGCGGTACTCGAATTCGAAGAAGGTCCGACGCGCCATGAAATGCATCCCGGCGACTACGTGCTGATCGAGCCGCATTGCCGTCATCGCGTCGCGTGGACGCACGAAGCAACACAATCCGTCTGGCTTGCGATTTATTACGAACGTTGAATCAGGAAATATTGGGCAGCATGAAATCCGGCGCGTAGCGTGCAACCACGCGCCGGATGGCGCAAATCGTCACCACACCGGAGCGGCCTTTAAATACCGCCGGTATCGATGCCCAAATAGCAGGGCGGCGCGCTAGCGCGCGCCGGTGCGCGTCGAGAATCTTATTCCTGGATCAGGAATCGATTGCGATTCTTCGCGTCCTTGATCCATGCGGGCGCGCGACCGCGGCCCGACCAGGTTGCCCCGGTCTTCGGGTCGCGATACTTTGCCTGCACGGGGGCGGCCGCTTGCTTGGCCGGTCGACCACGACGCGTACCGAAAATGTCTTTCTCGGTAATGCCGAATTCCGCAACTTTGGTGCGGATGTCGTCGACGATCGCCTGGAATTCCGCGGCACGTGCAGCTTCGGCTTTCTCGGCCAAAGCTTCCATTTGGGCTTTCAGTTCCTTGTACGTTGCCATGTATCACTCTTCAGGTTGAGTACACATATGATAGCGGTTTCAGCAGAAAGTTTTGAGGAAATTCTCTTCGACTACGAGATTTGTCATCGATAAAGCAATGCAGGACTGCTTCGAACACCTGAAAAGTGTGTCATGTTTGAGAAAACGTAGAGGATTACCCGGAAACTTTTTAACGGCGGCGGCACGTCGCTTTGATCGGTCGCGGCGGGATTTTTTCGTCGAGACATCCGCGCGAGAATTAATTATTCTTTACATTTTTCTGAAGTATCGGGGAATTCACTAATGAACAGAGACGATAAGCTGACGCAGGTCGCGGCCGAATTCGGCTTCAATCCGGACGAGGAAATCAGGATCGGCGGAAAGTACACGCCCATTCTGGTCGACGGGAACATGGCCTACATTGCCGGCCAGATTCCGCGAATCGGCGACGTGGTGCATTTCGTGGGCGTAGTGGGGGAATCCGTTTCGCTCGACGAAGGTCGCCGGGCCGCCGGCGTATCGGTGCTGCGTGCGCTGTCGCTGATCAGGAAGCACCGCGGCACACTCGACGCGATCGCGACTGTGCCGCGCATCACCGTGTATGTGCGAAGCGCACCCGGCTTCACGATGCAAAGCGAAGTCGCCGACGGCGCATCCGACATGCTGTACGCGGTGCTTGGCGATGCAGGCGTTCATACGCGTACGTCGGTCGGCGTGCTGCAATTGCCCAAAGGGGCGTCGGTGGAAGTCGATTTCATTTTCGGGCTGAAGCAGGGCGATGTCGGTATCTGATTTCAGCGGATCCTGTCTCGCGAGTGTGTAGTTGCGCGAAACATTCCTATACTCGACGCGCGACGCGCTCTGCTGGTGAGAGCACGCGCCAGCAATACGGAAAGCAAAGCACGCAATTACTGCCAAAGGACTTCGACAGCCTGCTCGCCGATGAGGATCTTGCGAAGCGTCAGGCGGCGTTCGATATCTGCGATTTGAAGGTGCGCGGCGAATTGGGCGAATGGGCTGTGTTGTCGCTCGCCCGTTGTCCAGGCAATCTCGCGCGCCGATTTGTTGAGCAGGGCGCGCAGGTCGCCCGCGGTCCACGGCGCAGCGCTACTCGCGTGCACACTGTACATGCTCGCCTCGTGCCTACCGGTCAGCCATACGCCCGACGCGCGTCGTCGAGATAGTCAACTGACCTCGATTTTGTCTTCAGCCGGCAACCGCATGCCTTCCGCGCAACGCCCGACGACCTGAAAATTCCGGAAACACCGCCCCGCCAATATCGCCCCGCATCCCCACTTTGGGAGATGCCATCGCCCGACAGTCAGCCTACGATTGACCCCAGGGCATCGGGGCCGGAAGTCGTCGGAACAATCGGACAGGCTCCCCAATCCGTATCGAAATCAGCAAATGCCCACGCGGTTTACTGACACAGCTTCTGCTTACGATGGCGACTGACGTGTGCGGTGAATGCCTTACACCGCAACACGATGGCGCGTTGATGACGGAAGGCCTGCTGTCGTATTTCGGGGAATTTCAATCAATATGCTGGCACGAGACTTTGCAGAACGAGAGCTCTCACACATTCAGCGAATGGTGGCTCTCCTGGACAGCGAGACGAACGCTGACGATGTGTCGATGTCGGGTGCGGGGCGCGTGCGGCATCCGAGCTACTGGCGCGGGCGAATCGAGGAGCTGCTGTCGGCGCCCGATGTGCCGCGCCACGTCAGAAAGCTCAGCGAAGCGGTGCTCGCGAAGATCCACACGATGGAAATGCGGTTCGCGACGATGAAGTAAGTACATCGTCGGATACGGCCCACGCATGGGCCTCATCGCGTCGTCGACCGGATGGCCGGTCGCTTATTCGGGTGCCATCACGTCAAGCAGTGCCGCACGAAACGCGGCCATCTCCGCGCCGGTGCCGATCGACACGCGAAGATACGTCGGCGGCCCGGACTCCCGAATCAGGACCCCGTGACGCAGGAGGCCGCTCCAGATCCGGTGCCGATCCGCAAACTCGCCGAACATCACGAAGTTGGCATCGGAATCGGCGACCGTGAGGCCCAGGCCACGCAGCCAGTCGACGGTCGAATCGCGCTCGGCCTTGATCGCCTCCACTTGCGACAGCATCTCGTCACGCGCGACCAGCGCCGCACAGGCCGCCGCCTGAGTGAAGGCGGACAGGTGGTAGGGCAATCGAACCCGCTTCAGCCCTTCGACGATCGCAGGCGCACACGCGCAATACCCGACGCGGCCGCCCGCGAACTTGAACGCCTTGCTCAGCGTGCGGGTGACGATGAGCCGGGGATGCTCCGGCAGCAGCGTCACCGCGCTGGGGACGCCGTGACGCCGGAATTCCGCATAGGCCTCGTCGACGACCACCACGCCCGGCGCGACGTCGAGTATCGCGCGGATATCGTCGACCGGCAGCGCGGTGCCGGTTGGGTTGTTCGGCGACGTCAGCAGGATGACGCTCGGCTGGTGCTCGCGGATGCTGTCGAGGGCCTGATCCAGATCCAGCGCGAAATCCCGGGTGCGCGGCAACGTATGCAGGCGCGTGAAAGTCGTGCGGCAGTATTCGTCATACATGGGATACGCGGGCGTAAAGGCCAGCGCCGATCGCCCGGGGCCGCCGAATGCCTGCAGGATATGCTGGATCACTTCATTCGAGCCGTTGGCTGCCCAGACGCTCGATGCGTCGACCGTCACGCCGGTGTCGTGCGTCAGATACGCCGCCAGATGCGCGCGCAGCTCGGCGAAGTCGCGGTCGGGATAGCGGTTCGCCGCGCGCGCGGCGTCGGCCACCGCGGTCGCGATGCGTGCGACGAGCGCGGGCGACGGCGGATAGGGGTTCTCGTTGACGTTCAGGCAGACCGGCACATCGAGCTGCGGCGCCCCATACGCGTGCCGCAACTTGAGATCCTCGCGGAGCGGTAAATCCGACAAGGCGACGTCTTTCCAGGGCTGTTGCATTGAAAACACTCCGTACGGGTTCGATTGATCGGCGCAGTCCGCTCTCAAGGCGGCAAAAAACAAAAAAGGCGCCGGAGGCGCCTTGGTTGTCGTCTTGATCGGGCATTCACCCGATGCAATTGCTAGATGCGAAACGAGCCACGGCGCAACAGCGGGCGTCCGTAGTGATGGTGCAGCGAGAGCGTGGTGTTTCGAATCGTCATGCGCTGCATCATGGCATACCGTGATCCGGATGAAAAGCCGGCGACACCGTGCGGGCCGGAATAACGGCCATTACGTCAGACGATAAGCGGTAACAAACGTGGTATTTCGATCAAACGCGAACGAGTGATTTAAACGTGGGCGCCGATTGACTAAGATGCGCAGAAGACGTTCGACAAAAACGCACGGCGCGGGGTGGCCAGATGCAAATGAACGGGTTGATTCCATCCGCATGGATCGATGACGTCTACGCTGCGGCGCTGGGCGATCAACGATGGGAAACGGTGCTGGACGGGCTGCGATCGTGCGTCGGTGTGCGCATGGTCACGCTGCTGTCATTCGACGACGCGGCGCGGGTGCCGGCGATCGAGCAGGCGGCGGGCGACGACGCGTCATGGGTCGCCGCGTGTTACCACACCTACAACACCGAGTTCTATCGGTACGACCCGGTCGTGCCGGTCGCCGCCGACTGGCCGGCGGGGCGCTGGTTCGAGGACGTCAAGCACCTGTCCGCGCACCAGCGCGCGCACAGCGCGTTCTATCAGGAATTCCTTCACCCTTTCGGGCTCGGCAGCATTTCGGGCCTGTACATCCATCGCAGCGAGGGCTCGGGCGCATTCCTCAGCGTCCAGGGCGGCCTCGAATCGCAGGGGCTGTCCGACGATCAGCGCCACGCGATCGAAAACATGGGGATGCACATCAGCCGTGCGCTGCAGATCCAGGCGCGGATCGGCGAGCTCGAGGCGCGCGTGGCCGCCGCCGAATCAGCGCTCGATGCGCTGCCGGTGCCCGTCTTCCTGCTCGGCGCGCAGCGTGAGCTGCGCTACACGAATCGCGCGGCCGATCAGCTGATCGCGGCGGAACCGGCGCTGCGGGTCGTGAACGGGCGATTCGCGCCGGAAGGCTGTGTCGACGATGCGCAATGGCGGCACGCGTACGCGCGCGGCGGGCTGTTGTTACGGCGCACAACGGGTGAACCGTTGCCGCTGGCGCTGATGCCGGTGCCCGAGCAATCGCGCCTGATGCGCGAGCGGCCGGGCGTCGCGACGCTGATGACGGCCGCCGATCTGCGTTCGCCGTCGGCCCGCGCGCAGCGGTTGCGCGTGTTCTATGGGCTGTCGTCGGCCGAGGCTGATCTTGCCGTGCTGCTGTGTTGCGACGGGTTGTCGCCGCAGGAATGCGCCGAGTTGCGCGGCGTGTCGATCGGCACGATCCGCACGCAGATTAAATCGATCTACGCGAAGACGACGGTGGGGCGGGCGGCGCAGCTTACGTCGTTGGTTATGCAGACGTGATGCGGGAGGGGGGGCGTGGGCGTAGGGGGCTAGGGTATCGGCAACTGCTTGCGCAGAAAATCGGCGACTTACGTCTAGCCGCGCCACCGGTGCGGGGCGGTGCGTCGGAGGTCGTGCGATCGGTTTACTGCGGAGCCAACGTAGTGGCATTTCGATGTACCCGGTTGACTGCAGCCGACCTGGAACGAACTTACACGTTGGCTCCGACACCATGACCGCTTCCAAGTGACAAAGGGCAATTAAAAGTCCAAAACCATTGGCCCGCTTTTATTGGGTTCGAGAATTTCTCGCTCTCGGTCGGCCATTGTCGAAAGTGCCGAAAGAGAAAGAATGCTGCTACTGAATCGTAGTTGGAAAAATCGATCAATCGGTATATCAGGTTCTTGGCGAATCAATTTTGGTAAAAACAAATACCCCGCGCGCTCCATTCTAAGGCCGCGGGTCGTTCGTTGTACCTGAAGTTTAGTCCTTGGCTTCAGTGCATCTCCATATATCATGACAATTCTTTCGAGCTCCTTGGAGAGGATCTCGCTTGTGTGTTCGAATAATGGCTTATAGTGTTCCCACGCTCCTTTGGAGTAAGTGGGTTTAACAGCTCCCTCTAAATATTCCCACCGATTAGGTCCGGCAGCGTCTTCATCACTGACATCTCCCTCGAAGAGATCTAGCAATCGGTTAAGCCAGCGATGTGGAATAATGTAAATCTCCAACAAAATCTGTGCTCGATACTCTAGAGCCTCTGCCTTCTCTCCGCCAGGAATAATCCGGATGCGGACGATTTCGCGCCAGCTTTCGTTGTATTTTCTGATCAACGCTGGGGTCAAATTCCGCGCAAACGCCTGGGCCGTGTGTGCGTCGCTATGGCAGTCCTTGCAAATTACACAAAGGTTATTTATGTCGTTATGCGATGGATCGCCATCAATATGATGAATTTCAACTTTCCGTCGAGAGTCTCTGCATATGCAGCAAGTGCGGTCTGCGAGAAACATCACCTCTGCGGCGACCTCTTCGGGAATTGTGACTCGCACCACGTTGGTGCCTCCTCCATTTAAATGCCCCTTTCGGGCCGTTTCTGCGTTGTCTAGACGGAACCGAAGCGGATGTTACAGCGAGCCAGCAAAACCGGAAAGAACCGCGGCGAGTAATTCACATCTTTGATGACGCTGCTCCGTTGTCTTGCCTGAGCCGACCTTCGAATGTCTGCACACGAGCAGAGGCCAACGGCTGTATATGGCCGGACAGCGACCAATGGTCGATCGCCATCCGGTAGTGCCTGCATTCAAACTTCAGTCCGCTCCGCCATTTCGAGCGCATCGTCAACCTCGATACCAAGGTACCGTACTGTGCTCTCAAGCTTGGTATGGCCGAGGAGCAACTGAACGGCACGGAGGTCCTTCGTGCGGCGATAAATCAGCGGCGCCTTCGTCCGTCGCATAGTGTGGGTGCCGTACGCGGTGTCATCCAGCCCGATCGACTCGACCCACCGATGCACCAGGCGCGAATATTGACGCGTCGAGATGTGCGGGGAATCGTGGCCGGCTTGGGAACAGGAAGTCGGCTGGCGTTAGCGTTGCCGCCTTGATTCATGCCTCGATGCTGTCTCGAGTCTGCTCGGTAATCTCGAACTGCACCGGTCGTTGCGTTTTCTGCTGCATGACCGTCGCCCGGCTGGCGATGTGGTGTCCATGACAAACGTCGCCGACCCGCAGCCGGGTCAGATCGCATGCACGCAGTTTGCTGTCGATTGCAAGATTGAAAATCGCAAGGTCGCGGACACGCGCCGAAAGTTCGAGCCGGATACGAATCGCCCAGATTTCCTTGAACTTCAGCGGAGGCTCCTGTCCTGTGAGCCGGCCCTTGTTCCACGGCACCCTCGAACGTCCTTCGTTAGTCGCCTTCATGACTATCTCCTTTCAATTGAAGGGAGATCCAGTCTGAGCTAGACATCAGCGGGCGCTGTCCGACCCGGTGCGGCCAGTCACCGAATCGCTGACGTGACGTCGACTCTGAGTAGCACAACAGTAGTCCGGCCGGGTGTCGAGGAAGACGAAACGAAGAAACAAGCCCTTGAGCCAGCGCAAAGTTGCGCGAGAACGCAATCGCCCGCAAGTTCTGAAAGTCGTAATGTCCCCAAGTCAACTTGCGCTTATTATTCGTTATGGGCGGCGAGGTAAATTTGGTCCAAAATACGTTTCGCTGAGACCCGATCGGATACACTATTTCGTCCCGGCGAGAACGGAATTTTTTTGGGTTTACTATGAAGAACAATTTTCGTTTCGACCTTTCAGATCATTTGATTCATTTTTTTCGGGACGTTGACCAGCAGGGAGAATCGTCCATCTTATTTCCCGAGCATATGGGTTGGCATAACGTTTACGAGGATACACAGCTCCCAGCGAATTTCCTCCTACGCGCCGCTCTGCGCAACGGAAGGCTATGGGCGACTTGGTCCTATCGCGATGGCAAGCGAACGATTTTTGGGCCGAATCCGGCTGTTTGTTTTACTGAAATGCCAATTGCAGCATTCTTGGAAACCGCCCGTATTCGTCGTGCAAACGGCGAAGCGATGAGCCCGTTCGCAATGGTGTTCCCAAAGGAGACTTTGCACCGACTGGGAGCACGCCCGGTCACGTATGGGTTGAGCGATAATGCTGTGCCGCCGCCTGGAAATAACGGCGGCCCACGCATATTTAATGAATCAACTTTGCCGCTGAACGAACAATTCCGATATGTCTCTCACGTCTATGGATCTACTAAAACCGTAGATTGGACACACGAAAGGGAATGGCGATGGCCCTATCGCGGCGATTGCGATAGCGTTGATGCGGGAGGAGAGGGATACGACGGAAGTGTTTCTGATTGGTACGATATTCCTGGTCTAGATTTCTATAGATATCCAATCAAAGGAATGGGTGTCATTGTAGAAACGACGAGTCAAGCAAAAAAGGTGGTCAGCGACATGCTAACGTTAATTGATAACGGTACGGCATCGAAGTCCACGTTTGGATTTGTGCTCGTCAGTAATCATTTCCCTTCACCGTCCGTCCTTCAGGACCCCACCCGGCTGTCCGACGCAGTGAACGAAGCAGTTGTTAGCCTAGAACCATACTTTGCAATGTCGACCGACGAGTGCGACGAATACGAGAAACGGTTCGCTAAGTTGGTGGCTGAAGTCGAGCGCAACGCTGACCCAGCTAGTGATGGCGAATTTGGCGGCTGCTGGCTTTGGCTACACGACAACAGAGCGCCGCTAACTCGCGCGTTATTGCGTAGCGGTCGCGCCTTTGTCACCAAAGAGGGCCGCTATCTCGCGAATCTTCATGAATTTTGGGACGCCCGGGGTCTGAGAGAGCGTGAGGAGATGGCCGAACAAGTCTCTAAGCTTGTTCTGAAAGAGTTTGGAACGCCAAGCTGTCACTTTTCGGTTCTAGATTCCGACAACCCCGAAGCCGTGCCGTTCTACGTGGGCATGTTTGACGATGACATCAGTTTCTATAATTGCTCATGGCAAAGCTGAAATTTGTCCTTGAGTGATCGAATGACCGCTTACAGGGGCGGAGCCGTCTTACGAGTGTCCGCGCGATCCGCTGGACGAATGTCGCTTCGTGGCCGGATGCCGCCCGATGCCGCGCCGCGCCGCTCGACGACACCTTCGTGCCCCCTGTGACCGCCCGGTTTTCTCCTAAGCCGTCATTCGTGTTAGCGTAATCTACCCCCTACGGTTCCGGTTTCTGCCATGGCTTATCGACTGCACATCGAACGTGATCCGTCCACCTCGCTGGATGAATGGCGGGCCGCTATCCTCGGGGGCAAGCCTCTTTAAAAGAAGACGAGCGCCCGGTCACGTCGGTGAATCCAGTGGCGGGCGAAAGGATTTCCATTCCGGGAAGACGTGGCGATGTCGCGGTCCTTGTCGATGGCGAATGGATCAAGACCTTTAGCTGGAATCGGGGCCATGCAAGTTTCAACGCGCCTCGGAATCTATCCGCGGTCGATCCAACGATGGCGGCGGCTATGCAACTGGCCGTGGCGCTTTCTGCCGTCATCCGGGGCGATGAAGGCGAGGTCTACCCACTTGCTGGCTGAATTCCGCCGGCCGCTGCCCTGCGACGGGCGACTTCCGACCCTTCTCAGCCGTTCAGCGCCCGGTCGTTGATTTGTCTCTTGCTGCATATAAAGCTGTCATTTTCACAACGCTTCGCGAGTCGGCTATCATGCACCGATGCATGTCACAGTCCTACGCGCCAGACCAGCGGGCCGACGGTGTTTGTTCGGTGGGGCCGCGTTTTCGAAGCTTGCTCAACGTTTCCGCTATTCCGTAGAGTTCGCTTGTTCAACGAAAGACTACGTCGGGCGCGTGTGGCTGCGTCGGGCTCTTGCCGCGTCAGCCGTGATCCGACCTTTCAGCGTCCGCAGGCTTTAACGGCCATCTGAGCAAAGATGTAGTTGTTGACTCCCTGAACGCTTGACAATCGGCGCTATGTCGCCGATCGCTTCACGTATTCAATGCGCCTGCGCTCAAGGTTGTCGAACTTCGTGTTGTGCCGACGTAAGAAAGCGGCGCGTTCGTCACACGGAACCTTCAAGAGGTGGTTCAGAGGACCGAGCTTTGCGCAGTCATGGTCTGTGAGTAAAGTCGACTTGCGAAGGTTACCGTTTGGCTCAAAAGTGATGAGATATCGATCAAAAAGCGCGTCTACGTTGGCGGACAGCAGTAGACCATTTTTGGCATTGACCTTTTCGTCATCGTCAGCATCTCGCCACGGCACGATATGCGAGGCGCGTAACGCGGGGGGCAGCGTGAGCTGCGTCACCGCGCAGGCGTTACGAAACTCCCTCAGCAGGTCTGCTCGATACTTACCTTGTCCGAGTCGTGCATCTATCTCGACTCTTTTGCGAGTGTCGGATTTTTTGGGGTCGGTCAGAATCGCACGCAGATCGCTTTGGAGATCGTCATCTGTACCATCGACCTGCGGGAGTAGGTCATGGTCAATCAATCGTGCCCAGTTCTGCATAAGCTTTAGCGCCGTGCCGATGTCTCGCACGAGAAGGTAAGACTTGTTTTCTCCCCGATCGACCCTCAGAGCGAGCATCGCCGGATCGACGCCGTGCTCTGTTGCAAACGCATTGATATCAAAGTCCTTTGGGGCATGAGCAACGGAAATACGGGATGCGTCGGGGAAACGATAGAGAATCGCGGTCGGTTGCCGAGCCCCCCACAGATTCGACCTCATCTGTCCGACGTAGATGCCGCGGTAAGTGACGCATATGGTCCTCGATTTCGACTCGACCGGGCTCCTTGGCGTCGACGCAATCCAGAAGCCGTTAGCCTCGAGCGCTTCGAAGACGCGTCGGGCGAAGTCGTTCGGTGCGGCACCTGTGTAGATTGTCAGATCTGGCATGGGTATATATGGCTGGGTATAAATGTCGGTGAATGTCCGCCAGTAGCGACTGATTGTAGGGGATTGGCCCTGCGTGAACGCCAAGGAGTGGAACGTGGCTACCAGTGCCAATCGAGCGAGCACTACGATGCTTGTGAACTAGGCCAAGTCCAACTGGCAGTTGGACTTGGCCACTACGAGCAGTCGCACTGAGCATCGTGTGTCGTCGCCAACAAAGATAGATGAACGACCGTTGTACGGCGTGGTTCGGCCGCTCAATTGCCTTCGTTCGGACTGTTCTCAATGGCCGATCATGGCCGACAAGCGCCCGCTCGTCGTGCCGCTACACACCAAAGAGCGCCAGCCCAGCCAGTACGACGCCGATCGCGGCAGCCCCCATCGACAGGTGTTGCATCCATTTCCGCCGCGTGAGAATCGTGATCGCAGCAAGCGCGATCGAGATCTGGATGATGGTAGTGGCCTGCGCCCAACGATGATGTCGGTGTAGCCGCTCCTCGCTTGCAGCATTGCTCTTCACGACTTCTTGCTCGATCGCTTCGGCGCGCTTGCGGATCGGCTCCTTCTCTTCGCGATACCGCGCCGCGTCTGCTTCGAAACGCTTTCTTTGCGGCGATGCTTCCTGGCTCAATGCCGCACCGAGCTCGGCTAGATTCTGCTTTTCGCCCTTTGCCTGGTAATAGGCCCACAGGTTAGCCGCCTCGGTTTTCTGGATCGCGGCCTCGTTCTTGTGCAGCAACGCGAAATTCTCTTCCGCACCGCTCTGGTATGCGGAAATCGCGCCGACGCAGGCGAGGACAGCAGTCATCACGGCGATGCGCGCCGCTCCGTGGCTTTCTTCATGCGCCGCAGGGTGCTCTACTGCATGATCGTGCGGGCCGTGAACTTCGAAATCTTCTGGCATGACAAGAACGTTCGCATGAGTTGAAGGGCTTGTACGCTGTTCCCACGCACGTGAGGAGCGTGCAGCAAAAGGGGTAGCGCTATCGCTCGGTCGCAGTTCAGTTGGGGCAGTCCGTTCGTGCGAAAGTGTGAACGAACGGACAATGGTCTGCGGACCTCATGCGGTTTGAACGCCGACTCCGGCCAAAAGGGCTACGGTTCGACATTGTGCATGAATTGCCACTTCCCCAGGATGAGTCGACAGCAGTCGACCCGCAGCGGACAATTCCACCGCCCAACTTCGGTCACTCCGACACCAAGAAATTTTGCTGCATCCGGAGAGGCAAGCCATTTGACTGTTGATCTACCTAAAGACTCAACTCGAGTGCTTCATCATTTTTGGCGGCGAGGAAAAGGAAGTCACGGACTGCTTCCAACTGCGAGATAAGGGTCGCTCGACGCGTCTCCAGAACATAGACGTCCCCTTGTGGGGTCCATCTGTAGACGAAGCTAATAGTCTCGTCTTCCCGCTCCACAAGTTCGCAAATTTGATGTGCCAGCTCACATGCGATTTGGCCAAGTATCGCGGGCTCCGCCACTTCCTCTTCGAACTGATCGAACATTGTCCCGAGCAAGGTGTTTGCCCTTTGCCAGAATTTTGAAACGAACAACCATTCGGAAGCGACCCCGTCCAGGACAAAAACAGGCTCCTCAATACAACCAGCGACAAAGAAGCGGGAACTCCTGGCATTCATAGCAACGTTCGAGTGGACTATCGACGTCCAATTGTCGGTGATCTGGGCTGCAGCGTCGAGCGACTGCTCGTGGCCGGGAGCCGCCGTCGGCGTTCCGAGGCGAGTCGGTTACGTCGACTTGGTCGAAAGCCAGAAAAGCATGGTGCCAGCCATGCGCCCTGCGCGAACATGCGACCTGTGCGGTATGACTCCAGGCGCCGACATCACAGGGTGTTGTCGACAATGCGTAGGGCAGTCGCAGTCACTCAGTCGCACCGAGTCGCAAAACAGTGGCGCCGATCGCAAATACTCTGGCGCCCTACGGCGGGGCAGGCGTAGGCGCCAGTCGGTACTCGGATTCCTTCTGTTCCTTCCTGGTCGTGACGTGCGCGGCGGTGCGTGGCCGGCATGCGCTCCCACATCGTGCCGACCGGCCGCAGTCGTGATCAGTCATCCTACGACAATTGAAAACGAAGCGAAAGTTTGATTTCCGGTTCCGATGGAAGTGGCCGGTCGGTCGCCCGGCTTGAACGCGAACCCCTTCCCAGAAAACGTTTCGCACAAATTCATCGAAACAGAGAAAACGATTCCCAGAAACATACCCCAAACCGGCCACAGCAGCCACTCTACGGGTATGCACCAAGTGAGTTAAACGATTAACCGACGTACATTCGCGTCAACACGTCATACGACGTATGACTCTGCGGTCAGCGAGCACGGCGCCGAAGAATGCGCGTGCCGGCGGATCGCCGCGCAATAACGAGCACAACCATCAAGGAGACTGAGATGAAGCACCGATTCAACCGCTCCCGTATCGCCCTGGCCGTCGCGCTGATGGCCGGTTTCGCGATGTCCGCCCAGGCGCGCGTGTTCCGCTCGGCGGACGTGCACGGCGACAACTTCCCGACCAACATGGCCGTGAAGTTCATGGGCGACGAGCTGTCGAAGCAGACGGGCGGCAAGGATTCGATCAAGGTGTTCGGCAACAGCGCGCTCGGCTCGGAGAAGGACACGGTCGACCAGGTGCGGATCGGCGCGATCGACATGGCGCGCGTGAACGGCGCGTCGTTCAACGAGATCGTGCCGGAATCGCTGATCCCGTCGTTCCCGTTCCTGTTCCGCGACGTCGATCATTTCCGCAAGGCGATGTACGGCCCGGCCGGCCAGAAGATCCTCGACGCGTTCACCGCGAAGGGGATGATCGCGCTGACGTTCTACGAGAGCGGCGCGCGCTCGATCTACGCGAAGCGCCCGGTGCGCTCGCCGGCCGACATGAAAGGGCTGAAGGTGCGCGTGCAACCGTCGGACCTGATGGTCGACGAAATCAAGGCGATGGGCGGCACGCCGACGCCGATGCCGTTCGCCGAGGTGTACACGGGCCTGAAGACGGGTCTCGTCGACGCAGCCGAAAACAACCTGCCGTCGTACGAGGAAACCAAGCACTACGAAGTGGCGCCCGACTACTCGGAGACGCAGCACGCGATGACGCCGGAAGTGCTGGTGTTCTCGAAGAAGGTCTGGGACACGCTGTCGCCGCAGGAGCAGGCGGCGATCAGGAAGGCGGCGGCCGATTCGGTGCCGTACTATCAGAAGCTTTGGACCGCGCGTGAAGCGTCCGCGCAGCAGCTGGTGACGAAGGGTGGCGCGAAGATCCTGCCGGCCGCGCAGATCGACCGCGCGGCGTTCGTGAAGGCGATGCAGCCGCTGTGGACGAAGTATGAGAAGACGCCGCAGATGAAGCAGATCGTCGACGAAATCGAGGCCACCAAGTGACACGTCACACCTCCCTGAACGGCGCGTCGGCTGGGGGTTCGCCCGGCGGCGGCGCGCCGGACGGCACGGCGTCGCCACGCCCGCATGCCGCGCCGCTGTTGCGCTGCGTGAACGACGTGCTGTTCCGCGTGCTGGCCGTGATTGCGTCGGCGTGCCTCGCGGTGCTGACGGTGCTGGTGTTCTATGCGGTCGTGATGCGCTACGTGTTCGAGAACGCGCCGGATTTCGTGGAGCCGATCGCGCTGCTGCTCGTGATCGTGATCGCGATGTTCGGGGCGGCGATGAAGGTGCGCGACGGCGGCCATATCGGCCTCGATTCGCTGGTGCGCCGGCTGTCGCCGAAGGTGCGCACGGTCGTCATCGCGATCCAGCACCTGAGCCTGATCGCGTTCGCGATCATGATCATGATCGGCTGCGGCAGCATGGCCGCCGAGACGATGGGCGACCGCATCCCGATCATCGGGCTGCCCGAAGGCGTGCGCTACCTGATCGCGATGCCCGCGGCGATCGCCATCATCCTCTTCTCGCTCGAGCACCTGCTCGCGCTTCGTCGTTCTTCGCCGGGACAATAACGCCATGGAACTCGCGATCCTGTCCGTCAGTTTTCTGATTTTCCTCGTGCTGGGCGTGCCCGTGTCGTTCGCGCTTGGCATCGCCTGCGTGCTGACCTATCTGGTCGAAGGCTTGCCGATCGCGACCGCGATGCAGGCGATGATCTCGGGAATGAATGCGTTCTCGTTTCTCGCGGTGCCGTTCTTCATCTTCTCCGGCGAACTGATGCTGCATGGCGGCATCGCGGACCGGATCCTGCGCTTCGCGCAGGCGACCGTCGGCCACTTCCGCGGCGGCCTCGGGATGGCGAACGTCGTCGCCTGTACGCTGTTCGGCGGCGTGTCGGGCTCGCCGACCGCCGATACGTCGGCGATGGGCGGCGTGGTGATTCCGCTGATGAAGCGCGAAGGCTACAGCGCCGCGTACGCGGTCAACGTGACGACGCATGCGTCGCTCGCCGGCGCGCTGATGCCGACGTCGACCAACATGATCATCTATGCGTTCGCCGCGCAGGGCATCACCGGGATGCTGCACGGCCAGCCGGTGAGCGGCGTGTCGATCGGCGACCTGCTGTTCTCGGGGCTGCTGCCGGTGTTGTGGGTGATGGGCTTCGTGCTGGCCGCCGCGTACTGGCAGGCCGTGCGTCACGGCTATCCGCGCCGTGAAGACGGTTCGTCCGCGCTGCCCGCGTTCCCCGGCTGGTATGCGGTGCTGCGCAGCTTCGTCGGCGCGGTGCCCGGGCTGATGGTGATCGCGATCATCCTCGTGTGCGTCGCGAAGGGAATTGCGACCGCGACCGAAGCGGCCGCGATCGCCGTCGTGTACTCGCTCGTGCTGACCGCGGTGGTCTACCGGACGCTGACGGCCGAGAAGCTGCGCCGTGCGCTGTCGCATGCGGCACGCACGACGGGCGTCGTGCTGCTGCTGATCGCGGTGTCCAACATGCTGCGCTTCCAGATGTCGTACCTGGAGATTCCGGATGCGATCGAAGGGCTGCTGAAGCAGTCGACCGCCGCGCCGTGGCTGATGCTGCTGTACATCAACATCATCCAGGTGTTCCTCGGCACGTTCGTCGACATGGCCGCGCACATCCTGATCACGACGCCGCTGTTCCTGCCGATCGCGATGGCGTGCGGCGTCGGGCCGGTGCAGTTCGGGATCATGCTGCTGCTGAACTGCTCGCTCGGTCTCGTGCATCCGCCGATCGGCTCGGTGCAGTTCGTCGGCTGCGCGATCGGCAACGTGTCGATCGGCGAGACCACGAAGATGGCGTGGCCGTACTACCTCGCGATCTTCAGTGCGATCAACATCGTCACCTACCTGCCGTTCTTCTCGACCTGGCTGCCGAGCCTGATCAGCGGGCACGCGGTGTTCTGATTTTCGAATCGCGTGCTTCGCCCGACGCGGTGCCGGACGACCGAGGTTGTCCGGCGCCGTGGTCGTTTCTGCGGTGGCCTTTCAAGGCACCGGAGCGCACATCAACGCTCAATCCTGCCGCGCCTCCGGCTCGCCGTTACCGCCCGCCGACCGGTCGTCACGCCAGTCCGCCAACTCGCGCCACAGCGCCGGGCGCGCATGATCGCGCGGCGGCAGCTGGATGACGTACGCCACGCCTCGCACGTTGACCACGACCCCCGAGTCGGGCAGCGTGGCCGGAATGCCGGACAAAGGCGGTTCGTCATCCGGTTCGGAAACGGTACCCGGGCCGGGCGGGTGTCGAAGGACCATGCGAATTCTCCGTGGCGCCGCTTGTCGGCGCATCAATAGCGGACACGCCCGATCAGACCCAGCGGGTCGACGGCGTGCTGGATGGCGGCGGCGACCTGCCGTTGGGCGGCCGGCACATGCTTGCGGTAGTACGCGACGTTGACCGGCCCGACGCCGTGCTCGGCGCTGAAGCAGCCGCCCGCCCGCACGACGCGGTCGTACAGCGCGCCACGCAGCGCCACCTGCTGCAGCGGCCCGTAGCGGTCCGCACAGGCGTGCGGGATCGACACGACGAGATGGCAGCCGCCGTCGCCGAAATGCCCGAACGTGTGACAGCGCAGCGACGGATGCGCGGCCGCGATCCACTGCTCGGCGTCGGCGACGAACGCGGCCAGCGCCCCGCGCGGAAACGACACGTCGAACGACAGCGGGATGCCGTCCTGCGCCACCGCGGCCGGCAGTGCGTCGCGGATTCGCCAGAACCGTTCGGCCGGCGCGCAGGCCGCATCGAGCACCACGTGTCCGCCCGCCAGCGTATCGAGCGTCGCAATCGTGCGCTCCTCGAGCAGTGCATCGAGCCCCGGCATCCCGGTCGCGATCTCGACGAGCGCATAGCACGCGGCGGCGTCGGCTTCGAAAGGAATACGCGACGCCGGATACGCGTTCGCGACACAGCCGACGGCGGCAGCCGACATGAATTCGAATGCCGACAGCATCTCGCCGAACGCGCGCTCGAACGCGAGCAGGCCGGCGAGCGCCGCGTCGTACGACGCGAACGCGACGAACGCGGCGCACGACGATCGTTCTACAGGCGCGAGCGCGAACGACACGGCCGTCACGAGCCCGTTGGCGCCGTTCGCGCCGATGAAGCACTGCGTGACGTCGAAGTCCGAGTTGCGCTTGCGCAGCGGCGCGAGCGCGTCGATCACGGTGCCCGCCGCGTCGGCGAGCACGACTTCGACGCCGAGCACGTTGCGGCGCACGTCGCCGTACTTGATCAGGCGGCTGCCGCCCGCGTTCGCGCCGACGAGGCCACCGGCCGTGGGATCGCTGCCGAGGTCGATCGGCAGGCAGAGGCCGGCTTCGGCCGCCACGCGGTTGATGTCCGACAGCGGCACGCCGGCCTCGACCGTGATGCTGCGATTCGCCGCGTCGAACGCGCGCACCGCGCGCATCCGGTCGAACGACACCACGCATTGCGTGCCGCTGCGATCGGGCACGGCGGCGCCGACGAGCCCGGTGCGCGCACCCTGCGCGACCAGCGCGATGCGGTGCGCGACGGCGACTCGGGCGAGCGCGCTCGTGTCGGCGGTCGAGCCCGGCCGTGCGACGCCGAGCGCGATGCCGCCGTGGAGCGTCACATCCGTTACATACGAAGCGCACTCGTCGGAAGATGCCCCGTCGAGCCAGCCGTCACCGAGCGTCGCGGCGAGCGCGTGCCGCTGCGCGGCGCGGTCGGGCAGCGCGCTCATCGTCAGCCGGCCCGCACGAGCTGCTTGCGCAGGCGGCCGCGCACGACGACTAGCGCGATCAGCGGCACGACGCCGCCCCACAGCGGGCTGTGGCGCATCGCGATCGACACCGCGAGCGCGACGACGGTGACCGCGAGCAGCACGATCGACAGCGAACGTGCGCGCGCGTGGTCGACGAACGTGCCGTCGACGAAGCCGCCGTCCGACCACGCGGTATGCACGATGCCGACGACCAGCACGCAGACGAGCATCGCCGCCGGCCCGAGTTCTTCGCCCCACAAACGGCTACCTGTCGGCGACACGAGCGCGAGCACCGCGCCGATCACGAGGAACAGGTCGACGCCGATCGCGATGCTGTTGCGGTCCGCGCGGCGGATCAGCCACGCGCCGTGCACGAGCGCGAGCACGCCGCCGATCAGGAACGCGTGCGTCCAGCGCACGTCCGGTTGCTCGGGGCCGAGCCGGCCGTAGAACAGGAACACGATCGCCGGCAGGAAGTTGCTCGCGTGCAGCAGGTAGTCGGTGATGGGATTGCTCGATTTCATCGGGGGATTCTCCTTCGTCGAAACAGCGAAACAGCGAAACAGCGGGCGACGCGTCAAGCGTCGTGCCAGCGGAACAGCCGCGCGGCGGCGAACAGGAACAGCGCCGTGCTCGCGGTCATGCCGAGCAGTTGCGGCGCGAGCTGCGCATACGGGGCGCCGTCGACCAGCGCGCCGCGCAGCGCGACCGCGAACTGGTTGGTCGGCAGGAACGCGAGCACCGCCTTCAGCCAGGCCGGCGCGTCGTGCATCGGGATCGTCAGGTCGCTGAAGAACAGCAGCGGGTAGTAGGTGACGTTGCACGCGAGTTCGGCGGCGGCGAGCGACCTGGCGCGGCTCGCGAGCAGCACGCCGATGCTGAGCACCATCGCCGCGCCGAGCAGCACGATCGGCAATGCACGCAGCCCGTCGGGCGTGGCGATCGGCAGCGCGATGCCGAACGCGACGCGCGCGACGGTCAACAGCACGAGCGCCGACAGCGCCATCATGATCATCCGCGCGACGATCAGCGCGGCGAGGAACACGCCGCGCGAGACCGGGAAGCACACGTACAGCTTGAACGTATTGCGCTCGCGCAGCGACGCGATCGCGGTCGTCGTCGAGTTGAGGCCGATCGCCATGAACGCCATCACGAGAATGCCGGTCGCGAAGAACGCGCCATAGTCGAACGGGCGGCGCGCGGGCGCCGCGTTCTCGAAGCGCGCCTGCGCGGCGGGCAGCCCGAGCCGCTGCGCGGCGCAGCGCGCGAGCGCGATCTCGACGACGCGCGACGCGGCCTTGACCGCGAGCGAGCCGTTGAAGTCGTAGCGGATCGTCGCCGGCGTGCGCTCGTCGTGGCCGAGCACGACGGTCACGCGATCGGCTGCCGCGCCGCGGCCGTTGAAGGTCGCCTTCACCGTGTCGCTGTGCGTGAGGCTGTCGACGATCTGCGCTTCGCAGGCGCGGCTGTACGGGGTCGCGCCGCCGGGGACGGCGAACGCGATGTCCGCTGTGCCGAGCGAACCCGATCCGCCGAACGCGAACAGCATCACGCTCAGCAGGAACACCGGGAACACGAGCGTCCAGAACAGCGACGAGCGGCTGCGCAGATAGCCGAGCAGCTCGTTGCGCACGAGAATCAGGAACACCTTAGTCATGGGTGGGGCCCTCGGTACAGAGGCGCAGCAGGTCGCCCGGCGTGCTCGGTGCGAGCGCGAGGTGCTGGATGCCCTGTTCGCCGACGATGCGGTGCACGTTCGGATGCAGCGTCGCGTCGCCGAATACCTCGACGACATGTGTGGCCGACACGCGCACGCCGGTCACGCCCGGCAGCGCCGCGAGCCGGTTGCGCAGCGCGCGCGCATCGGCTTCGTCGCGGCAATGCAGGACCGCGCGCGCCTCGCCGACGAGCTCGGCGCGCAGCGTGTCCTTGTCGCCCTGGTAGCGCACGCCGCCGTCGCGCACCCACACGAGATCGTCGACGACGGCCAGCTCTTCCTCGGCGTGGCAGATCATCGCGACGCTCGTGCCGCGCGCGCGGTGGCGCAGCAGGTCGATCACGACGCCCGCGTAACGACGGTCGAGGCCGGTGAACGGCTCGTCGAGCACGGCGAGTTCCGGCCGGTGCGCGAGCGCCACGTAGAGATCGATGCGCTGGCGCTGCCCCTTCGACAGCGCGCGGCACGGCTTGTCGAGCAGTTCGGCGATGCCGAGTGCATCCGTGACCGCGGCGTCCACACGCACATACATCGCGCGGTGCAGCGCGACGATCTCCGACACGCGGAGATGGTCGGGATACTCGACCTTCTGCAGTTGCGCGCCGATGCGCCGCAACGACGGCGTATCGCGCATGAAGCGCGCGGCCGGCACGTCGAGCACGCGCACGTCGGTGCCGCCGCGCCGGAAGCCGAGCAGCGTTTCGAGCAGCGTGGTCTTGCCGGAGCCGTTCGGCCCGACGATCGCGGTGATTGCGCCGAGCCGGAAACGCACGTGCCGCGCGGAAAAACGGAAATCGCCGGCCGCGACCTCGATCGCGCGCGCGCCGAGCGCCGCACCGGGCGAGTGCGCATCGGGCAGCGGTTGCGTGCCGGCACGCAGCGGCCGGTCGAACGCGGTGTGCGGGCCGAACAGCGCGCGCACGGAGGCGAGGAACGAATCGCTCATCGTCGGCTTCCTGTCAGTCGAACAGCATGACCTGCGTGTCGCGCGCGCCCCGGTACGGGTTGCGGCCGTGCGCGACCAGCATGTTGTCGACGACGAGCACGTCGCCGGCCTGCCACGGGAACGCGCGCTCCTCGTCGTCGAACGCGTCGTAGATCGCGACGAGATCGTCGAACGGCATCGGCGACCCGTCGCCATAGCGGATCTCGTACGGGAACGCTGCGCGCCCGCCGTACATGCGTTGCAGGTAGCGGTAGCTGAGCTCGCCCATCGAGCGCGGGTTCGGGTGCTGCGCGCTCGCCTGGTTGAACCACACGGTTTCGCCGGTGCGCGGATGCGTGCGCAGCGCGCTGCCGACGTGCGACACCGTCACGCTGCCGTCGTCGAGCCAGCGGCAGCCGACGCCGCGCGCCGCGCACAGCCGCTCGACCTCGTCGCGCTCGGTCGTGCCGAACGCGTCGTCCCACGGCCGGTGGTATTCGGCGAACGGCATGCCCGGATGGGCGGCGAGGCCGTCCGCGCGCGCGCCGGGCGCCGCGAAATTGCGCAGGTACATCACGCCGCGCTCGGCGAACCGTTCGCGCAGCGCGGCCGGCACGCGCGCCGTCACGCGGCGCATGTCGCAGATCGGCGTCTCGCCGCCCGCGTCGGCCGGCTGCCGGCAATAGAACGCGACGAGGCGCGGGAACGCGGGCATGTAGGCCATTTCCTGGTGCAGCCCGATCTTGAACGGCGGCGGCATGCGGGTCGACTCGTACACCTGGCCGTCGATCTGCTTGCGCGGCGCGGCGCCGGCCGTATAGCCGTTCGCGTGCGGCGGATACAGCGCACCGAGCTGGCCGAACGCGGCGGTGTCGGGCACCGCGAAGCCGCGCCACAGCAGCGCGCCGCACGCATCGAGCAGCGTGTCGATCGTGTCGAGCCGCGAGCGGTACCACGCGACGAACATCTCCGGCGAGGTCGCGAGTTCGGCGCTGCGCGGCGTCACGCACAGCGGCAGCGTCGCGCCGGGCGCGACCGCCGCGCAGTGCACGTCGTCGGCGCCGAGCCGCGCGGCGGCGTGCGCGGCGAGGAAGGCGAGGTCGGTCATCACTCAGGCCAGCGCCGGTTTCTTCAGCAGGATCTCGAAGCCGAGCGCGCCGAGCCCGGCGCTCGGGCTGTAGATCGACGCGACTGCCGCGAGACCGGCTTCGGCGACGAGCGCATGCGCTTCGTCGAGCGTGATCTTTTCCTCGACGTGGGTCGGCGGATAGTCGGCGGCGGCGCGCATCTCGGTGAAGCGGTCGAGCAGGTGCTGCGGCGCGTCGCGGCGCATGTCGTGCACGAGCGCGATGCCGCCCGGCTCCAGCACGCGATACATCTCGGTGAGGCTCAATGCCTTGTTCGGCAGGTGGTGCAGCGTCGCGCGGCCGACGGCCATCGTCAGCGTGCCGTCGTCGAACGGGAGTGCCAGCGCATCGCCGACGCGCATCTCGATCGTGTCGTCGAGGTCGAGTTCGTGGATGCGCGGGCGGCCTTCGTCGAGCATCGCCGGATCGAGGTCGATGCCGACGTAGCGCCAGCCGCGCATCGCCGGGTCGGTCGCGAGCCGCACCGGCACGACGCCGGTGGCCGTGCCGATGTCGGCGATCACGCCGGGCGTCATCCCGCGTGCGAGCTGGCGGATGCGGCTGATGAACAGCAGGTCCCACGGTTCGAGCGTTTCGGTGGCGAAGCGATCGTAGTCGTTCGCCGGGCGCAGGTTCTTGAGCAGCATGACGGTCCTTGTGCGGAGTGCGGAGGGATGAGGGTTCACAGCCAGCCGACCGGCACGGCGGCCAGCAGCCGTCGCGCGGTCGCGCTGTTGACGCCGAAAGCCGGGCGGCCACGCCGCTCGACCGCATGCGCGGCCATCGCCGCGATGCGCGCGCCGAGCCCGACGCCGACGCCCCACGACGGCGCGGCGACACCGAGTTCGAGCAGCGTCGCGGCCGTCAGGAAATCGATGTTCGGCCGAAGCGAGCGGCGGGCATCGGCCTGCGCGCAGCACGCGTCGAACAGCGTCACGTAAGCGCCGTCGAAGCCTCGCGCCGCGAACCGCGCGCGCATGTGCGGCGGACGCGGGTCGGCGACGAACAGCGGATGGCCGAAGCCGTACAGCGTGCGTTTCGCGTCGAGCGTGGCGTCGATCGCTGCGCGCCCGGTTGCGTCGAGCGCGGCAGGCGGTGCGCCGGTGCCGCCCGGCACCGACTGCGCGAGCGCGGCGAGCCACTGCATCGCTTCGAGCGCCGCACCGACGTGCGACGGCCCGCTTGCGAGGAAACCGGACGCGATCGCCTGCGTGAGCGTGACACCGGTGCCGATCGCGACCCGCGGTGCGAGCACGGTCGGCGTGATGTAGCCGAAGCCCGCGTGCCATGCGACGAGCAGCATGTCCATCGCGGCTTGCGCCGGCGCATCGGTGCGCGTCGCGCCGGTCAGCACGAGCATGCGTTGCGCCTGGTTCGACGTGCCGGCGAGCGATGCGCCGATCGAGTCGTGGCGTGCGGCAAACGGGCGGCCTTCGATCGCCGCGTGCAGCAGGAACGGCGCGGCGGCCGCGCACAGCAGCATCGTGTCGAGGTCGGCGTCGTCCGGCGCGTCGCCGTGCATGCGGGCCGTCACGTCGTCGAAGCCGCGCAGCAGGCCGGACGCTGCCGCGAACACCGGCGCGACACCCGCCGCGCCGAGATCCGCGGCGACGGATTGCGCGGCACTCCCGGGCGCCAGTGCATCGGCGAACGCCGCGAGCCGCGCGCCGATGGCCGCTTCGTGTGCGCGATGCGCGGCGCTGCCGGGCGCGACGTCGAACCACAGGTGCGCGAGCGCGCCTTCGAACGTCGTTGCGCCAATCAGCGCGTTCAGATCGAGATCGCGCACGCGCAGCGCTTCGGGTTCGAGCGTCGCGCCGTCGATGTCGGTGCCGCGATGGCGGGTCGCGGGGCGGCCGAGCAGGTTGCGCGGCGCGTCGCCGGCCGAGGTGGTCGTGGCGGTCGCAGCGGTCGTACCGGAATCGAATGTCGTATCCATGTCATTCCACCTGCGCGAGTTCGTCGCTGCTGACGCTGATCGCCGCATGCGCCATCGAGGCGATCACGGCCGCGTGCTGGTCGACCACGGGCAGCACGTTCGCGAAGTAGTAGCGCGCGCTTTTCAGCTTGCCGCGATAGAACGCGAGTTCGGCCGGCGTGTCGGCGGTGTCCGGCGCGTCGAGCCGGCGCGCGGCGATCGTCGCCGATTCGAGCAGCACCCACGCCGACGTGACGACGCCGAACATCTCGAGAAAGCGCGTGTAGAACTGGCTGCTGCGGTGCGTGTGACCGTCCTGCACGTCGCGCGCGATGTCGTCGAGCGCGGTGGCGATCCGGTCGGCGCCGGTGCGCAGCGCATCGAACAGCGGGCGCAGCTCCGCATGCGTGCCGGTGTGATGCTGGCGCGCGAGGAACACGTCGAGTTCGTCGCGGTAGTACTGGATCAGCCGCGAATGGTGGCCGAAGCCGAGCTTGTCGCGCACGAGGTCCTGCGCCTGGATGTAGTTCGTGCCTTCCCAGATCGACAGGATCTTCACATCGCGCGCGTTCTGCTCGACGGGGCTCGCATCGGTATAGCCGAGCCCGCCGTGCACCTGGATCGCGGTTTCGCAGATCCGCCACGCCTGGTCGGAGATGAACGCCTTGCAGATCGGCGTCAGCAGCAGTTGCAGCTTGCGGTGGCGCTCGATCTCGGCCGGGTCGGCGTCGGGCGTCGCTTCGAGCATCGCCGCGCGCGTGGCGGTCGCGGCGAGCTTGCCGAGCAGGCCGCGGCAGCCGTCGACACGGCTTTTCATGTCGACCAGCATGCGCTGCACGTCCGCGTGCTCGACGATCGCGACGCGGGCCGCGTGGGTGTTCGACGCGCGCTCGATCGGCCGGCCCTGCAGCCGGCGGCCCGCATACTCGACCGCATGCAGGTACGCGCTCGACGCGACGCCGACGCCGAACATCCCGGTGCTCATCCGCGCCTGGTTCATCAGCGGCATCAGCTGCAGCAGGCCGACGTTGCGCCGGCCGCCGAGCAGCCAGCCCTTGGTCGTGCCGTTCGAACCGAACACGAGATGCGTGTTCGCGCAGCCCTTGAGCCCCATCTTGCGCGGCAGGCCGATGCAGTCGACATGGTTCGACTGCAGCTCGCCCGTTTCCTCGTCCGGCCAGAAGCGCGGCACGACGAGGCACGACAGCGAGAACGAGTCCGGCGACGCGGTGTCGATGCGGCCGAGCACGAAATACAGCGTGTTCTCGGTCAACTCGTGCATGCCGGCCGAGATGTAGACCTTCTCGCCGTCGATCGCGTAGAGGTCGCGTTCGAGCGGTGTCGCGCGCAGCGCGACCGCGGTGAGGTCGGTGCCGGCCTGCGGTTCGGTCGCGCAGAAGCAGGCATCCCAGCGGTACGCCTCGAGCGGCGCGATCAGCGCCTTCTGGAGCGGCGTGCCGTGCATCTGCAGCAGCTTGATCGCGGGGCGCGTGAAGCCGCCGTACGTCATGAACGACGGGTTCGCGCCCATGAACATCTCGTAGATCATCTGCGTGACGATCGGCGGCAGCCCGTGCGCGGTGCCGAACAGCGTGTTCGACCATTCGTCGCGAAACCGTGCCCACAGCGCGTGGAAATGCGACGGAATGCGCACCTGGCCGTCGTCGAGCAGCGTGCAGCCCTCGACGTCCGCCTGCTGGTAGCTGCGCCCGAGGTCGAGCGCGAAATCGCGTGCGCGTTCGAGCAGCGCGTCGATCGATGCGCGGTCATGCGTGCCGTACAGGCCGTGTTCCGCGAGGAACCGCTTGTCGGCTTCGAACAGTTCCCACAGAAAGAAGCGCAGTTCGCGCAGGCTCACCTTGTAGGCGCTCATTACGCGTCTCCTTCGATATCGAGCGCGGCATCGAGGCCGCCGGCGAGGTCGACGACGGCCGCCGCCGCCGCGCCATGCAGTGCCGCGTCCCACACGAGCACCGTGCGGCGTTCGCCTTCGTCGAGCGCGCCGGCGAGCCGGATCAGCGCGGCCGCGGATTCGGCCGACGACAGGTGGCCGGCCGCTTCATGCTGGATGCGGGCGGCGACCGGGATCGACGCGGCGTCGGCCACGCGCGCCGCGAAGCCGGGATCGAAGCCGGGCGGCACGCACCAGTCGATTTCACCGGCGCGCAGCCCGGCCAGGTCGAGTGCGCGGCGGATCGCACGCGCGGCGACCGGTGCGAGCGTGTCGCGCAATGCGCCGGGTGCGTCGGCCCACGGATCGGCGATCGACGGCCCGAATTCCATCGCGACGGACCGCACGCCGCCCCAGTCCGCCGGCTCGGGCGCCGGGCCGGCGCGCGACACGAGCAGCGCGGCGGCCGCGTCGCCGTAGCCGACCAGGTCGCCGAACTGGCGGAAGAACGGGTAGAGCCACTTGTCGCTGAGGATCACGAGCGCCTGGTCGCCTTCGTCGAGGAGCCCGTCGAGCAGCATCAGCGCCGAATACCAGCCGAGCGTGCCGTTCTGGCCGAGCGCGAAGGGCGTCACGCGCTGCAGCCCGAGCTCGTACTGCATGCGGCCGACGACCGAGTCGCCGATCCCTTCGTTGAGCGCGCAACTCGCGACGATCACGTGGGTCGTGCGCGCCAGTTGCCCGGAGCCCAGTTGGTCGCGCAGGTCGAGTGCCGCGTCGGCGGCGAGATCGGCGAGGCTGCGCCCGGGCGGCGCGACACGCAGCGTGGGCCGGCCGCCCGGCGCGAGGCGCGTGCCTTCGTCGGGCGTCAGCGCGCCCATTCCGCGCGGCCGCGCAAAGCGTGCCTGCGGCAGCAGCAGATGCCGGTAGCCGGGATGGCGTTCCTGCGCCTGGATCGCGCTGAACACGACCGACGGCGGCAGCACCACGACGCCGCCCGACAGGGCCAGCGTGCCGGGCTCGGCGATGCGGCGCGCGCCGAGGCAGGTTTCATCGAGCGTCGACAGGGTCATGCGGCGGTCTCCTCGTTCGTGGGCGCGAACGCGTCGCGATACTGGTTTTTCAGCGCGGGGCGGTCGATCTTGCCGTTCGGGTTGCGCGGCAACGCCGGCAGCGGCTCGACGACGAGCGGGCTCATGTAGGTCGGCAACGCGTCGCGGCAGGCGCGTGCGATGTCGGCGCGGCATGCTTCGGCGTCGAGCGTCGACACGACGCACGCGGCGATCGCCTCGCCGAGCGATGCGTGCGGCACGCCGAACACCGCGGCCTCGCGGATGTGGGGCAGCGCGAACAGCACGTCCTCGACCTCGGTCGGGCTCACGCGATAGCCGGACGTCTTGATCATGTCGTCGCCGCGCGCGACGAAATACAGGTAGCCGTCCGCGTCGCGCCGCACGATGTCGCCCGACCACACGGCGACGTCGGCGCGCGGGATCTCGCCGTGCCGGCGCGGCAGCGGGCGAAAGCGCTGCGCGGTCAGCTCGGGCCGGTTCCAGTAGCCGAGCGTGACGAACGCGCCGCGATGCACGAGTTCGCCGGGTTCGTCGGCCGCGCATTCGCTGCCGTCCGCGCGCAGCACGAGGATCTCGGCGTTCGGTACGGCCTTGCCGATCGACGTCGGGCGCAGTGCCGCGTCGGCCGGCGGCAGGTAGGTCGAGCGGAATGCTTCGGTCAGCCCGTACATCAGGTACGGCGCGGCGTTCGTGAACACCGCCTGCAGGCGGTGCAGCAATGGCGTCGCCAGATGGCCGCCGGTGTTCGCGAAGCGGCGGATCCGCGTGCGCGCCGTGTCGCTCCAGCCGGCGGACGCGAGCTGCATCCACAACGGCGGCACGCCGGTGATCGACGTCACGCCGAACGCGTCGCAATGGCGCGGCACTTCGGCCGGCTGCAGGAAGTCGAGCGGCGCATAGCACGCGCCGGCGGCCAGCGCGGTCGTGAGCTGGCTCAGGCCCGCGTCGAAGCTGAGCGGCAGCACGCCGAGCACGACGTCGTCGTCGGCCAGCCCCTGGTACGCGGCGACGCTGAATGCGCCCGACACGAGGTTGCGATGCGACACGACCACGCCTTTCGGCTTGCCGGTCGAGCCGGACGTGTAGAGCAGCGCGGCGGGATCGTCGTCCACCGGCCGGCCGGCGGGAAGCGGAGCAGGTGTGTCGGTGCCGACTGCGTGGATCGCGTCGGCCAGTTCCTCGATCAGCATCGCGCGTTCGCCGACGAGCGCGGCGAGCGCCGGCAGGCGCTTCAACCGCTGCGCGCCGGTCATGAACAGCGCCGCGCCGCTGTCGGTGACGATGTGTTCGATCTGCGCTTCCTTCAACTGCGGATTGACCGGCACGAAGATCGCGCCGAGCGCGTTGGCCGCGAGCATCGCGACCACGGTTTCGATGCGTTTCGGCGCGTAGATGGCGACGCGCTCGCCGGGCTGCACGCCGCGCGACGCGAGCGCGGCGGCCGCGCGGCGGACCGCGCGCGCAAGCTGTTCGTAGGTCATCGCGCCGCCGCCGTCGGCATACGCGGGATGCTGCGGCCAGCGTGCGGCGCCGTGTTCGAGCAGGTCGGCGACGCTGATCAGGGCGTTCATGATCGGCTTCTCTCTCAGGTGGGTCTAGGCAGGCCGCACGTACACGTGCGCGGCTTCGTGGGACAGGAAATGCGCCATCGAGTACGTGCGGTGATACGCGCCGCAGCGCGCGAACACGGCGATGTCGCCGACCTGCGGCGGCGCACCCGTGTCGTCGCGGCCGATCACGTCCGCGCGGCTGCAGGTGCTGCCGACATAGATCGTCGGTACGCCACGCTCCGACGGTGCGGGCTTGTGGCGCACGAGCGACGGCGCGGCCAGCCGGCGCATCACCGATTCGGTCTGCGCAAGCAGGAACGCATGCGACAGCCCGCCGTCGCAGACGGCGATCGTGCGGTCCTGCCACGTCTTGACCGCAACCACGCGCGTCGCGAACACGCCCGCATCCGCGAAGATCGCGCGGCCCGATTCATGCGCGAGCGCGTACTGGCCGGCCAGCGGCGCGAGCGCAGTCGCATAGCGTTCGAACGCGGCGTCGCCGGGGTGATCGTCGGCAAAACCGCCGCCGAGACTCAGCGACGTGAGCGGCGCGCCGTTGGCGGGGGCGAGATCGCGGGCGAGCGCCGCGAGCCGCTCGGGCAGCACGAGTGTGTCGGGCTGCGTCGCGTCCTGGCGGATGAACGAATGCGGGCCGGAGAACACGTGCAGCCCGGCCACCGGCAAACCGGCAGCGGCGAGCGTACGCACCGCGTCGTGCGCCTCGTTCGGCGTCATCCCGAAGTGGTCGTG
The DNA here is from genome assembly GCF_002223055.1 of Burkholderia sp. HI2500. Taxonomy (NCBI): domain Bacteria; kingdom Pseudomonadati; phylum Pseudomonadota; class Betaproteobacteria; order Burkholderiales; family Burkholderiaceae; genus Burkholderia; species Burkholderia sp. HI2500. The sequence continues at coordinate 800,575 of NZ_NKFL01000007.1, read as the reverse complement.
CCACAGCGCGCGCGCCTCGTCGCCGGCCAGCGCGCCGGCGTTCACGCGCAGCAGCACGGCGCCCGGCGTGCTGCCGCCGGCCGCCGCCTCGCGCGCCAGCGGCACGAAGCGCGCGACCGCGTCCGGGTTGTCGAGCACGAAATGGCAGCGCGACGCGAGCCCGGCGCGCATGAACATCTCGTCCATCGACGGGTTGTTCAGGTAGCGCGGCGTCTTGATCCGGCCGATCACCGCATCGAGTTCGCCGCGGCTCGCGAGTTCGACGCCATCCTCGTACGCATGCGCGCAGCGCGCGAGCATGTCCTGGTTCGGGTTCGCCTTCAGCGACACGATCAGCCGCGTGCCGAGCCGCGCCTTCAGCGACCGGTAGCGCGCGATCGCGACCTCCGGCTCGTACACGTAGCACGGCGTGCGCAGGTCGGCGATCCACGCGTGGTCGCCGGCGGGCGGAAGCGGGCGCTCAGGCGTCATGGCGGCCCACCGGATGGAGCGTGGCGGCCGCGTACGCGCCGCAGTTCGACTGCATCACGCCGAGCACGCGCTGGCCGCGCGCGACCGCGTCGAGCCCGACGTCGGCCAGGTTGATCGGGAAGTCCGAACAGCACGCATGGCCGCGCGCATGGATGTTTTCCGCATAGAGCCGCTCGGCCGGCACGCGCATCGCGCGGCACAGCGCGTTCCAGCCGGGCAGGTCGGCGTTGTGCGGCAGCACGAGCTCGTACGCGTCGAGCGCGTACGGCTCGAGCGCGACCGCCGCGTCGATCGCCTTGCGGGTGTACGGCCACTCCATCATGATCAGGTCGGCCTCGTTCGCGGCGACGGTGTCCGAGCCGCGATGCCACTTCGCATGCGTCTCGATCGCGATGCCGCCGAGCCGGTTTTTCGTGCTGTTGCGCGCGATCAGCATCGCGGCCGCGCCGTCGCACTGCACGCCCGTCATCTGCCGCATCCGGTAATCCTCGCCGTACACGCGATCGGACGACACGACGAGCGCCGCGTCGAGCTGCGGATAGCGGCGCATCAGCGCGCGCACCGTCTCGATGCCGGCCGCGACCGACACGCAGTTCAGCTGTGCGACCGAGCCGAGCCACAGCGGCTCGATGCCGAGCTGCGCGGCCAGCTCGTGCGGCAGGCTGCGCGGCGCGGGCGGCACGCTGAACTGCTGCGTGTGCACGTGCACGATCGCGCCGATGTCGGACGGATGCACGCTCGCGGTGTCGAGCAGGCGGCCGGCCGCCGCGATCGCGAGATCGGTCTCGCTCGTGTCGAGCGCCATGTGGAAATAGCGGCTGCCCGAGTGCGCGATCGCCGCGGCCCGTTGCGCCGGGTAGTCGCGCTCGGCGGCCCAGGCCTCGATATCGACGGGCAGGCCCGGCAGCTCGTAGGCCACCGCGTCGATGCCGATCCAGAAATCGCGTGACGCTTGGGAGGAGGTCGTCGTCATGGTTCAGTTGAGCGGCATCGCCGCGTAGTCGAGGACGTCGAGTTTTTCGAAGGTCGCCTGCACGGTCGGCGTGAGCAGGCCCATCTCGCGGATCGTCGGCACCAGGCGCCGAAAGATCGAGCGGCGGATCGAGCTGGAGACCGGCGATTCGCGCACCATCGCGCTGCATTCGCGCTTCGACAGCCCCATCGGTTCCCAGATGTCGTCCGCGCACAGGTGCTCGTACAGCACGGCCGCGCCCTCGCAGACGAACTCCTCGCGCTCGCGCAGCTCGACCGCGCTCATCTCCGCATACACGCGGCACAGCGTGATCCGGCCGACCGCGAAGTGGCGCGACTCGTCGCGCTGGATCCGCACGAACAGGTCCTTGATGAACGGATCGGTGCTGTACGCGACCACGCTCTGGAAGATCGACAGCGCGATGCCCTCGACGAGCACCTGCATCCCGAGGTTCGTCATGTCGAGCGCGCTGCTCGTGATCGTGTCGTGCAGCAGCCCCTTCAGCGAGCGGCTCATCGGGTAGCTGACGTCGAGCTTCTCGTTCACGAGCTTCGCGTACGCCTCGACATGGCGCGCTTCGTCCATCATCTGCGCGGCCGCGCACAGCCGCGCGCTCAGGCCGTTCTCGGCCGACGCGAGCTTCGACGCGCAGATCAGCGCGGCCTGCTCGCCATGCAGGATCTGCGACAGCAGCCAGCCCTGCGCGTGATGGCGCACCTCGCGCTTGTCGGTGTCCGAGAGCTTGCCCCACAGCTCGGTGCCGTAGATCAGCAGCGTCGGGTCGGGCATGCCGAGCGGGTTCGCCGGATCGAGATCGTGGCTCCAGTCGACATCGGTCGCGACGTCCCACTGCGCGGCCTTCGCCTTTTCGTACAACCGGTTCAGCGCCTCTTCGCGCAGTGCGTAGTCGTTCGACATCAGGGCGTCGACGGGCATCGACCAGCGGATGTCGGCCGTGTCCTGCATTACGGTGAGCGTGTCAGTCATTTCAAGGTCTCCCTGGTCGCGCGGCGGCGCCGGAATGATGGGCGGAATCGGTAAGCGTCGTGGCGGCGGCACGCGGGGCGGCCGGGTGCGGGTCGAGGCGGATCGCATACGCCGGCCATGCGCCGCGCAATTGCGCGTCGAAGGCGTCGGCGAGCCGCGCCGGCCAGATCGCGCAGCACACGCGGTTGTCGCCGGCGAACTCCGCGTCGCGCAGGATCCGGTCGCCGATCCACACGACGGGTGCGCCGCGCGCGGCATCGCGCAATGCTTCGTCGTACAGGTGCACGCCGAGCAGCACGTGCGGCGCGAGCAGTTCGGCCGGCAACGTGCCGAAGTACGGCGCGCAGACTTCGATGAATACGCGCGCGTCCGGATGCACGTCATTGCGGATCCGCGCCGTGATTTCGGCTAGGAATGCAAAGTACTGGACATGATCGAGCAACACGCGGCGATCGCCGCCGAGCGCATCGCCGGCGTCATACAGGTCGCCGGCTGTTTCCGCGAGTGAGGCACGCGCATAGTCGGCCGGCGTGTCGAGCGGCATCCGGTACGCGCTCGCGGCGACCGCGACCGGCTGCCGCGCGTCGCGCTCGATCCGGTAGGTGAAGTGAACGGGTCGCACCATGTCACGCCTCGTCGTCGAGCGAGAACGTCGCGTCCGGCGCGAACGCGACGTCGGCGACTGCGTAATAGCCGTTCAGCGCGAGCGAGCAGACGGCCGCGCGGCGTGGCGTGTCGCCGTCGCGATGCGCGAGCAGCACCGACAGCCACGGATCGCTGCCGAACGCATGACCGAACTGCCCGTGGCCGTCCGGCAGCAGCGGCGTCTTGCCGACCGACGCGAGCAGCGCACGGCGCGACGTCGCCGGAAAGAACGGCAGCGCCGCGTGCAAGCCGGGGCGGGCCGCGCAGAAGGTGCGGATGTCGCGGCCCAGCCGCACGACCGCACTGGCCGGCGGCGCGGCCTCGGCCAGCACCGACGTCATGGACGGTGACGCTTCGCGGCCGACGTCGACGAGCAGCGTGCACACGCCGAAGCCCGAGCGGCCCCAGGCGGGGTTGCCGTGCCAGTACGTATAGCCGTGCACGTCGATGTCGACGATCTGCAGCAGCAGCGTGCGCGGCCCGGTCTCGGCCGCGGTGGCGAGCGAGCGGCGCAATACGTAGCCCCAGCCCGCGCATTCGTACGAGCAGGTCATCCAGTCCGGCGTGTAGTCGTTCGCGCCGGCGAGTGCCTGCGCGAACACGCGATGCTGCGGCGAATCGTTCATCAGCAGCATCGACAGGATCGTCGAGCTGACCACGTAGTCGTCCGCGCCGACCGCGCCGCACAGCCGCTCGCGTTCGGCGCACGCGAGCGTGCCGATCGCGCGGGCCGTGTCGTCGAGCGGCACGGCCGCGCCGTCGCGCGACGGCGCGACGCGCCGGTACGCGAGCGCCTGCACGGTCAGCGCAGTGGCCGGGGCCGGCTGGGCGGCGGGGGCCGCCACGGTCGCAAGGGGCGCGAGCATCGTCGTGTCAGGCGGCGTGCTGCTGGCGGCGCAGTTGCGCGTCGAGCTGCTGCAGCGTCGTGTACTGCGTGATGTTCAGCGCTTCCGGGTCGATCGAACCGTAGAGCTGTTCGCAGAACACGATCAGCTCGACGATGTTCAGCGAATCGATGCCGAGTTCGCCGATGCCGGCGTCGGTGTCGACGGTCTCGACGTTGAGGATCTTCGCGACTTCGCGGGACAGGATGTCGAGCGCGTCGGCCGGAACGTTCTGGGTCGTCATGAGAGGAGCTCCTGATAATGAAGTGGGTTGATCGGGATCGATCGGCCTGTCGCGTGGGTCAACTGCCGGCTTCGCAGCGCAGGCTCTTGCGAAGCTCGTGATAACAGCGGTACGAACTGCCTTCCATCTTCGAAAACGCCAGCAGGTCGCGCTGGTCGTCGAAGGTCGCCACCCTGCCGTCGCGCACGAGCGCCGTCAGGAACTCGTTCGACAGCAGCTTGATCGCGAGCACGCGCTGCACCTTGCCGAAGCTGTAGTGCGCGTCGTCGGTCTGGCTGCGCGCGGCGTGGGCGATGAACTGGTGGACGGCGCGGGCGTCGGCGTCGAGTTCGATGCGGCCCGTTTGCGCGAGCCAGCCGACGTGCGCCATCAGCGCGCGGACGAAGTAGGGGCGCACGACGGTCAGGTACTTGTTGAACACGGTCGGGCCGCCGATGCGCAGGCGATCCTCGGCATGGGCGCGCACCTGGCCGCCGACGTTCGCGAGCTGCAGGTTGCCGGCGAGGAACGGCGCGCCGCAGGTCGTGCGCTTCAGCTTCCGGTACTCGTCGGGCCACACGAGGTAGGCGGCCGGGAACATCACGCCCGGCAACCGCGCGGCGACCACCGCCATGCAGTCGCGGTGGGCTTCGATGCCCCACACCTTGTCGACGGTGAGCGCGAGGCCGTTGTCGTCGCTGCGCACGACGGTGCGCCATGCAGCGAGCGTCGGGCCGCCGCCGTCGCTCATCAGGAACGCGAAGTTGTGGCCGCTGTCGATGCAGTCGCAGGCGCGACGGTTCTGGTCGTCGGAGAAGAACAGCCCGAACATGATGCGGATGAACGCGCGCATGAACGGCTTGAACAGGTGATGAAACCCTTCGCGGCTGATTTGTTCGAGCAACGCTTCGGTGAGCGGCGCTTCTTCGTGCCGCAGCGGCGTCGACGCGGACGAATCGGGCAGCACGTCCGGCGTGGCGGCATGCAGCGCGATCACCATCTCGCTGTCGAGCAGACGCACGGCAGCGGCTTCGACGAGCCGGCTCGCCGCGCGCGGCGGCGTGCCGAGCGACGCGATCGTGTCGAAGTGGCGCAGCACCGGATACGCGGCCCGGTCGGCCACGCGCAGCAGCAGCGGCGCGGGCGTGAACGGGGCGGCGGACGAAGCGGGAGCGGAAAGCGTGGACATGGGGCAGGGTTCCTGTCAGAAGCGCACGCGCACGGCGGCGTCGATACGGGTGCCGAGACCGACCATCCGGTACTCGGAATTGCTGTCGGAGAACGCGCGGGTGACCGCGACGTCGACGCTCACGCGCTTGTTCACGTCGGCGACGACCTGCGCGATCGCGAGCAGGCCCTTGTCCTGCGGCGAATAGACGCCGCGCAGCGAATACTCGACGCGGCCGATCTTCTTGCCGAGCCGCGCGAACAGGTAGTCGCGCAGGTTGCCGTCGACGCTCACGAAATCGGCCGTGCCGCCGAGGCCGCCCAGCGCCGCGCCGGGCGCGACGGGCAGGAGCGCGTTGTTCACGCGGACCGCGCCGACCATCTGGCGCCACTGGTTCGCGTCGTAGCGCGCCTCGTCGTGCGACCACTCGACGATCAGCGAGAAGTTGCCGGGCAGTGCGCTCTGCATGCCGACCGCGCTGCGCCACATGACTTGGCGATCGTTGCGGCGATCGACCGCGTCGTACGCGGCCGGGGAATCGAGCGGCGTGCCGTTCGCGATGAACGCAGGCAATGGCCGTGTCGTGCCGCGCTCGAGCCACGCGCTTGCATAGACGGTGTTCGAGCGCGCGACGTCGAACGACAGCGTCGCACCGGCGCCGCCATGGCCCGCATGCCGGCCGGCGAGCAACGCGGCCGAGCCGCCCGACCAGTTGTACGCACCGCGCACGAGCTGCGTCGCGCCCTGCACGTCGCGGTTGTCGACGTCGCTGCGCAGCGTGCGGTTTTCCCCGGCGATGAACTGCAGCGTGGTCTGTTCGCCGGCCCATTTCGCTTCGACGAGCGGCGTGCCTTCGACGTCGCCGTAGCGGTCGTAGATGTCGGCCGTCGCGGCCCGCTTCTGGAAGAAGCCGAGCGGGAAGAACGCCTGCGACGTATCGAGCGGATCGATCCGCTTGCCGGCGGTGAGCGTGATGCCGTTGTCGAATGCGTAGCGCACGCCGGCCTCGTTGAAGCGGGTGGCCTGCGCGCCGAGCGAGTGGTTGCTGGCCACGGCACGGGCGTTCATGAACAGGTTCTCGCCGTCGATGCGCGCGAGCAGGCCCGCTTCCTGCAGGTTGCGCGGCTGGTCGCCGATCAGGTTGCCTAACAGCGCGTGCCCGTCCATGCTGTCGACGGTGCGTGCGTATGCGATGCCGTTCAGCGTGCTCAACTGTTCCATCAGCGATTCTCCGTGCGCGAGCGTGCAGCCGAGCGCAAGCGGGACGGCGAGCGCGGCGGCGGGCCAGAGTCGGCCGGATGATGGAAGGCGGCGGTCACGATGGGCGTCGACATGGGCGTTGTTGTCACTGGCCATCGGCAAGCGTGTCGGGATTGAACCAGCCCGACGGAATCTTGCGCGGCTGGCCGTCGAGGATGTCGACGACGCTCGCGCGCTGCTTTTCGATCTCGTTGCGATACGTGATCTTGCGGATCACCTTGCGCCCGTTCGCATCGACCGGCGCGGAGAAATCGGCGCTGCGGAACAGCAGGCCGCTCGCGAGGAAGAACTGCGCGCGCACCGGTACGTCGGTATCGGGCGTGACCCACAGCTTGATCGTCGGGTAGACGTTGTCGGGATCGGTCGCGGTCAGATCGAGCTCGGTGGCCGGCTTGCCGGCGATCGTCGTCGCGCCCGGCGCGGCCGATGCGTGATAGCTGTCCGCCCAGTGCGTGCGCGTGATGTCGCTGATCACGACCTCGCCCTGTAGCCGCTGCATCCCGTTGATGCGGACCGCGCTGCGCGTGTTCGGCACGTAGAACCAGTGGCCGCGCGTCGTTGCGAGGTATTTCTGGCCGTCGTTCTCGCCGCTGCGCGTCAGCGCGAGCGTGTCGCCGTTGCCGCGCGTATAGACGAGATAGCGTGTCGCGTCGCCGGACTGCCCGCCGACTTCGTTCGTGATCTGGATGTTCGTCTGCGTATCGGCGGCCGTGCTGCGGTATGCGTCGGCACGGGCAAGCATGGTCTGGGCCGTCGGGGCGTCGGCGGCATGCACGAGCGGCGTGCACGCGACGAGCGCGGCAGCCAGGTGGCGAATGCGAATCATGGGGCGAGTCCTTCGAGGATGTTGCGTTTGGCGAGGCCGAGCGTCGCGAGCAGCGCGGCGGCCACCCCGAGCACGACGAACGCGCCTTCGACGGCGGCCACGGCGGCCGGCGAGACCGTGAATTCGAGCAGGATCGACTTCACGCGCCCCGGCGGCGGCGGCAGGTGGATCTGTGCGTGATTGAGCGCGACCATCGTCAGCAGCGCCACCGCGATGCCGGCGGCGGCGCCCAGCAGGCCGAGGAAGGCGGTCTCCTGGATCAGCACGCCGCGCACCGTCGCGGCCGGCACGCCGAGCGCGCGCAGGGTCGAGATCTCGCGGCGGCGTTCGACGATGCTCATCAGGATCCAGTTGCTCATCGACAGCAGGATGGTCAGGCAGAGAATCGCGCCGAACACCGAGAACTGGTTCTTGTACAGCGCGACGACCTGGTGATAGAGCGACACGAGCTGGTCCCAGGTCTTCACGTCGAGCGTCGGCAGCGCGGCGCGCAGCGACGCGGCGGCGGCCGGCGTGTGCGCGGTGTCCGACAGGAACACCGCGATGCGCGACGCCCGGTCGGTGCGCAGCAGCGCCTGTGCGGCCGTGAACGTCACGTTGACGATCCGCTCGTCGACGTCCTTGTTGCCGGTGCTCATCACGCCGACGATCTGCGCGTCGGTCGCGTTGATGCCGCCGTGCGCGGTCGACGCCATCAACTGCACGACCGAGCCGACGTGCACGCCGAGCTTGCGCGCGAGTTCGGCGCCGACGACGACTTCGGTGCCGGGATTCGTCGGCGACAGGTAACGGCCCGACAGCACCGTGTGATAGTCGAAGAAGCCGGGCGGCTCGCGGTTCGGCTCGATGCCTTCGCCGACGAAGCCGTAACTGAGATCGCCGTTCGAGATCAACCCGTCGAAGTCGATGCCGCGCGCGGTGGTCGCGACGCCGGGCAGCGCCGCGATCGCGTGCGTGGCGGTGGCCTGCTCGTCGGCGGTGAGCCCGTACTGCAGCGGACGTTCGCCGATCAGGTCGAGATAGCCGTGGTGCAGCACCTGCACGTGGCCGACGCCGCTGTCGATCGATCCTTCGCGCACCGCATCGAAGGTCGCGATCACGTAGCCGAGCGCGAGGCTCGACGCGAACGCGGCGACGCCGATCATCGCCATCGTCAGCACGGTGCGGCGCTTGTTGCGCCAGAGGTTACGCCACGCAAACGTCGACCAGTTCACGATTCACTCCCGGTACGCCGTCGCGCATCTCGATGCGGCGCGGCAGGTGCGCGCACAGACGATCGTCGTGCGACGCAATCAGAAAGGCGGTGCCCAGCGTGCGGTTGGTGTCGAGGATCAGCTCGGCCACTGCCCGTGCGTTGGTGCTGTCGAGGCTGGCGGTCGGCTCGTCCGCGATCACGATCGCCGGTTCCTTGGCGAGTGCGCGCGCCAGTGCAACGCGTTGCTGCTCGCCGCCGGACAGCTCGCCGGGGCGATGACGTTCGCGCGCGGCGAGCCCCACCGCGTCGAGCATCGCGCGGGCGCGCTCGCGGCGCGTGCGCGGCGTGCCCCATGCGAAGCAGCCGAGCTCGACGTTTTCGAGCGCCGACATCACCGGAATCAGGTTGAACTGCTGGAACACGAAGCCGATGCGCTCGCGGCGAATCCGTTCGAGTGTGTCCGGCGCATCGTCGATCCGGCGGCCTTCGAGCCAGCGTTCGCCGCTGCTCGGCACGTCGAGAAAGCCGGCCAGGTTGAGCAACGTGCTCTTGCCGCTGCCCGACGGGCCGACGAGCGCGACGACGTCGCGTCGGCCGATCGAGATCGTCGCGCCGCGCACCGCGACGACGCGGCCCGCGCCCTCGTACACGCGCGAGACGTCGCGCAGTTCGAGCACCGGCGTGAGCGTGGCGGTCGTCATGCGTACGCTCCCTGGCCGGCTTCGGCGGCGGCCGTCGCGTGGATCACGGACAGCGCGCCGCTCGCATAGAGGTCGCGGCACTTCAGGCGCTGCAGCTTGCCGCTCGTCGTGCGCGGCAGCGAGCCGGGTTCGACGAAGCACAGATCCTGCGCGGCGAAGCCGATGCGCGACGCGAGCAGCTGCTGGCACTCGGCACGCGTCTGCGGCGTCGCGTCGACGGGCCGCGCCTCGATCGCGACGACCAGCCGCTCGGTGCCCGTCTCGGGGTCGGGCAGCCCGAACGCGATGCAGGTGCTCTTGCGCAGCGTGCGATGCGACGCCAACGCTTCCTCGATTTCGTGCGGGAAGTAGTTGCTGCCGCGAATGATGATGACTTCCTTCTTGCGCCCGAGGATGTGCAGCTGGCCGTCGGCGATATAGCCGATGTCGCCGGTGCGGAACCAGCCGTCGGCCGTCAGCGGCGCGGCGATCGAGCCGTCGTCGGGGTTCAGGTAGCCGAGCATCACCGACGTGCCGCGGATCGCGACTTCGCCGACCGCGCGATTCGCCAGCGCGTGGTCGCCGTCGTCGAGGATCCGGAACGCCATGCCCTCGATCGGCGTGCCCATCGCGAGCACGGTTTCGGTGTCGGTGTCGGCGCCGTCGTTCGCGGCGGCCGGTTGCGCGTCGCGGCGCTCGATCAGCGCGCGACGGTCGAGCGTGTCGGCGATCACGTACGGTGCGCCGTCAACGGCGCCGTCGTGCCACGCACGATGCATCGATACCGCGAGCGTCGATTCGGCCATCCCGTAGCACGGCTGCAGCGCCGATGCGGCGAGACCGTACGGCGCGAACGTCGCGGCGAAGTCGCGCAGCGTCGCGTCGTCCACGCGTTCGCCGCCGATGAAGATGTTGCGGCACGCGGAAAGATCCACGCCTTCCATCGCGGCGGCATTGAAACGGCGCACGCAGTAGCGCAGCGCGAAGGTCGGCACCGACGTCGTCGTCGCGCGCGCTGACGCGATGCGCTTCAACCAGCCGAGCGGATTCCGGATGAAGCTGTTCGGCTGCATCATCAGCAGCGGCGCACGGTAATGCAGGTTCGACAGCAGCGTGAGCAGCCCCATGTCGTGATAGAGCGGCAGCCACGACGCGGTGCCGTCGCCGGCCGCAATGTCGAAACGCACCGACCCGCCGATGCCGAGCACGTTCGCGATCACGTTCTCGTGGCTGAGGACCGCGGCCTTCGGGTGCGATGTCGAGCCGGACGTGAGCTGGACATGATGCGGATCGCGGCCATGCTTCGCGCTGATCAGCGCGCGCGCGCCGGCATCCGCGACGAGCGACAGCGTGTCGAGATCGACGACGCGCGTGGACGAAGCGGGAAACGCATCGTCGCGCCATGCGGCCGACTGCGCATCCGCGGCGATGACGAGGCGCGGCCGGTACAGCTCGCAGGCGACATCGATCACCTGCCGCCCGGTCGTGGCGCGGCGCGTCGGAACGGGCACGGTGCAGGGCAGTGCGCCCGTCATCACGCAGGCCATCATCGCGACCGCGTGCTCGACCGACGCGGGCAACGCCAGCATCACCATGTCGTTCTCGCGCACGTCGAGTTCGCGCAGCGCGCCGGCCTGGCGAAACACTTCTTCAGCGAAGCGCCGGTACGTGATGCTCGCCTCGTTGCCGGCGTCGTCGACGAACGTCATGCGATGCATGGCGCCCGCGACGTCCTCGAGCGATTCGATGAGGCGATGAATGGTGGATGCGCACTTCGTCACGAGGATTCTCCCCTTGAGGAACACGGCCGCTCGCGCCACGGTGCCGGCGGCGCCGTTCGTCGAGTGAGGGGGATTCTTGCCGGATCGACATGACGCGACAAACGGAATATTTGCAGGCTATGCATGAGCAGCACGCATCCACTCGGCACTGCCATGTGTGTATACGCGCGAGCCCGTGCGAGGTGAATGGTCGGTACGCATTCGACCGGTCGTCTAGTTCACGATGTGGTGCGCTCATGCGCGGGCGTCATGCAATGCGTTCGGAAAATTCGTTTGTCCGAAGCATCGACTCACAGAAGAATTGCAACCCGGCAGCGCGCCAGTGTCGCCGCGTCATCGTGCCGGGCAGGGTCCGGCCAAGGAGAGCATTTTGTCCGTCACCTCATCGCTTCTCGCCCGTCAGAAACCGGTTGCAGACATGAAGAGCCGCCCGAGCGGCGTCGTCTTCTCGCTGAAGCTCGCGGTCTACGTCGCACTCATCGCGCATGGCATGCTGTTCGCGCTGTCGACGGTCGTGGTCCTGAAGATCGTCGGCATCCTGCTGATCGGCGCGATGTACGCGCACGGGGTCGAGCTGCAGCATCAGGCGCTGCATTACCAGGGATTCAGGAGCAAGCGGCTCAACATGGTGTTCGGCGTGCTGCTCGGCATGCCGATGCTCGTGTCGTTTCATGCGTACCAGGACAGCCACCTGCGCCATCACCGGCTGCTCGGCACGCCCGAGAACAAGGAGTTCTTCGACTACGGCGACCAGTACGGCGCGCGCCCCGTCGTGAATCTCGGCCTGTGGGCGTGGCGGCTGTCGATGGCCGCGCACTATATCCAGTTCGCGAAGAACGTCGCGAAGCTCGTCGTGCCGGGCGCACGCTTCGGCGACAACCCGCTCGTGTCGCGCGCGATCCGCCGCGATCACCTGCTGATGGTCGCGACGATCGCGCTGCTGGCCGGTGTGTCGATCGCGCTGCACACGTGGTTCGTCGTGTGGGTGTGGGTCGTGCCGCTCGTGTTCGTGGCCGCGCCCGTGCATGCGCTGGTTGAGATGCCCGAGCATTACCGCTGCGACCTGACGAGCACCGATCCGTTCCGCAACACGCGGACGATCGAGAGCAATGCATTCATGACGTGGTTCACGAACGGCAACAACTATCACGTCGAGCATCACATGATGCCGAACCTGCCGATCGAGCGGCTGCACGATCTGCATGGCGCGATCGGGCCGCGCATCCGCTATTACCACCGCACCTACCGGCAGTTCTATTACGCGCTGCTGCGCGGCAGGCTCTCGCCGCGCACGGTGGACGACGATGCGGACGACCGCGCAACCGATGCCGAAGCGGCGGCGCCGGCGTCCACGCAATCGGCATGACCGGGCCGGTGCCGGGCCCGAATGCCTTTCAACGACGGTGACGACGATGCTCTATCCGGAACTTTTCAGGTCGCTTGAAGCGGTGCGCTGGGACATGGAGACGGACATTCCGTGGGACCGCTTCGACGCGTCGCTGCTCACCGACGAGCAGGCCGAGACGATCAGGATGAACGCGATCACCGAATGGTCGGCGCTGCCCGCGACGGAAATGTTCCTGCGCGACAACCGGCACGACAGCGACTTTTCCGCTTTCATGAGCGTGTGGTTCTTCGAGGAACAGAAGCATTCGCTCGTGCTGATGGAATACCTGCGCCGCTTCAAGCCGGCGATGGTGCCGACCGAAGCGGAACTGCACGCGGTGCGCTTCGAATTCGACCCGGCGCCGCCGCTCGAGACGCTGATGCTGCACTTCTGCGGCGAGATCCGCCTGAACCACTGGTACCGTTGCGCGGCCGACTGGCACACCGAGCCGGTCATCAAGCAGATCTACGAAACGATCTCGCGCGATGAAGCACGCCACGGCGGCGCGTACCTGCGCTACATGAAGAAGGCGCTGAACGACTGCGGCGACGTCGCGCGTGCCGCATTCGCGAAGATCGGCGTGCTGATGGCGTCGGCGCGCCGCACCGAGAAGCCGTTGCACCCGACCAACCTGCACGTGAACCAGGCGCTGTTCCCGCGCGACACCGTGCAGTCGCGCCTGCCCGATCCGGAATGGCTCGAGCGCTGGCTCGACGAGCAGATCCGCTTCGACGGCGAATGGGAACAGAAGGTGGTCGAGCGGATCCTGCACAACCTGTCGATCCTGTTCGAGCGCCCGTTCGCGACCGCGCAGGAGCTGAACCGCTATCGCCGCGGAGTGACCGCGCGAACGCTCCGTGTGACGGACGGCGTGGTGAACGCTGTATAGCGACGCGCATCCCGTCCGGTAAAGGGCGGAACCGATTCCGGACGACAGAGTGGTGTCATGCACGCGGGTTGCCGTTTCCGGGCGGCGGAATATTCATTGCCGGACATAATAGGTTCATCAATTTACGGCAATTGAATGGTGCAATTCAATTTCATGCGTTTAGTATGTTTTTATAAACACGAAATAACGGATTTAAATGGTATTCCGCGTGTAGGTTGAGGTGCGGTTTCTTTTCGTAATACGGTAAATGAATAAAATCGTTTGGTGATTGAAATTGAATTGTAGGTGTGCGGACGTGCTTCTGCTGCGGCGTCCGTATCGTCGTCATGGCATCGATTTTCGCCTGTAATGTGCTGTTTTTACGCGATTTCGTCGGTCATTCTTCGCGCCATTCTGGCCGCTTATTGATTTACAAAATCACTACTTGATAATGGTAATGTAAGAATATCTGGCCGATGAAAATCGATAGATAAATACGAGTGTCACGATTGAAAATAAGAATGATCCGCATCCATGCTTCAATATAAAATCGTTTCCGAATCCAAAAAGGAGAAACGAGTCAGGGAGACGAACGGCGACTTGCCTGTCGGTGGGTGCAACTTTGAGGCGGCGGTATGGCTAATGTGAGATTGGCAAAGCGATTGAGAAGTATGCCTTCGCTGGATTTCCTGAGAGGCTTCGAATGCGCGGCGCGTCATTTGAGCTTTACGCGTGCCGGGCAGGAACTGAACGTCACGCAATCCGCCGTGAGTCGGCAGGTCAAGGCGCTCGAGGAGCAGCTCCGGATCGAGCTCTTTCATCGGCACATACGTTCCCTGACGCTGACCGACAAAGGGCGGGAGCTGTACGACGCGATCTCGTTCGCGTTGTCCGACCTGGAATCGGTGATCGGCAGGCTGTCGTCGAGCGTGGGCCAGCGCGCGATCTCGTTGTCGACCACCGTTTCGTTCGCGGCGCTGTGGCTGATTCCGCGCCTCGGTTCATTCCGCGCCAGCTACCCCGACATCGACGTACGCGTATCCGCCACGAGCGAAATTGAAGATCTTAAACGCAAACGTTTGCACTTGGCCGTGCGATATGCCGGGCCGTATACGTCGACGGACGAGACGGACGTGCTGTTTCGCGAGCATGTCGTGGCGGTCTGCAGCCCGAGCCTGATGCCGGCGCCGGGCGACGTCGCGTCGATGAAGCCGGAGGATCTCGACAAGCACGTGCTGCTGCATCTCGACGATCCGCGCGGCGAATGGCCGTGGCACGGATGGAGCCATCTGCTGAAGGAGCTGGGCGTGCCGCGCCTGCGGCCCGCCGGCGCACTGCATTTCAGCCAGTACGATCAGCTGGTGCAGGCCGCGGTCGACGGGCACGGCATCGCGATCGGGCGGCGGCCGCTGGTCGACGGGCTGCTGAAGCAGGGCCGGCTCGTCGAGCTGTTCCCGCACTGCACGGTCGCATCGGGCAGCTACGTGCTGGTGCAGAACCCGGACGCATGCAACGAGTTCGATATCGCGGTGCTGACCAACTGGCTGCTCGAGCAGGCGAGTCATCCGCTCGCGTCGGACCAGGAAACGGCCGGCAGCAACGTGGTGCCGATGTATCGCGTCGGATAGGACGGTCGCGGCACGCCGTCACGCGTGCGTGTTGAAGGGGCATGCGGCAGGGTCGACGCGCACGCAGGTGCGAACCGTCATGCGCCGCGCCTGCAACCTGTGCGATGATGCGCCGCTTCGCCTTCGTTGCAGCACGCCGCCGACCGCGGCGCCCGGTTCCGGGCCGCTGCCGATCGCGCCGACACCGGAGACGACATGCCCGCAGTGAACATTCATGGCAGCACCCTGCATTACCAGGATCACGGCACCGGGTTCCCGGTGCTGCTCGGGCACAGCTATCTGTGGGATGCGGCGATGTGGGCGCCGCAGATCGACGCGCTGTCGCGCCAGTATCGTGTCATCGTGCCGGACCTGTGGGGGCACGGCGCATCGGGTGCGATGCCGGAAGGCACGCAGACGCTCGACGATCTCGCCGCGCAGGCGAGTGCGCTGCTCGACGCGCTGGCGATCGAACAGTGCGCGCTCGTCGGGCTCAGTGTCGGCGGCATGTGGGGCGCGCGGCTCGCGTTGCGCGAACCGCAGCGCGTGCGCTCGCTCGTGCTGATGGATGCGTCGCTCGAGGCCGAGCCCGAGGCGACGCGGCTGCGCTACTTCGGAATGCTTGACGCCATCGCCGCCGCGGGCCGTATCGCGCCGCCGCTGCTCGATGCGATCGTGCCGCTGTTCTTCCGGCCGGACGTCAATCTGGCGGGCCCGGTGCCGTCCGCGTTTCGCGACGCGCTGGCGAACCTGCCGGCCGACCGGTTGCGGCAATCGATCGTCCCGCTCGGCCGGCTGATCTTCGGCCGGCCCGACACGCTGTCGGCACTCGCCGAACTGGACGCCGAACGCACGCTGCTGATGTGCGGCGCGGGCGACATGGCGCGCCCGCCGTCGGAAACCGTGAAGATGGCGAGCGTGATCGGCTGCACCCATGCGCTGGTGCCGGACGCCGGCCACATCTCGAATCTGGAAAATCCCGCGTTCGTCACGCGCATGCTGCTCGACTGGTTCGACGCGCAGCGGCTGTCGGCAGGCTGACGCGGTGCGCGCGACGCGGCGCATGTCGCGTGGCATCACGTCACGTCATGAGCGCCCGCGCGACCCGCGCCCGCATCACGCACGTTCGCTGACCGGCGTGAGCTTCCTGTCCTGCCCGCGCGCTTCGTCGGCCTGGCCGCGAACGAGGCTCAGCGCCTCCGCGCGACTCGCGACGCACGGCGCGGAGCCGGGCAGCGGCTGGCGCGCCGTTTCGCGCAGCGCGAGCACCGACACGATGCCGATGAACGATGCGCCCATCAGGTAGTACGCGGGCATCATCAGGTCGCCGGTGCGATCGACGAGCCACGCGGTGACGAGCGGCGTCGTGCCGCCGAACAACGACACCGACACGTTGAAGCCGATCGCGAGCGCGCCGTAGCGGATGCGCGTGGGGAACAGCGCGGGCAGCGCCGACGGCATCACGCCGGTAAAGCACGACAGCAGCACGCCATAGATCAGCATCCCGCCGAACACGGGCAGCATGCCGCCGGTGCGGATCAGCATCAGCGCCGGCACGGCCAGCACGAGCAGGCCCACGCAGCCCGCCATCATCACCGGCTTGCGGCCGACCTTGTCCGACAGGTGCCCGGCGTAGAGCGTCATCGGCATCATCAGCACCATCACGAGCAGCACCAGGAACAGGCCGTGCGATTCGCGGAAGTGCAGCGTCGCCGACAGGTAGCTCGGCAGGTACGACAGCGCCATGTAGTCGGTGACGTTGAAGATCAGCACGAGGCCGACGCATTGCAGCAGCGGCTTCCACTGTTCGACGAGCAGCGTCGCGAAGCGTTGTTTCGGCCGCGTGCGTTCGTCCGCTTCGCGTGCTTCGGCCTCCTTCTTGAACGCGGGCGTCTCCTCGAGTTTCAGCCGGACGTAGAGCCCCACGAGACCGAGCGGGCCGGCGATGAAGAACGGCACGCGCCAGCCCCACGACAGCAGCGCTTCCTGCGACAGCGACGCGGTGAGCAGCGCGACCGTCGCCGCGCCGAGCGTATAGCCGATCAGCGTGCCGAACTCGAGGAAGCTGCCCATGAAGCCGCGGCGCCTGTCGGTCGAGAATTCGGCGATGAAGGTGGCGGCGCCGCCGTACTCGCCGCCGGTCGAGAAGCCCTGCACGAGGCGGGCGACGAGCAGCAGCACGGGCGCCATGATGCCGATCGACGCGTAGCTGGGGATCAGGCCGATCGCAAAGGTGCCGACGGCCATCATGATCATCGTGGCGGCGAGCACGCGCTGGCGGCCGATGCGGTCGCCGAGCGGGCCGAACACCATGCCGCCGAGCGGGCGCACGAGGAACGCGGCCGCGAACGTGCCGAAGGTCGCGAGCAGCTGCGCGGACGGGCTGCTGGACGGGAAGAACACCTTGCCGAGCGTGACGGCGATATAGCTGTAGACGCCGAAGTCGAACCATTCCATCGCGTTGCCGAACGCCATGGCGCCGACCGCGCGCTTGAGGACGGCGGGGTCGACGATCGTGATGTCATCCAGCTTGACGGACTGGCGCGAAGATCGGGTTTTCGCGGGGCGCGCTTGCGACGGGCTCAATGAACTCTCCTGGAATGCCTTGGCGGCGCGGCCGGCGGGAACGCAGCGGGGGCGTGCGGGCCGACGGACAGCGAAGGCGGATGTCT
The DNA here is from genome assembly GCF_002223055.1 of Burkholderia sp. HI2500. Lineage (NCBI taxonomy): Bacteria > Pseudomonadati > Pseudomonadota > Betaproteobacteria > Burkholderiales > Burkholderiaceae > Burkholderia > Burkholderia sp. HI2500. The sequence continues at coordinate 782,948 of NZ_NKFL01000007.1, read as the reverse complement.
CGGGGATGCGTCGATGCCGGTGGCGTGACGCGCGTAGCGGACGACACCGGGCAGGTGTGTTGTGCGAACCAGTTTAGGGAAACGGGCGCGGGCGGCTATCGGTCATGCGCCCGGAACCCGGTGGTAAACGACATCGGGTTCGTGTGGGGCCGGCTGCGTCGAAGCGGGTGTGTCCGGGCGATGTGCGCAGTCATGTCCCCATGCGCCGGCGTGCGCTGCGGAGCAACGCCACGAACGCCGCTTCGTCCACGCGCAAGCCGCGCGGCGTACGCCGGACCGCGAGCGCGGCGAGCGTGCCTGCCTCGAACGCGTCGAGCACGGCCGGATGGATGTAGCAGCGCCGGCACACGGCCGGTGTGTTGCGCAGTAGCTCGGCCACCGCGCGCACGGTCTCGACGATCTGCTTGCGCGCGTGCGTGACGCCGCGATGCTCGGTGCGCCGCAACAACCCAAGCGCATGCACGCTGCCGGCCCAGGTCCGGTAGTCCTTCGCGGTGAAATCCGCGCCGCCGGCCTCGCGCAGGTAGTCGTTCACGTCGGACGACCCGACCGGATGGCGTACGCCGTCGTCGTCCACATACTGGAACAGCTCGTGCCCGGGCAGCTCGGCGCAGCGCCGTACGATCCGCGCGACCCGTGCGTCGTCAACCGTCACGTCGTGTTCGATCCCGCTCTTGCCGGCGAAGCGCAACTGCACCTGGCCGGGCTGAATTTTCACATGACGCTTGCGCAACGTCGTCAGCCCGTACGAGCCGTTTTCGCGCGCGTATTCCGTGTTGCCGATCCGCGCGAGCGTCGTGTCGAGCAAGCGGACGATCGTCGCCACGACCTTGTCGCGCGGCATGCCCGGCAACGCCAGATCGCGCGTGACGCGCGCGCGGATGCGCGGCAGCGCACGCGCGAACGCGGCCATCCGCGCGTACTTGTTCGCGTCTCGCGTCTCGCGCCACAGCGGGTGATAGCGATACTGCTTGCGCCCGCGTGCATCGCGGCCGGTTGCCTGAAGATGACCGCGCGGGTCCATGCAGATCCACACGTCGGTGTACGCGGGTGGAATCGCGAGCGCGTTGATACGGGCAATTTCGTCGGCATCGCGCACACGCACACCGTCCGGCCCGTAATACGCGAAGCCGTTGCGGAGCGGCCGGCGCGTATAGCCGGGGCGGCGGTCGTCGACATGGCGCAGCGGCCCGGCGGGCATGCGCGCCTTCGGCTGCGACGGGGCGCGCTGCTTCATGCTGCGGCGCGTCGATCGACGTCAGTGCCGATCCGCGTATCGTCGGGCTGCGTTCCGGGCGGACATCCTGCGCGCACGGTTTTCTCCTGTTTATGCGTACGTTCCGGCGCTGCGCAGCAAGAACCGTGCGCCACTCCCGGCATGCGCGAGAAGGCCCGGCGCAAGCGCGCGCCGGACGGGCATCCGGGTGTTTGTTTCCGCTGCATGGACGAAACAACGCAACGGCTTCGCCCGGGCAAGCTGACTGCGGGCCGATGTCGACATCGGCGGATCGCGTCGACGCCGTGTCGCGTTCAACGAACATCGAAGCTGCCGCGGAGATCGTCGAGGTCGGCTGGAGCGAGCGTTTTACGATGTGGTGAGGCAACGCGCCGGTGGTGCGCTGGCTCGTGCAAAGGCCGCTTGGAACGGGCCGCGTCGTTCGTTTAGGTGTTTATACGTATGCCGAATCCGATATCGCCCCAATCCAATATTTCATTAGAAGGTTATCGGACTTGTTTCTAGACTGATGCGGGGCATGCAGACCGGGCCGGCGCGACGCCCCCGGCCGGCGCACAGCCCCGACCCGTGCCTGCGCCACGCAGAAACAGAACAGCGCAACGGCAGACAACGACATCATCGGAGACGAACCATGACATTCATCAGGAAGCTGGCGGCCGGCGCGATCGTTGCCGCGGCGACGGTGCTGGCCGGCGGCGCACACGCGCAGCAGAAACCGATCACGCTCGGTTTCTCGCAGGTCGGCGCGGAAAGCGCGTGGCGCACCGCGAACACCGTGTCGGTGAAGGGCGCGGCGAAGGACGCCGGCATCAACCTGAAATTCTCCGACGCGCAGCAGAAGCAGGAGAACCAGATTCGCGCGATCCGCTCGTTCATCGCGCAGAAGGTCGACGTGATCGCGTTCTCGCCGGTCGTCGAATCGGGCTGGGAGCCCGTGCTGACCGAAGCGAAGGCCGCGCACATCCCGGTGATCCTGACCGACCGCGGAGTCGACGTGAAGGACCCGTCGCTGTACGTGACGATGATCGGCTCGGACTTCCTCGAGGAAGGGCGGCGCGCCGGCCACTGGATGGAAGAGCGCTACAAGAACGACCCGGGTCCGATCAACATCGTCGAGCTGCAGGGCACGGTCGGCTCGGCGCCGGCCAACGACCGGCGGGCCGGCCTGCTCGAAGTGATCAAGAGCAATCCTAAGTTCAAGGTGATCGCGTCGCAGAGCGGCGACTTCACGCTGGCCGGCGGCAAGCAGGTGATGGAAGCGTTCGCGAAGACCTACGGCAAGCAGATCAACGTCGTCTACGCGCACAACGACGACATGGCGCTCGGCGCGATCCAGGCGATGGAAGAGGCGGGGATCAAGCCCGGCAAGGACGTGAGCGTCGTGTCGTTCGACGCGACCAAGGGCGGCTTCCAGGCGATGGTCGCCGGCAAGATCAACGTCGACGTCGAATGCAGCCCGCTGCTCGGCCCGCAGTTGATGACCGCGGTGAAGGACGTCGTCGCCGGCAAGCAACTGCCCAAGCGCATCGTGACGAACGAGACCGTGTTCCCGATGAACGTCGCGGCCCAGGTGCTGCCGACCCGCAAGTACTGAGCCACGTACCGACGATCCGGCGCGGGCGGCGGCGTGGCGGCCGCCCGGGCGCCAACCGTTTCGAGGGAGGATGCATGGAGAGTCCGCCGGTGGTCGAGATGATCGGCATCGACAAGTCGTTTCCGGGCGTGAACGCACTGCAGCGCGTGAACTTCCGGTTGTTTCCGGGTGAAATCCACGCGCTGATGGGCCAGAACGGCGCGGGCAAGTCGACGCTGATCAACGTGCTCACCGGCGTGCATGCGCACGACGCGGGCGAGATTCGCGTCGGCGGCCGGGGCGTGCATTTCGCCGCGCCGCGCGAAGCCGAGGCGGCCGGCATCCAGACGCTCTACCAGGAAGTGAACCTGTGCGCGAACCTGTCGGTCGCGGAGAACATCTTCGCGGGCCGGCAGCCGATGCGGCGCGGCGCGATCGACTGGAACACGATTCATGCACGTTCGCGCGCGGCGCTGGCCGAACTCGACCTGGCGCTCGACGTCACGCGCTCGCTCGACGCGTATCCGATCGCCGTGCAGCAGATGGTCGCGATCGCACGGGCGGTGTCGGTCGACGCGCGCGTGCTGATTCTCGACGAGCCGACGTCGAGCCTCGACGACGGCGAGGTCGCGCGGCTGTTCGACGTGCTGCGCCGGCTGAAGGCCTCGGGCATCGCGATCCTGTTCGTCACGCACTTTCTCGAGCAGACCTACGCGGTGTCGGACCGGATCACCGTGATGCGCAACGGCGAGCGCGAAGGCGAGTATCTCGCGCGCGACCTGCCGGTCGACGTGCTGGTCGCGAAGATGACCGGTCGCGAACGGATGTCCGACACGCTGCAGGCGGGTGCGGCGGCGGTCGAACGCACCGCCGGCGAGGCCGACCCGTTCCTGTCGATGCAGCAGGTCGGCCGGCGCGGGATGATGAGCCCGCTCGACCTCGACGTGCGGCCCGGCGAGATCGTCGGACTGGCCGGGCTGCTCGGCTCGGGGCGCACCGAAACCGCGCAGCTTGCGTTCGCCGCGGAGCGCGCCGACACCGGCGCGATCGAGATCGACGGCGCGCGCACGCGGCTCGCGTCGCCGCACGACGCGGTTCGCAACGGCATCGCGTATTGCCCGGAGGATCGCAAGAAGGAGGGCATCGTCGCCGCGCTGTCGATCCGCGAGAACATCATTCTCGCGCTGCAGGCGCGGCGCGGCTGGTGGCGGCTGATCGGGCGGGCGCGCCAGCGCGAGCTCGCCGATACGTACATCGCGCGGCTCGGCATCAAGGCGCGCGACGCGGAGCAGCCGATCGGGCTGCTGTCGGGCGGCAACCAGCAAAAGGTGCTGCTCGCGCGCTGGCTCGCGACGGAACCGAAGCTGCTGATTCTCGACGAGCCGACGCGCGGCATCGACGTCGCCGCGAAATTCGACATCATGGAGCGCGTGCTCGCGCTGTGCGCGCAAGGGCTCGCGATCCTGTTCATTTCGTCGGAGATCAGCGAAGTCGTGCGCGTGAGCCACCGGATCGCGGTGCTGCGCGACCGGCGCAAGGTCGCCGAACTCACCGGCGCCGACGCATCCGAGGAGCAGGTATACCGGCTGATCGCGGGAGGCCAGTCATGACGCGGCTGCGCACGTTGTTCCGTCATTCGCTCGTATGGCCGGTGCTGACGCTCGCGCTGCTGTTCGCGCTCGACGTCGCGTATCGCCCGGGCTTCCTGTCGATCACGCTGCTCGACGGTCACCTGTTCGGCGCGCCGGTCGACATCCTGAACCGCGCGGCGCCGCTCGTGATCGTGTCGCTCGGGATGACGCTCGTGATCGCGACCCGCGGGATCGACATCTCGGTCGGCGCGATCGTCGCGATCGCCGGGGCGGCCGCGGCGATCGTGCTCGAAGCGGACCCGTCGCGAATCGGCGTGGCGCTGGCTGCCGCGCTCGGCGTCGGGCTGCTGGCCGGCGCATGGAACGGGCTGCTGGTGGCGTTCGTCGGGATGCAGCCGATCATCGCGACGCTGATCCTGATGGTGGCCGGCCGCGGCGTCGCGCAACTGCTGACGGGCGGCCAGATCATCCCGATCGGCGCGCCCGGCTATCTCGCGCTCGGCGGCGGCTATGTCGCGGCCGTGCCGTGCGCGGTGTGGATCGCGCTGGCGACGATCGCCGCGACCGCGCTGCTGGTGAACCGCACCGCGCTCGGGCTGTTCATCCGCGCAATCGGCGTGAACCCGGTCGCGACACGGCTCGTCGGCCTGCGCTCGGGGGCGATCGTGTTCGGCGTGTATCTGTTTTCAGGCGTGATGTCGGCGCTCGCGGGCATCCTGGCCAGCTCGAACGTGCGCAGCGCCGACGGCAACAACGCGGGGCTGCTGCTCGAACTCGACGCGATCCTCGCGGTGACGCTCGGCGGCACGTCGCTGCTCGGCGGCCGTTTCAGCCTCGCCGGCTCGGTGCTCGGCGCGCTGATCATCCAGACGCTGACCTACACGACCTATTCGATCGGCGTGCCGCCGGAGGCGACGCTCGTCGTCAAGGCGGTCGTCGTGATCGTCGTGACGCTGATCCAGTCGGAGGCCGCCCGTGCGTCGGTCGTCCGGCATGCGTCGCGGCTGCTACCTTCCGCGCGTTCGCGCGCCACTTCCGGAGCGACGCCGCGATGAACCGATTCCTTGGCCGGCTCGCCGACCCGCGCACGCTGCCGATCGTCGTGACGATCGTGCTGTTCGCCGCGCTGTTCGGCTTCGGGTCCGTGACCTACACGGGCTTCTTTTCGATGCAGGTGCTGACCGGGCTGCTCGTCGACAACGCGTTCCTGTTGATCGTCGCGATCGGGATGACGTTCGTGATCGTGTCGGGCGGGATCGACCTGTCGGTCGGCTCGGTCGTCGCGCTGACGACGATCTTCTGCGCGGTCGGCGCCGAGCGGCTGCACTGGCCCGTGTGGGTGATCGTGCCGCTGGTGCTCGCGTTCGGCGCGCTGTACGGCGCGGCGATGGGGGCGCTGATCCATTATTTCCGGCTGCAGCCGTTCATCGTCACGCTCGCCGGGATGTTTCTCGCGCGCGGCGCGTGCTTCCTGATCACGACGCAGTCGATCACGATCAACGAGCCGGTGTTTCATGCGATCGCGGGCTTCAGCGTGCCGGTGGGCGGCGGCACGCTGAGCGCGGGCGCGTTGATCGCGCTCGCGACGCTGGCCGGCGCGATCTACGTCGCGCATTTCACGCGCTTCGGCCGCAACGTCTACGCGATCGGCGGCAACGAGCGCTCGGCGCTGCTGATGGGGCTGCCGGTCGCGCGCACGAAGGTCGGCGTGTACGCGCTGAGCGGCTTCTGTTCGGCGCTCGGCGGCGTCGTGTTCACGCTGTACGTGCTGTCGGGCTACGGGTTGCAGGCCCAGGGCATGGAACTCGACGCGATCGCCGCGACCGTGATCGGCGGCACGCTGCTCACCGGCGGCGTGGGCTACGTGGTCGGCTCGGTGTTCGGCGTCGGCATCCTCGGCACGATCCAGGTGCTGATCACGTTCGACGGTACGTTGAGTTCGTGGTGGACGCGGATCGTGATCGGCGCGCTGCTGTGCGTGTTCTGCGTGCTGCAACGGGTGATCGAGCGGCACGCCGCGCGGCGGCGCACGGGCGGCACGGGGCTCGGTGCGCCGAGGCCGGAGCGCGACCCGGTGCGGGCGCGGCCGGCCTCGCCCGACGAGGGCGCCGCGCTGGTTTCGACGATGCGGCGGCTGTAGCGCGCATCGTCCGGCGGGGGGCGCGGCACGACGCGTGCTGACGCGACGGTGGCCGGTGTCAATTCGCGGGCGGTCGCATCCGGCGGCCGGCCGGTGCCCGATCGGCGCGTGCGCGCCGCGGTGGCCCGTGCCGTCAGGCCGGCCCGGCCGCGTCGGCTTCGGCGTCGAACGCCGTCGCGGCGCGGCGCGCCTGTTTCAGCGAGCTGGCCAGTTTCCCGATCGCGTCCAGGTCCAGTGCATCGAGGTGTTCGCGCACGTCCCGCACGAAGGCCGCGTAATCCGGCTCGTCCGCATACGGGCCGAGCCATGCCTCGATATCGGTCAGCTGCCCGTTGTCGGCCAGCAGGATCAACTGGTCGAGCGCATCGTCGGGCGGGCACGGCATCGTGGGCGCGGTGTCATCCGGCTCGGCCTCGCCGTCCGGATGAAACCGCCGGACGAGCTCCGACACCGGCACGAGCGCGTGCCCGACGGCGGGCGCGACGATCGCGAACGAGAATGCCGTGCCGACGCCCGGCTGGCTGGCGACGGCCAGCTCGCCCGCCATCGCGCCGACGATGCGCTGCGCGATGAACAGGCCGAGCCCGGTGCCGCCGTTCACGGCCTGCACCTGCTGGTACGCGCGGAAGATGTCGCGGTTGCCGCTGATGTCGATCCCGATGCCCGTATCGGCCACTTCGAACAGCAGGCGCCAGGCGTCGCCTTCGCGCGCGGCATGAATCGACAGCGTGACCGTGCCGTCGCGCGTGAACTTCGATGCGTTGGACAGCAGGTTGAGCAGCACCTGCTGCAGCCGCATGCCATCGATCGACACCGTGCGCGGCAGCGGCGTGGCCGGCCGGTAGACGAACCGGTTGTCCTGCTGCGCGCACAGCGCGAGCGCATAGTGGCCGATGTCGTCGAGCAGGCCGGGCAGGTCGGTCGCATCCGGCGTCACGCCGAGCGGCTGCAGCTCAGCCTTCGTGAACGCGAGCAGCTCATCGATCAGCGTGAGCTGGTAGCGGATGCTGCGGTCGATCGACCGGATCAGCCGCGCCTGGCCGCGCGTCGCGCCTTGCAGCAGCAGCTTCGCATAGCCATTGATCGTGGACAGCGGCGCGCGCAGGTCGTGGCTGACGTAGCCGAGCGTCTCGATCTTCTGCTGCATGTGGGTCGTCACCTGCTGCAGCGCGTCGTTGAGCGCGAGCGTGCGGCGTGCGACTTCGTCGCGCAGGCGATCCTGCTCGGTGAGCTGCCAGTGTTCGAGCCGCTTCCTCGCCTCGGTACGCTGGCGGCCGACGTGGTGGATCCATGCGGCCAGCACCAGCAGGTGCGTGGCGAGCCCGACGATCGCGATGACGGGGTTCGGGAAGATGTCGGATTTCAGCCACGCGAGCGCCGGCGGCAGCGTGTTCATGCCGTCGAGCACGCGGATCAACATGTTGAAGGTGGCGATCGCGATGGCGATCAGCATCACGCGGCCGGTCGGCGTCCGGCGGATCGCGAGCAGCAGCGCGAGGCTGATGTTGACGATCCCGAGCACCGCGTTCAGCCGCAGGCAGAACCACGTGAACGTCAGCAGGTCGCCGCAGGCGGCGCCGATCATGCCGATCCCTTCGAGCGCGAGGAAGGCCATGTAGATCGCGCGCATCGGCAGCTTCGCCTGCTCGCGCCGGGCGACCATCAGGATGAAGACGACGAAGCACGACACCGCCAGGTACGCGAAGATCACTTCGCCGCGCGCCGACCATTCACGCAGCGCAGGCGGCAACGCCAGCGCCAGATAGCCGCGGTAAGCCGCTTCGAACAGTGTCGTGCCCAGCGCCACCGCGGCCAGCACGTGAAACACGCCGCTGCGCGAAAAGAACCCGATCAGCAGCGCGCACCACATCAGCGCGAGCAACCCGCCGAAGAAGCCGAAGTCCCACATCGTCGCGCGCCGTTCCAGCGCATCCCATGCCGCGCGCGTGAACGCGGCCGGCGCGAGCCGCATTTCCTTGCGCGACGTGACGCGGATCAGGACGGGGACGCTTTCGCCGGCACGCAACGTGACGTCGAGTGCCGGGTAGCGCGATGACGGTCGGGCGTCACTACCGGCGCCGGCGGCCGGGAAGCGGTTGTCGAGCGTCCACCCGCCGTTCCGGCCGAGATAGAAGTCCGCCTGGTCGACGCGGGCGTCACGAATCACCAGCACCAGCGGGCGCGCGGCGCTGTCGCGGTTGGTCAGCGTGGCGCGGATCCACCACGCCGATCGCGAGAACTCGACGTTGAACGACGACGTGCCGGCCACCGGCGTGCCATGCGCCGGATCGGCGAGCCGTGCGGCGACCTGTTCGGCGGACATCGTCGTGCTCGCGTCCTCGAAGACCGACACGGCGTCCAGTTGCGCGGGGTTCGGCGTCGACGCGGCGTGCGCCGTCGCGCAGGTGACGGCCATCGCGAGCAGGAGCAGCAGCACCGCGCGACATCCGGCTGCCCATGCCGCGTGGCGCCTACCCATCGTGATGGTGCGCCCCGGGTGTGGCGGGCGGGGCATTGACCGCATGGCGCTGGCGCCGCCAGTCGGACGGCGTGATGCCGAAGCGCTCGCGGAAGGCGGTGGCGAAGTTGCCGGGCGTGGAAAAGCCGATTTCCTCGGCGATGTCGCCGATCCCCATCGACGTCTCCGCGAGAAAGTGCATCGCGGCGCGCAGGCGCGTGTCGCGCAGATATTCGAACACGGTCTGGCCGAGATGGTCGCGGAACACGCGGGACAGGCGCTTCTCGTGCGTGCCGACCTGCCTGGCGAGATCCTCGAGCGCCGGCGGATGGCGCAGGTCGCGCAGCAGGACCTCGGACGCCGCGCGCACGAGGGCCGCCTCCGGGTTGTCGGGCAGCTCGGGCAGATGCGCGAACGGCTGGCTGCGCCGCGCGCGTTTCAGGTGATTGCGGATCCGGGCCAGCACTTCGGTCGGCTCGAACGGCTTGATGATGTAGTCGATCGCACCGGTTTCGAGCCCCGCGATGCGATCCTCGAGATCGCCCGCGGCCGTCAGGATGATGACCGGGATCGATTGCGTCGAAGGCGTCGACGCCAGCAGCCGGCACGCCGCGAAACCGTCCATGCGCGGCATGCGGACATCCATCAGGATCAGGTCGGGCGCGATCGCCTGCGCACGGTGATACGCCTGCAGCCCGTCGAACGCGACGCTGATCCGGCACCGTGCGGCCCGCAGGATTTCGGTGAGGAGCCGCAGGTCGTTCGGGCGATCGTCGACGACAAGAATATGTGCGTCAGCAAGATCCGGCGTGGGACGAGGCGACGCCGGACTGGACGAGCGGGATGACATGGTTGCGGAGGCGGTGGAAGGGTGGCCGGTCAGATGACGTGCATCGCGGTCTGCACGATTGTTGCGAAAAATTATATGCCGACCACAGGTCACATTGTGAGGATTCCGTGTGGCATGTGGGGGCTTGTTCGGCGGGGATGTTGCGTGCTTGCCGCCACGGCGTCCGGCCGGAAGAAACGGAAGTGGAAAAACATGCCGGATCGGTTTTTAATAATCGGTCTTTATTGCCGGATCAATTCGGAATAATGGGAATGGGAAGGGGCGGTGAATCAGTTTGGCGTGCGTTCAGAAGTCGACGCCTGCTATGTGAAAAGAATGAAGAAATTGTGAGTTGCGTGATTAATTTTTTTTCTGTCGGCGGGTCGAAATCGTGTTAATCGTGAAATCGCAATTTGCGTTGGAATGTATGAATGTAAATGCTGTCTGCTCGGGAAAAGGGTTTTTCCGCTCGGGAAAAGGTTCGTTCTGACGAATGCCAGCAAACTAGCCCCGGCGCGGCTGGAATCGGTTCTTTCAAACGGTCTGGATCGCGTGGATCGCATGCCGAAGTTCTATTCCGATGCATGCGATACCAATGAGACATTGATCGATGTTATATCCCATGATATGGGATCGCGTCGGCAAGAGAATAACTGGCACGAGGGTAATGCAGATTTCATTATTCACCGAATACGTTGCTATATAAGAGAAATCGGTGAGTTCTGGAATGCAGTTGGGCATGACGCACCGGTCGAGACGAAATCATCAACGAAATTCGATCGATTAATTCGGTGCAGGGGTCGTCCGGCGAGTCGTCGATGCTGTTCCGGGATTCCGGAAAGGCGTTTGAAGGCCGGACGGAAGGGGTGCGTGGCTGCGCGTGGGCCGTCCGAGGGTTCGATCCATCGGGGAACGGTCGCGCGCGGCGCGCTTTCGAATCAGGCGGGTACGAAAACGATGAACACAACAGGCATGACAGGCCAACGCACCGGTTCGCACGAACCGGCGGCGCATGCTTCAGCCCCGGGGATCGCACGGCGTCATCCTCCTCCTGAATGAAACAGGGCGGGCCGCCCCCGGGTGCGGGCCGGCTTCCGCCCATCCGGCGTCTGAATGACGCTTTTCCATGAGATTCGAGGTCGTCGCGGGTTCGGCGCGACGGCGCGCGCGTGCGCGGATGAACGGCACGCCCGGCGTCGAGCCGCCGGGATTGCCGTGTCGGCTTCCATGATTCGATAACCGGCGATCGTCGCGTCGCCTCGTGTCGACTGGCACGGGCGGCGCGCGATCGCGTGATCGCGATATCCATCGCGCGTGTCGAGCAGCGTTACCGGGTTGTTTAGTTAGTGATCCAAAGTGAGTGGCAGGGCGTCGCGAGACCGATGGGAATGTGTTGAGGACATTCTCGCCGGCTGCCGTGTTCGCCGTTGCGTCATCCAGCACATGAGAACCGAGGGAAGACAAGATGAACAAGTCGTTCAAGTCGATCTGGAACGAAGCATTGGGAGCCTGGGTTGCGGCTTCGGAGCTTGATCGGGCGCGCGGCAAGCGCGTCGCGTCGTCGCGTGGCACGCCGGGGCGTGACGTCGCAGGAGCGGCCGCGGTTCGCGCAGGCGCGACCTCGGCCTCGTCGCTCAGGCGGCTCACCATGCTGATGACGTCCGCGTATCTCGCGCTGTTCCATGCCGGTGCGCATGCGCAGTACAACCCGGATGGCGGCACGGCCACCGGCGGCGTCTCGTCGATCGCGATCGGCGTCGGGTCGAGTGCCGCGCAGCAGAACTCCACCGCCCTGGGCAATCTGGCGACGGCACAGGGGCTGTCGGCCACGGCACTCGGCCCGGGGGCGCATGCGATGGGCGACGCTTCGACGGCCGTCGGCATCAACGCGCAGGCGACGGGCGTCAACAGCACGTCGATGGGCGTGCAGGCGATCGGTTCGGGCGATTACTCGGTTTCCATCGGCAACCTGTCGAGCGCGACGCAAAGCGGGTCGGTGGCGATGGGCAGTGGTGCGGCCGCGACCGGTGTGTCGGCCATCGGGCTCGGCAACAATGCGCTGGCTTCCGGTCAATACGCAGCGGCGCTGGGCCTCGGGGCGAGCGCCGCCGGCGCGCAAAGTGTCGCGCTGGGCTATGCATCGCATGCGGACCTGACGGGCTCGGTGTCCCTCGGCAACCAATCGACCAGCTCGGGCGCGGCCGCCGTTGCCGTGGGCAGCGGCGCGCTGGCTTCCGGCAATTCGGGCGTGGCGATGGGGGTGAACAGCGGTGCGAAGGGCACGTCGTCGATCGCGATCGGCTGGGGCGGGACGGCCGGCGTACCGGGCTCGGGCACGCAGTCGCTCGGCACCAGTTCGATCGCGCTGGGTTCGGCCACGACGGCCGGCGCCGATACCTCGATGGCGCTCGGCACGAGCGCGAAGGCGACGGGCGTCAGTTCGATCGCGATGGGCGTCCAGTCGAGCGCGACGCAGCAGTTCGCGACCGCGCTCGGTAATGCCGCGCTGGCGACCGGCATCTCGGCGACCGCCCTGGGGCCCGGTGCGACGGCATCGGCCACGAATGCGACGGCCATCGGCATCAACAGCGTCGCGGCGGCGGGGTCGACCGTGGCGATCGGCGATTCGAACTCGGTCGCGGCCGCAGCCGGGCCGGGTTCGATCGCCGGCGGCTTCAACTCGAAGGTGCTGGGCGGTACCGGCGCCGTGGCGCTCGGCGCGAGCCAGACGGTCAGCGGCAACGGTGCGGTGGCGATCGGCGACCCGAGCACCGCGATCGGCACCGGTGCGGTCACGGCCGGGTCGAACAACACGGCGAACGGCGACGGCGCGGTCGCCATCGGCAATTCGAACATCGCGCAGGGCACCGGCTCGCTCGCGCTCGGCAACACGTCGACGGCCGCGGCCGCTGGGGCGCTGGCGTTCGGCGCGTCGGCCGTGGCGAACAATGCAGGCGACGTCGCGCTCGGCTCGGGCTCGACGACGGCGGCGCCGAACCCGACCGCGAGCGCGACGATCGGCGGCGTGACGTACACGTTCAAGGGCACGAATCCGACCAGCGTCGTCAGTGTCGGTGCAGCGGGTACCGAGCGCCAGATCACCAACGTCGCGGCCGGGCGCATCAGTTCGGCGAGCACGGATGCGATCAACGGGTCGCAGCTCGATGCGACGAATCAGGCGGTGAATTCGCTGTCGACGTCGACGGCGTCGAGTGTCAGTTCGTTGTCGACGGGGGTGTCGTCGCTATCGACCGGGTTGTCGTCGGCCAACAGCGCGATCACGTCGCTTTCCACGTCGACTTCGACGGGCATCAGCTCGCTTTCCACAGGTTTGAGTTCGACCGACAGCGCAGTGACGTCGCTGTCGACCTCCACGTCGACGGGGCTGTCGTCGGCCAACAGCGCGATCACGTCGCTTTCCACGTCGACTTCGACGGGCATCAGCTCGCTGTCGACGGGGTTGAGCTCGACCAACAGCTCGGTGACGTCGTTGTCGACTTCCACGTCGACCGGATTGTCGTCGGTCAATAGCGCGATCACATCGCTTTCCACATCGACTTCGACGGGCATCGGCTCGCTGTCGACGGGGTTGAGTTCGACCAACAGCTCGGTGACGTCGTTGTCGACTTCCACGTCGACCGGATTGTCGTCGGCCAATAGCGCGATCACGTCGCTGTCGACGTCGACCTCGACGGGCATCAGCTCGCTGTCGACGGGCCTGAGCTCGACCGACAGCACAGTGACGTCATTGTCGACGTCCACGTCGACCGGTTTGTCGTCGGCCAATAGCGCGATTACATCGCTGTCCACGTCGACGTCGACGGGCATTACGTCGTTGTCCACGGGACTGAGTTCGACCAACAGCACAGTAGCGTCATTGTCGACGTCCACGTCGACCGGTCTGTCGTCGGCCAATAGCGCGATCACGTCACTGTCCACGTCGACTTCTACCGGTTTGAGTTCGACCAATAGCTCGGTGACGTCGCTGTCGACGTCGACGTCGACAGGCATCAGCTCGCTGTCCACGGGCCTGAGTTCGACGAACAGCACGGTGACGTCGTTGTCGACGTCGACCTCGACCGGCATCAGCTCACTGTCCACGGGCCTGAGTTCGACGAACAGCACGGTGACGTCGCTGTCAACTTCAACGTCGACGGGCATCAGTTCGCTGTCCACCGGCCTGTCGAGCACGAACAGTTCGATCACGTCGCTGTCGACGTCCACCTCGACGGTGGTCGGTTCACTGTCCACCGGCCTGAGCACGACGAACAGCACCGTCACGTCGCTGTCGACCGCGACCTCGACGAGCATCGGTTCGCTGTCGACCGGGCTCAGTTCGACGACGAGCTCGATCGCGTCGCTGTCGACATCGACCTCGACGACCGTCGGCTCGCTGTCCACCGGGCTGTCGAGCACGAACAGCAACCTGACGTCGCTGTCCACCGCGACGTCGACGGGCATCGGCTCGCTGTCCACCGGCCTCAGCTCGATCGCCAACAACAACACCAACCTCGGCAACAGCACGGCGGGCGCAATCGGCGGAGGGGCCACCTACGATCCGACGACCGGCACGATTTCGGCCCCTTCGTACGTGACGTACAACAGCGACGGTTCGACGACGATCAACAACAACGTCGGCTCGGCGATCGACAACATCAACGCCCACGGCATCAAGTATTTCCACGCGAACTCGACCGCGCCGGACAGCCAGGCGATCGGGCTCGACAGTGTCGCGATCGGCCCGAATGCGATCTCGAAGGTGGACGGCAGCATCGCGCTCGGCGCGGGGTCGGTATCCGACCGCGCGACGACGCCGGCCTCGGGCATCCTCCGCAACGGCACCGCGTCGATCCCGTTCAACACGACGGACCAGACGCTGCTTGGCGCGGTATCGGTCGGCGACGCGACCAGCAAGACGTATCGCCAGATCACCAACGTCGCGGACGGCACCGGGCAGCAGGATGCGGTGACCGTGCGGCAGCTCGCCGGCGCGTTGCAGTCGTTCGCGGTCACGGGCCAGAAGTATTTCCACGCGAATTCGACGGCGGCCGACTCGCTCGCCGTCGGCGCGGAATCGGTCGCGGTGGGGCCGACGACGGTCGTCAACGGCGACCACGGTGTGGGCATCGGCAACGGCGCGATCGTCGACCAGACCGCCCCTGGCGGCATCGCGATCGGGCAGGCGGCGAGTGCCGCACAGGCCGACGCGCTCGCGCTCGGCAGCGGCGCGACGGCACTGGGCGCGCAGTCGGTCGCGCAAGGCGCGAATGCGAAGGCGGTCAGCGTGGGCAGCGTCGCGCTGGGCTCCGGCGCGCTCGGCAACGCAACCGATGCGCTCGCGCTGGGCGCCGGTGCGTCCGCGACGTTCGCGAACAGCGTCGCATTGGGCGCCGGTTCGCTGACGACGGTCGGCGCGCTGACGAACTACGTCGCGTACGGCCTGGGCAGCCCGCAATCGTCGGCCGGCGAAGTGAACATCGGCAACCGGCAGATCACAGGCCTCGCGGCCGGCAAGAACGGCACGGACGCGGTGAACGTGTCGCAGCTCGACTCGGTCGCGAACCAGCTGACGACGCTGATCGACCAGCGCACGACCAACCTCGGCGGCCAGTACACGACGAACCCGAACGGCGCGAACGTGCCGCCGGGCTCGACCGGCCCGAATTCGTCGGCGGGTGGGTCGGGGGCGGTGGCATCGGGCTCGAACAGCACGGCGGTCGGCAACAATGCGCTCGCATCGGGCAACGGTTCCACCGCCTTCGGCGTGGGCTCGACGGCGTCGGGCAGCAATTCGACCGCGATCGGCACGGGCAGCAACGACGGCGGCCGCTCGAACGTCGTCGCGGTCGGTTCGGCGGAATCGGCGCGCCAGGTGGTCAACGTCGCGGCCGGTACGCAGGGCACGGATGCGGTGAACGTGAACCAGCTGAACGCGGTGTCGAACCAGTTCACGCAGTCGCTGAACACGGTCAACAACCAGCTCACGCAGATGCAGCAGCAGATCCAGCAGACCGATTCGATGGCACGCGAGGGGATCGCGGCCACCGCCGCGATGGCGTCGATCCCGCACATGGACCGTGACTCGAACTTCGCGATGGGGGTCGGTACGGCGACGTTCCAGGGGCAGAAGGCGATGGCGGTCGGCGTGCAGGCGCGCGTCACGGAAAACCTGAAGGCGACGCTGAACGGCGGCTTCGCCGGCAGCCAGCGCGTCGTCGGCGCGGGCATGCTGTATCAGTGGAAGTAATCGCGCGCTGCGGTTCGCGCCGGCATGCACTGCCAGGGCGGACCGCGTCGAACGCACACGCACGCGGATGCGGCTGCACCATTGCGCCGCCCGCGCTGCACCCCTCGCATTTTCGGAGTCCTCACGTGAAAAACATTCATCTTGCACTGCTGGCGTCCGTCGTTTCCCTCGCGGCCTGTTCGAGCGCATCGGGACCGACGTACAACGCATACGAACTTCAGCCCCGCGACGGCATCCGGACGTTCCGTGTCGACTGTCACGGCATCCTGTCGAGCGCCAATACCTGCATGAAGGTCGCGACGCGCATGTGCGGCAACGAGGCCGTGCGCAAGGTCGATTCCACGACGCCGTACCGCGACGGCGCCGATCCGCACTCGATCGTGTTCCAGTGCGGTGCGGCACCCGCGCCGGTCGCCGCGGCGGCTACGCCGGCGCCCGCCGCGGTCGAGAAGGTGAGCCTGACCGGCGATGCGTACTTCGCGACCGACTCCGCCGTGCTGACGTCCGCCGCCACCGCCGCGCTCGACAGTTTGCTGAGCCAGCAGGGCGACAGGCACTTCTCGCGTGTGGAAGTGGACGGTTATACCGACGCGACCGGCTCGGATGCACACAACCAGGCCCTGTCGAAGCGCCGCGCCGATGCCGTCGCGGGGTATCTGCGCGAACACGGGCTGAAGGCGGATGCGGTCGCGGCGACGGGACATGGAGATACCAACCCGGCCGCATCGAACGAGACCGCCGAAGGGCGCGCGCGCAATCGCCGGGTGGAAATCTCGCTGCGGAAGTAGGGCGTCGCCACTGGGTTGCCGCAGGCGTTGCCGTCGCGAACGGACGGCTCTCGCTTGCGGCTGTGGCGCCGTTCGGAGACGCTGGCGGTCGAATCAGGCAACGCGTCGCGATGGCCGTGCGCGATGCCGCCATCGCGCGGACGACGACGCGGCACGACGGCCCGCGGGCCGGTTGGTGGACGCCGATGTCGTGGGTTCATCGGCGCCCGCCAACGTGTTGCTGCGCGGGGCGCAAGCAATGCCCGGTGCCGCTGCGTGAAAAGGAATGAGAGAGACTTCGGCGGAGGTGCGGGGCTGCAAGGGTCGCGTGGCTGACGCGGGCTCGACTGCAGCGCGGGTCGACAAGCACGAAGGCGCGGAAAGCGACCCGTTGCGGGAGCAATCAGTTTTGTTCATGTCCCGATTGCAAAACTAGTCTCGCATCTTCGCGTCCGCCCATTTCCATTCCCGCGCAGCCTTTACAAACGCAGCAAGATAATCGACGTCGTCATCCGTCTTGCGCGTGCCGAGGAAAATCTGCTTCGCAATCCCCTTCTTTCCAAGTTGCACGGGTGTAAGCGGCATCCAGCCCGCGTATTCTTCCGCGAGCCAGCGAGGCAACGCCGCCACGCCACGGCCGCTCGCCACCATCTGCAGCATGATGTCGGTCGTCTCGATCACCTTGTGGCGCTTCGGCACCCTGTTTGCGGGCGTGAGGAACTGCGTGTAGATATCGAGCCGGTCCGTTTCGACGGGATACGTGATCAGCACCTCGTGCGTCAGCTGTTCCGGCGTGACATACGCTTCTCCGGCCAGCGGGTGATCATCGGCAACCACCAGCACCTGCTCGTAATCGAACACCGGCTCAAAATGCAGTTCGGGTTTCTTGAGCGGGTCGGGCGTGACGAGCACGTCGATTTCATAGCCGATCAACGCACCGATGCCGCCGAACTGGAAGCGCTGCTTCACGTCGACATCGACATCCGGCCAGTGCGCGAGATACGGCGACACCACCTTCAGCAGCCATTGATAGCACGGCGCGCATTCCATGCCGATCCGCAACGTGCCGCGCTCGCCCTGCGCGTACTGCCTCATGCGCTCCTCGGCGAGTTCGAATTGCGGCAGCAACCGGTTCGCGAGGCTCAGCAGGTACTGTCCGGCTTGCGTGAGCCGCATGGTCCGTCCTTCGCGCGCCCACACGGGCGTACCGAGCTGCTGCTCCAGCTTCTTCACGGCATGGCTGAGCGCCGACTGCGTGAGGTTGAGCGTATCGGCCGCGGCCGTGAGCGAGCCCTGCCGCTCCACTTCCCGCACGACCATCAGATGATTGCGATCCAGCATCGACCACTCCATGAACAAATTTAATGGTTGCATGAAATAAATCCATTTTCATTCATGCAATGGAAACTATATCATCGCTGCCAGTTACTTTTCTTCCGATGTGAACCGGATACACCGCACCGTGAGCATCGCTCTTGGTTGGTTGAAATCGATTCATATCCAGTCGGCCATGGCCCAACGTCACATTCGTTCATCGGAAAAGAAAAGCGAGCCGCATCGAAAGGCATGGAGCAGATGCGGTTTTCATTTCGAAATCTGGGGCGCAAGATCATGACGAGTCAAGAGTTTACATTTGCTATTAAAAGCGTCAGTTTCGATGAGGACTATCAGCCTTCCGACCATACGCGCATCACAACCAATTTTGCGAACCTCGCCAGAGGAAAGAGTCGTCAGGAGAATTTGCGCAATACCTTCAGGATGATTGACCATCGCTTCAATGCGATGGCGCATTGGGACAATCCCAAAGGCGATCGCTATGCCGTCAAGCTTGAAATCATTTCGGTCGAAATGAATATCGGCGGCGAGCGGGGCAGTGCCGCGCTGCCCTTGATCGAAATACTGAAGACGAATATTTTCGATCGAAAAAACAACAAACACATTGACGGCATCGCGGGAAATAATTTTTCCTCTTATGTGCGAGATTACGATTTCAGTGTGGTCTTGCTGGAGCACAACAAGAATCAGCCCGGCTTCAGTACGCCGGATAACTTTGGCGACCTGCACGGGAATCTGTTCAAGTCCTTCGTGAAGTCGAGCGCCTACAAGGATAATTTCGCGAAACCGCCCGTTATATGTCTGAGCGTTTCGAGTAGCAAGACCTATCATCAGACGGCAAATCGGCACCCCGTGTTGGGTATCGAATACCGGCAGGACGAGTATTCCTTGACTGACGAGTATTTCGAAAAAATGGGAATGAAGGTGCGCTATTTCATGCCGCCGAATAGTGTCGCACCGCTGGCTTTTTATTTTACCGGTGATTTGCTGGGCGATTACACCAATCTGGAGCTCATCGGCACCATCAGCACGATGGATACCTTCCAGAAAATTTACCGGCCCGAAATTTACAATGCGAATTCTCCGGCAGGAAAATCCTACCAACCGAGTCTGAAGCATCAGGATTTTTCGCTCACCCGGATTGTTTACGATCGGGAAGAGCGTAGCCGGCTGGCTATCGAACAGGGCAGGTTTGTCGAAGAGCAATTTATCAAGCCATACCAGGCCATTCTTGAGCAGTGGTCTGCGGACTACGCGCTTTGACCAACAAAAACACGAGGTCGTCTACCGTGAAAAAATTTCTACCCACTTCAACCGCCGGCAGTTTGCCTAAACCTTCGTGGCTCGCACAACCCGAGACACTTTGGTCACCGTGGAAATTGCAGGACGAGGTGTTGATCGAGGGCAAACAGGATGCTTTGCGCCTGTCGTTGCAAGAGCAGCAACATGCGGGCATCGATATCGTCAGTGACGGCGAGCAAACGCGCCAGCATTTCGTGACCACGTTCATCGAGCACCTCAGCGGCGTTGATTTCGAGAACCGCAAGACCGTTCGAATTCGCGATCGCTATGACGCCAGCGTGCCGACGGTCGTTGATGCGGTGGAGAGACAGAAGCCGGTTTTCGTTGACGATGCCAAGTTCCTGCGCCAGCAAACGAGCCAGCCCATCAAATGGGCGTTGCCGGGGCCGATGACGATGATCGATACGCTGTACGACGATCATTACAAGAGTCGCGAAAAACTGGCCTGGGAGTTCGCAAAGATCCTGAACGAGGAAGCCAGGGAACTGGAGGCTGCCGGCGTCGATATCATTCAATTCGATGAGCCCGCATTCAATGTCTTCTTCGACGAGGTGAATGATTGGGGCGTCGCGACCCTGGAAAGAGCGATCGAAGGTCTCAAGTGTGAAACCGCCGTGCATATTTGCTATGGCTATGGCATCAAGGCCAACACGGACTGGAAGAAGACGCTGGGGTCGGAGTGGCGGCAGTACGAGGAAGCCTTCCCCAAGTTGCAAAAATCCAGTATCGACATGGTCTCGCTGGAATGTCACAACTCGCGCGTTCCCATGGATCTGATTGAACTCATTCGGGGCAAGAAGGTGATGGTGGGGGCCATCGATGTGGCGACCGATACCATTGAAACCCCCGAGGAAGTCGCCGGTACGTTGCGAAAAGCACTTCAGTTCGTGGATGCCGACAAGCTCTATCCCTGCACCAACTGCGGCATGGCGCCGTTGTCGCGTGCAGTCGCGAGAGGCAAGCTGAGTGCGTTGAGCGCGGGTGCGGAAATCGTCCGCAAGGAACTCTCGAACTAGGTCCGAACTGACGTCGAAGCGCTCGGCCACCATGCATCCGGTATCACGGTGATCGCATCACACGTCGATGGCGAACCGGTCGGCTTCACGTGCCGGTCTTTCACTCAGCCACCGCCGACGATCTGCTTAAGGTGAACGTCGGTCAGGGCTTCACATTCCCTTGCCTGGAGCCGACGGCCGCGGCAATGCGACTTTGCGCAGCGACGAGTTGGTCGTCCGTGGTCGCCACCAGCCACAGACGTGCCTGCTCCTCGATTTGGCGGTTGTGATCCTTCAACGGGCCCATCGTGGCAGCGGCCTTCCAGACGACCGGGGCGATTCGGCTTTTCCTGCCTGACGGCGCGCCTACCAGCAGGCAGTAAGGACCCAGCGGGAGCGATACAAACGGAAGTGCCGGACTGGCACGCTGGCGCCAGTCGATGAAGGGCGTGTCGCCTATAAGCAGCGGCGTGGGCAAGCCGTGGAGCACACTGAAATCGTACAGCGCCAGTTGCTCCCGCATGCCGGCGTAAATACGCCGGATGTCGTCGACAACCGCCGCGCGGATCTCGTCATCGAACATGGGTTCCTGCGCGTATCGGGCAAACGCCTCTCGTGCCGCCCATTGATATGCGCTGAACAGGCCAATCTCCACGCAGTCCTGCACTGCGCGCTGGACATCCGCTGCCGAACCGGCGTCCTCCGGCGTACCCAGCTGCGCGGCTCGCAAAAACCGGGCAAGTCCAGCCTCGTGGATCGCAGGCCCCTCCGCGGATGCATCGTCTTCAGCGCCCTTGCCAAGGGGCACATAGATATATTTCTCGGCCGCGAAATGCGACTTCTTGCCCTCGTCAAACCTGATTTCGCCATCTACGCAGTCGAGATAGCGAGTCCCGATTCGACCATGCTCCCAAACCCAGTTTTTCAGGAGCGGACGGAGTGGATGCAGTCTGTCGTGATCGGTCATGGAAGCCTCCTGGTTGCCCAGTATAGTTCCAAGTTGTCGATTGTTTCGTGGACGACATGGCGATCAATCGGTCCACTGCCGCCGTTGGAGCCCGCGCAGCCTCAACGGCTGTTCAACTGGATATCGGTGGCCCCGTGCCTGCGCCGAGCGGCAAGTGCTCGGCCTTTGCGGGCGTTCACGTGTTGGTCGCGGCCGGTCGACTTGATTCTGCCTTGCGGACGTTCGGCTGAGGATCTGCACCGAACGTCTGCTGTCAGGCTCGGCGAACAGGCACTTTCGACCGTCGATAGCCGCTTTGCCCGGGAACAAGTCAGCGGCAGCATCCGAGGTCCAACGGCCCTTCACGAGCCGACTGCGCCACCCTCCGTCATCGTGCGACGGGGGGATTCGCCCCGGGCGGGCGCCCGATATCGAATCGACTCTCGGGTGCGACGAGTGCATAGGCCGATGGGCCGCCTGCCCGAAGAATGATGCCTGCGCCGAAGGTGTCGAAGGTGCCGTCTTTAAGCAAGTCCTGGCGAATGTGAACAGCCACGACTTCTCCCAGCACGAGCCATGTGGTGACAGGCGTGCCTTTGTGATCGCGCAGCTGGATCACATCGGTGAGCTTGCATTCGAAGTTGACACCGCTCTCTGCCACGCGTGGAACGGCGACCTGCCGAGACGGAGCGGGGGTCAGCCCGGCCACTTCAAACTCGTCAACTTCGTAAGGCACCATTGCGCACGTTGCATTCATCTTTTCGGCGAGATCGCGTGTGGTGAGGTTCCACACGAATTCCCCCGTTTCTTGCACGTTGCGTAGGCTGTCCTTTGCGTCGATGCTCGAGAAGCCGATGATCGGCGGATGGTAGTTGAAGGCGTTGAAAAAGCTGTATGGCGCGAGATTCAGCATGCCGTTGCTGCCGCGCGTGGAAATCCATCCGACGGGCCTTGGACCGACAATCGAATTAAATGGATCGTGCGGCAATCCATGGCCTTGTGACGGTTCGTAGTAGTGGTAGCGAGCATCAGTCATGGTTTTGATCGGAGAGTGAGTCATGTCAGGTGGCCGGAGCTGCGCGTCAGTCTATGCCTGCCGCCCGGGTCGTCAGCACGATCTTGCCGATATGCGTGCCCGAGTCCATCAGCGCATGCGCGCCGCGCGCATCGTCGAGATCGAAGGTCCGATGGATCACGGGCTTCACCGCGCCACGCCGGATGTGCGGCCACACCGATCGCTTGAGATCCTCGATCAGCTCCGCCTTTTCCTCGTGCGTGCGCGAGCGCAGCGTCGAGCCGATGTGCATGAGGCGCTTCGCCAGCATCGGGAACAGGTCCAGTGCTGGCGCGGGCCCCTTGATCACGCCGATCTGCACGATGCGGCCGTTCATCGCGGCCGCCGCGTAATTCCGCGCGACGTAATCACCGGCGACGATATCGACGACCACGTCGACGCCGCGCCCATCCGTCGCGCGCATGACTTCCTCGACGAAATCCTCGTTGCGGTAGTCAACCGCGACATCGGCACCGAGCGCGATGCTTGCGGTGCGGTGCGCGTCGGAGCCGACCGTCGTGATGATCTTCGAGGCGCCGAACGCCTTCGCGAGCATCGTCGCCGTGGTGCCGATCCCCGATGCGCCGCCATGGATCAGCACGCTTTCGCCAGCCTTGAACTTGCCGCGCTGGAACAGGTTCAGCCATACCGTCAGAAAGGTTTCGGGGATCGCGGCCGCCTCGACCATCGTGAGACCATCGGGAACCGCGAGTGTGTTGCTCTCGTGCGCGACGGCGTACTCCGCATAGCCGCCCCCCGGCACCAGCGCGCAGACGAGATCGCCGACCGCGAACCGGGTCACGTCGCGCCCGACGGACACGATTTTGCCCGCGACTTCGAGCCCGGGAATGTCCGACGCGCCCGGTGGCGGATCGTACAACCCTTTGCGCTGCAGCACGTCAGGACCGTTCACGCCGGCCGCATGAATGCGGATCAGCACTTCGTCGTCGGCCGGTGCGGGAACAGGACGCTGCACGGGTGCCAGCACATCCGGGCCGCCCGGCTGCGTAATGTCGATCGCGGTCATCGCCGCGGGAATGCCTTTCGTTTCGTGTGACACGACTTCATCCTTTTAAAATGCCGGATGCGCCGCGGATTCGAGCGACCCGCCGCATCGGTTGAAAAAAGTGTAATCGCGCGGCCTGTGTTTGACGTGCAGAGAATTGCTGGACGTATGATGCAAATTTGCATCACGCCGGGGGCGACATGAACTGGGACGACGCGCGCATCTTCGTCGCGCTCCATCGGGAAAGGACCTTGCGGGCCGCCGCTCGCGCGCTCGACATCGATCAGGCCACGGTGGGCCGCAGGCTTGCGGCGCTCGAGCACGCGCTCGGCGCGACGCTGTTCCTGCGTACGTCGAACGGCTATGAACTCACGCCGGTCGGCAGGATCGCGATCCGTGCAGCCGAGGCGATGGAGCAATCCGCACACGATCTCGTGCGCCACACGCAAGGCGTGGACAAGCGGCTCGCCGGCGAGGTGAAGCTATCGACGACGGATGCGCTGGCACACGAGTTCGTGATGCCGGCCCTCGAGCGCCTGCATGCGAAGCATCCGGACGTATCGGTGATGCTCGACACGACGAGCCTGCTCCTCAATCTCGCGAAGCGCGAAGCCGACATCGCGATCCGGACCGTCAAGCCCCGAAATCCAGATCTGCTCGCCCGCCGTCTGGCGCGCTGGGAAGTCGGACTGTTCGCGTCGCCCGACTATGTGCGGCGCCATGGCGAACCGGTGCCGGGCGAGCGGTTCGCCGGGCATGATCTCGTCGTCTACCAGCCGTATTTCGCCAAGGCGCGGGTGCCGGCGTTCGCCGGGGAACCGCTGACGGACGGCCGCATCGTCGCACGGCTGAACACGAACCTGACGTTGCGCGCGGCACTTAAGGCCGGGCTCGGCATCAGCGAGATACCCGTGCCGATGGGCGAACGAGACGGCCTTGTGCGGATCTGGCCGGACCGTACAAACGACGCGTCGTATGAGGTTTGGCTCGTCACGCATCAGGATCTGCGGCATACGGCGCGCATCCGCGTGACGATCGAAGAGATCGTCGTTGCGTTCGGCGGATAGCAGCGAATACTGTGCTTGTGGCAGTGGAGGTTGTCACTTCTTCCCCCTGAACTACCGGATAAGCGGGTCGCGAAATCTCGCGAAACTTTCATCGGTATCGACCCATCGCAGGCGGGTGCCTGAAATGGGCGGCCGCGCGCCCGTCGCCCCCACACGTTTGATCAGCCGCAAGCGCGCCGTAATCACTGCTCACGGGCTCGCAATGGCGAGTACACTGGAAATGCCCTAGAAGCAGGAGAATGCGATGATCGACGCTGGCCCCCAAAGCACCTTCCGAGGGCTGCCGCTGACCGTGGAGCAGGACGCGGAGGTGAGGCACTACATCAAGGATCGGACTCGGCGTGGGCTGCCATGGGACACGCCGGAGCTGAGCGCGATGCTCAAGGACATGCTGCAGCCCCCGGGCGACGGTGACGGCGATGGCGATCGTGATGGCGACGGTGATTTTGCGTCCCCGGCAGACGAAGCCAGAGCGGCCGCCGAGCGCGCGACGGCCTCCGTCGACGATGAGATGGACCCCATCGAGGCGAATGAGGAGTGGCATGCGGCCATGGAGTCGGAGGGCATGAAAGGGCCCAGACGATAACAGCGGAGCAGCGACGCTCCGAACTCCCGCAGCGCCGCATACGAGGAATGCGCGCCGGATGCCAGGCGTTTCAGGAAACGCGCGTTGTATCGGAGCGTACGCAGCGGGAATGCCGACGCGCGCGGCGATCCCATTGAGAGACCCCCGATACGCAATCCATCGGTTCCCAAGTAATTCCGGGCAAAGTCCATCGCGCCACCCCATGTCGCGTGGCGCCAGCGGAACTGCGAGCCGCATCTCGTCGCGTGGCGCCCGGCAGCGGGCGCCCTGTCAGTGCCTGATTACACAGACGGCGACGATTTCGTATCCGGGGTCGGCATGCACGTGCGCGGCCTTTTCCGCTTCCTCATACGAACCAAACGACGTGGCATCCTCAACTGCCGGTGCCATGCCGATATCGCCATCCTCGGCGGTGCAGAGGAACTGCTCGCCGGTCTTCACGACGTAGACGGACAACATGATTCCCTCCATCGTGTGCAGGGGGGAATTCCAGTCTAGCAGGCCAGAAAAGGGGCGCAGGTGGTTCGCTGAGTCCTTTTCGCGAGATCTGCGACAGGACCGAAAAGCCGGGCACAATACCCGCATGCAAAATCCAGACCTCGAACAGCTCGTCACCGTCATCATGCCCTTCGGGAAATACAAAGGCCGGCTGATTGCCGACCTGCCCGGGCCTTACCTCAATTGGCTAGCGCGCGAAGGGTTTCCGCGCGGAGAAATCGGCCGGCAGCTCGCGCTGATGCACGAGATCGACCACAACGGCCTGCGGGACTTGCTGGCGCCGTTGCGCAAACGCGGATAGCGCCAATCGGGGGCGAATGTCCCGGGCCCCCGCATCGGTCGTCCGTGATCGACAAACTACCACCGCGTTTCAACCCCACCTGCCACGCGTGCCGAATGCTCGCATGCGACCCCGTCCGTGGTCCGCATGCACCTGGCGTGTCGCCGATGCTGACATAGAATAGAAAACAGTCCCTTGTGGACGCGTTGATGGCAAGAAAAGGGGTGCCAACATGAGACGCCTTTATTTCCTCGTACCCGATACCCAGATGGCGAAGGCCATCGTCGACGATCTATTGCGCGCACGCATCGTCTGGCGCCATATCCACGTTCTCGCCGACCACAGCGTCACACTCGATCAGTTGCCCGAAGCATCGTTGCTGCAAAGCAGCGATGTCGTGCATGCGCTCGAGCGCGGCGTCGCGCTCGGCGGCGCGGCCGGTGCGCTGATCGGCCTCGTCGCGCTCGTCTTTCCGCCGGCGGAGCTCGTGATCGCGGGCGGCGCCGTCGTCGGCTTGACGCTGGCCGGCGCGGGATTCGGGGCGTGGACCGCCGCGATGATCGGCATCGCCGAGCCGAACGCGCGACTCCAGCGATTTCGCGAGGCGATCCAGGCAGGCCAGATCCTGATCATGGCCGACGTGCCGGCATTGCGAGAGCAGGAAATCGAAGAAATGGTCGCCCAGCATTTTCCAAAGGCGGACCTGGAAGGCGCCGAACCGACGTCACCGATCTTCCCCTGACGCGCGACAGCAAGCCGGCCTGCCCGACACCCGGGGGCATCGACGCGTTGCGTCGAGCGCACGACCGCGACCGCAGGCCGCGCGTGGAGCGGGTCGCTCGCACGTTGCGCAGGCAACCCTGTCCGCCATCCCGAATCGCGCAAGAGACGCGGGTCCGACGCGCGTGACGCCTTCGGAGCCGAAGTGCCGACGTCGAACGGTCGGCAAGGAGGTCGTATGGAACTGCACATTCAATCGCACCATTGGGAGCGGCGTACGCCCGACTGGGTCGCCGCTGCCGTGGCCGGTCTCGCGGGCGGCGCGCTGGTGATCGCGCTGGAATTCGTCTGGTCGACCCTGGTGCTCGGCTCGAGCCCGTGGCAACCGACCCACAAGATCGCGGCGATGGTGATGGGCCGCAGCGCGCTCGGCCAGATGACGCAATTCAACCTCGAAATCGTGGCGATGGCGCTGCTGCTGCACTACGTGCTCGGCGCGATCATGGGGATGATGCTCGCCGCGATCATGGCGCCTTTCCGCCTCGATTCGAGCGTGGGCATGGAAGCCGCGATCGGGCTGGCGTTCGGGATCGTCGCGTATGGGTGGAACTTCTACGTGATGACGGCCGTGTTCCCGTGGTTCGTCTCCGAGCGCGGTTCCGGGCCCTTGCTGGCCAACCTGTTGTTCGGCGTGGTGGCGGCCATCACCTACGGCAGGCTGGAGCGATTGCGCAAGCAGAACGTGGACGACTGACCCATCGCGTTTCCCGCCGCGCCGCGCTTGAACACGCGGCGCCCGCGGGAGACACGGAACCCGGTGTCGGCGGTGCCGGCGAGTGAGATGCAGCGAGGCGGCCTATGGCCCTTGCGATTGCCCTGGTCCTGATCATCCTGTTGGCGGTGGGGTTTCACTTTGCCAGTCCGTGGTGGATCACGCCGATCGCGTCGAACTGGGTGCGCATGGACGACATGCTGACGATCACGCTCGTCATCACCGGCGCATTCTTCATCGCCATCAACCTGTTCATCGTGGTCGCCCTGGTGCGCTATCGCCACCGTAGCGGGCATCGTGCGGCCTACGAACCGCACAACCGGAAACTGGAATGGTGGCTGATCGGCCTGACCATCGTCGGCGTGGCGGCGTTGCTGGCGCCGGGCCTGTTCGTCTACGCGGACTACATCCGGCCGCCGCGCAACGCGCTGCAGATGGAGGTGCTCGGCCAGCAATGGCAATGGCGTTTCCGCTTCGCCGGGCCCGGCGGCAAGCTGGGCACGACCGACGCGCGCTACATCAGCAACGACAACCCGTTCGGCCTGAACCCCGCCGATCCGAACGGCCGTGACAACTACCTGATCGACAGTCCCGAGGTGCACTTGCCGCTCAACCGGCCGGTCCAGGTCCTGACCCGGTCGCGCGACGTGCTGCACGACTTCTACGTCCCGCCGTTCCGGGCACGGATGAACATGGTGCCGGGCATGGTGACCACCTTCTGGTTCACGCCGACCCAGGCTGGGCGCTACGACATCCTGTGCGCGCAGCTCTGCGGGATCGGGCATGCCGGCATGCGCGGCGTGGTGGTGGTGGAAGACGAAGCCGCGTTCTCGCGCTGGCTGGCGCAGCAGACTACGTTCGCGCAGCAGCAGATGGCCCACGTGCAGGCCGCGCCGGCCGCCGCGGGCGGCAGCGCGCAGGCGCTGGCCAACCTGGGCAAGACGCTCGCGGCGGCCAAGGGCTGCGTCGCCTGCCATACCGTGGACGGCAGCCCGCTCGTGGGCCCGACCTGGAAGGGCCTGTACGGCAAGACCGAAACGATGGCCGACGGCAGCACCGCGAAGGTGGACGAAGCCTATCTGCGCGCGTTCATCCGCAATCCGACGGCCCGCGTCGTGAAGGGCTTCTCGCCGATCATGCCGCACTTCGACCTGAGCGAGCAGGAACTGAGCGCGCTGGTGGCCTACATCAAGGCGCAAGGCGGGACGGCCGCCAGCACCGCGGCCCAGCCCTAGCGGAACGGACGAAGCAGACGGAGCACACGCCATGACCTACGCGCACACCGACCACGTCCCGCACAGCTTCTGGACCCGCTATGTGTGGAGCCAGGACCACAAGGTCATCGCCGTGCAGTACGCGCTGACGGCCATCGCGATCGGCCTGGTCGGCCTCGTCCTGTCGGACCTGATGCGGCTGCAGCTCGGCTTTCCGGGCAAGTTCGCGTTCATCGACGCGAACCACTACTACCAGTTCGTCACCATGCACGGGATGATCATGGTGATCTACCTGCTGACGGCGCTGTTCCTGGGCGGCTTCGGCAACTACCTGATCCCGCTGATGCTGGGCGCGCGCGACATGGTGTTCCCGTTTCTCAACATGTTGAGCTACTGGGTCTACCTGCTGGCCGTGCTGGTGCTGGTGGCGAGCTTCTTCGTGCCGGGCGGGCCGACCGGCGCGGGCTGGACGCTGTATCCGCCGCAGGCGATCCTGCCGGGCACGCCGGGCGTGGAATGGGGCATCGTGCTGATGCTCGTGTCGCTGGCGATCTTCATCGTCGCGGCCACGATGGGCGGCCTGAACTACGTGACCACCACGCTGCAGGCACGCACGCGCGGCATGACGCTGATGCGCATGCCGCTCACGGTGTGGGGCATCTTCATCGCGACCATCATGGCGCTGCTGGCGTTTCCGGCGCTGTTCGTGTCGGCGGTGATGATGCTGTTCGACCGGACGCTCGGCACCAGTTTCTTCGTCCCCGCCGTGGTGTCGATGGGGCAGACGCTCAAGCACGCCGGCGGCAGCCCGTTGCTGTTCCAGCACCTGTTCTGGTTCTTCGGGCATCCGGAGGTCTACATCGTCGCGCTGCCGGCCTTCGGCATCGCGTCGGACCTCATCAGCACGCACGCGCGCAAGAGCATCTTCGGCTACCGGATGATGGTATGGGCGATCGTGATCATCGGCGCGCTGAGCTTCGTGGTCTGGGCGCACCACATGTTCATCGCGGGCATGAATCCGTACTTCGGCTTCTTCTTCGCCACCACGACGCTCATCATCGCCGTCCCCACCGCCCTCAAGGTCTACAACTGGGTGCTGACGCTGTGGCGCGGCGATATCCACCTGACCGTGCCGATGCTGTTCGCGATCGGCTTCATCAGCACCTTCGTGCTGGGCGGGCTGACCGGGCTCTACCTCGGCAACGTCAGCGTGGACATCCCGCTGTCGAACACGTATTTCGTCGTCGCGCACTTCCATATGGTGATGGCCGTGTCGCCGATCCTCGTGGTGTTCGGCGGCCTGTATCACTGGTACCCGAAGGTGACCGGCCGCCTGCTCGACGACACGCTCGGGCGCGCGCACTTCTGGATCACCTTCGTCGGCACCTATGCGATCTATTTCCCGATGCACTATCTCGGCATCCTGGGCATGCCGCGGCGGTATTACGCGTATCAGGGCTACAGCTTCATTCCGCATTCGGCGCAGACGCTCAACACGTTCATCACGATCGTCGCGCTGATCGTCGCGGCGGCGCAGCTGCTGTTCCTGTTCAACCTCGCGTGGAGCCTCCGCCACGGCCGGCGTGCGGACGGCAACCCGTGGCGGGCCACCACGCTCGAATGGCAGACGCCGCAAACGCCGCCCGTGCACGGCAACTGGGGGCCGACGCTTCCGGTCGTCTACCGCTGGGCGTACGAATACAGTCCGCCGGGGCAGGCGGAAGACTTCGTGCCGCAGAATCAGCCGCCGGCGACGGCGCCTGAACCCAAGACGGCCCATCCGACGCTGCACCCGGGCGAGGCACACGAATGACCACGCTGCCGCGCCCCTTCGTTCCCGATGCGCCACCCGGCCTGCCGAATGCGGGCCGCACCGGCCTGGCCGTGTTCATGGCGGTGGCGACGACGTTGTTCTCGCTGCTGCTGTTCGCCTATGCGATGCGCATGCGCGAACCCGACTGGCAGCCGATCCCGCATCCGGCGCTGCTGTGGTGGAACACGGGCGCGCTGGCGCTGGCCAGCATCGCGATGCAGCGCGCCCGGCGGATAGGCCCGTACCGCACGATGTGGCTGGTAGCCGGCGGCGTGCTGGCGGCCGTGTTCGTGATCGGGCAACTGGTTGCGTGGCAGATGCTGTCGGCAGCCGGGGAGGCGGTCACCGTCAATCCGTCCAACAGCTTCCTCTACCTGCTCACCGGCCTGCACGGAGTGCATGTGCTGGGCGGGCTGGCGGCGTGGGCCGTGACGATCGTGCAGCTCCGGCGCGCGGACCCGTTCCGGGCCCAACGGGCCATCGCACTGTGCGCGCGCTACTGGCATTTCCTGCTCGCGGTCTGGCTCGTGCTGCTGGCGGCGATGCAGTGGCTGACCCCCGGGATCGTCGCCGCCGTCTGCGGGCCGCTATACGGAGCCGCGCCATGACCGCGCCGACGGCCCACACCGAATCCGCAGCCGAATCGTCCGCGGTGCCGCCCGTCGACGCGCGGCCCGACGGCTGGCGCGGCATCGTCACCGACTGGTCGTCCGACCGCGAAGCCTTCAGGGTGCCGTGGGGCAAGGCGATGATGTGGATCTTCCTGCTGTCGGACACCTTCGTCTTCAGCAGCTTCCTGATCGGCTACATGACGGTGCGCATGTCGACCACGGCGCCGTGGCCCGATACCGCGAAGGTGTTCGGGCTCAGCGTGGGCGGCGTGGAAGTGCCGTTGCTGCTGATTGCGATCATGACGTTCACGCTGATCAGCAGCAGCGGCACGATGGCGATGGCCGTCAACTTCGGCTACCGGCGCAACGCACGGCCCGCTGCCGCGCTGTTGCTGGCGACCGCGCTGCTGGGGGCGACCTTCGTGTCGCTGCAGGCGTTCGAATGGAGCAACCTGATCTTTCATGAAGGCATCCGCCCATGGGGCAACCCGCTGGGCGCGGCGCAGTTCGGCGCGTGCTTCTTCACGATCACCGGGTTCCACGGCTTTCACGTGACCTGCGGCGTGATCTACCTGCTGCTGATCGCGCGCAAGATCCTGCAGCCGGGATTCACCGAACACGGCAACTTCCAGATCGTCGAGATCGCCGGGCTGTACTGGCACTTCGTCGACCTGGTGTGGGTGTTCATCTTCGCGCTGTTCTATTTGTGGTGAGGCAGCCATGGAGCACACCGATCCCGCCGATCGACCCGACGCCGCGCACGGCCAGCAGCATCCGATCGGCCTCTACCTGAAGATCTGGGGCCTGCTGTTCGTGCTGAGCACGTTGTCGTACCTGGTCGACTACTTCAACGTGCAGGGCCTGATGCGCTGGGTGCTGATCGTCGTGCTGATGATCGCGAAGGCCGGGCTGATCGTGTCGATCTTCATGCACATGATGTGGGAGCGGCTGGCGCTCGTGTACGCGATCCTGATCCCGCCGCTGTGCCTGCTCGTGCTCATGGTGCTGATGGCGGCGGAAGCGCATCACACGTTCGGGATGCGGGAGCTGTTCTTTCGCTGATTGCAGCGTCGATCGTGCGTCGGCTTGATGGGCGCAATGCGCACGCGATCGACGGGCGCTGTTTCGGAGCGGACGGCGTCGCGTCATCCGGGAACGGCGCATTCCGGACATCCGTTCACGCAAACCTGAAGGGAGGATTCCATGAAATTTTCACGCCGACGTTTTATTGCAGTCACCACCGTGCTCGCTTCCGCGCTCGCCGTTGGACGCCGCGCGACGGCGGCGGATGCCGGTGCCGGTGTCGTGCAGGAAACCGATGCGAATGCCCAGGCGCTCGGCTACAAGGCGGATGCCGGCCGCGTCGATCATGCGAAGTACCCGAAATTCCACGCGGGCGACGCCTGTGCGAATTGCCAGTTCTTCCAGGGCAAGGCCGGCGCCACGACGGGGGCGTGCGCGATTTTCGGCGGCAAGCAGGTCAATGCGAAAGGCTGGTGCAACAGTTATACGAAGAAGGCGTAGCGAGGGAGGGATGGGCTGGCGAGCCGCGGTCTTGCGCATTCAGCACCTCGCCGGTGTCGGGAATCACGCTTTCCACATCCTTCGGGCAGGTTGGTCTCGCGAGCGCTTGTGCGCAACCCCGCCTTCGCTCGCCGGTCTTTGCTTCCATGCGGGGCTTGGCTGGACCTTTGTCGCGGCACCCGACCCGTTGCCACCGTTCGACCCAGTGCGGAGACCCGGGTAGGTCCGACACTGGAACAGTCATTCGTATGGCGTCTCAACTGGCACAAGCCACTTCACGCAGGTCACTTGGAGCCACAAGCTCGTCCCGCGTGACGACGGTACGATCCTGCCAGGATCGGACTCGCGGCCGCTCACGCGCACCCGCAACGCTGCGCAACGCTGCGCGCCGGTAATCGCGCTGTGTCCAAGGAGCAGTGCATTGCGCAGTACGGCCGGGTCACCGGACAATGCACGTTCACCGGCGATTCCGACGAAACGCCCAGTGATTGCGATTGCGATGAGTATCCGTTTGCGGCAACCAATCAGAGCGCGAAGACCGGCACGTTCTCGGTCAAGCGCATCGACGCCAGCGACAATCGTCGCGCTGGCGCGTTGCTTGGCGATTTTTTCCGCGCGCAGCGCGTGCTGGACGCCGACGAATTCTACGTCGACGGTGAACCGGCCGGTGCTTCGCCGGCGTCGAAGCGACGCTGATTCGCCACGCCGCATCTGATCGACCGCGCACATCGTTCCGGGCTGATTGCCGACGATGTGCGCACCCAAACCGTATTGACATGACGATGACGAACGACCCTTCACCGATGCCGGCGTGGCTGGCAGACGCTTATCGCCGTTGCGCCGACGCGGTGCCGGGCGGCATGCGCGTCGAGACCGTGCCGGTCGAGCAGGCTGGCGGACGCGTGCTTGCGCAGGCCGTGACCGCGCCCGAGGCGCTGCCGCGGCTCGCGCTCGCGGCGATCGAAGGCTATGCGCTGCGCGCAACCGACGCGGCACACGCATCGCCCGTGCGGCCGGCGATGCTGAATGTGCGGCTGCAGTATCCGATTCTGATCCATCGCGGCGGCGATCCGGTGGCGCGGGCTTTGTCGGCGGGCGCTGCCGAATGGCTGCCGGCGCTCGCGCCGTTACCCGCGCACGCGGACACCGTGGTGCCTCGCACGCGCAATCGCGCCCCCGACGGGCAACAGCATGCGCGGCTCAAACTCGACGCGCCGCCGGTCGAAGGAGAAGGTGTGATCGCGCGTGGTTCGGATTACGCATGGGGTGCCCTGTTGCTCGACAAGGGGCAGCGCATTGACGCGGAACAGCAGGCGCTGCTGATTGCCGCCGGCGTGCGTACCGTCGAGGTAAGCCGGCGGCCGCGCGTGTGCGTGGTCGTCGCGAGCTACGACCTCGTGCCGTCCGGCTGCGAGCGGCTGCCGTGGCAGCGTCCCGACGCGAACGGCCCCTATCTGCACGCGCTCCTGAAGCAGTGGGGCTGCGACGTATCGCTCGAATATGTCGCTCCGCCGGACATGACCTTGCCTCCGCTGCAATCCCACGATGCCGAACTGGCATTTCGCCGCCAGCTTGCCGCGCTTGCGCAGCGCTACGACCTGCTGGTCGGCACGGGGGTGTTGGGGAATGATCCGCACCAGGACGCCGCGTTGAACCGGTTGCCGGTGTTTCCGTACAGCGAGGCGCGCGTGACGCTGCAGCAGGTGCGCGCGGCTCGCTTCAATTTTGGACGCAGCGAGAATCGTTCGCCGGCGCAGCGCCGCACGTTCGAGTTGACCGATGCGGCGGGCCGGCCGCGCGGATCGCGCGTCGTCACCTATTACGACCAGGCGACGCTCGTCAACCTGCCGGGCTACCCCGGCGAGGTCGCGATCCTCGCGCACACGATTCTGCGTCGGCTGATCGATTTGCTGGAATTTGCGGACATGCCGGGACCGTACTGGGAGACGGGCGTACTTGGCACGCAGATATCGCGCGATCCAGTGCTGAATGACCTCCGCTGGGCGAGGCTCGCGGCGGGCGCGGCGGGTGAGCCGGTCGTGACGCCGCTGGCGGGCGAACGGCCTGATGCGCTCGGCGCGCTCGCCGGAGCCGATGCGCTCGTCGCGGTTGCGGCGGGGGCGACGCCGCTGGCAGCGGGCTCGCCGGTGCTGTTCATGCGGCTCGACCAGCCGCGCCGGCCCCCGCGGGCTGTGCGCGCGGCGGTGGACGACACGCAAGCGGTTCGATCTCCAGCGGTGGACGAATCGCCCCCGGCAGCTTCCGATGCAACGCGAGCGGATGCGACAGGCGCTGCAGCCGCACCATCGCCGGACACCACGATCGCGGCGTCCTGGTCGCGTCTCGACACATGGCGGCGCACGCTGCCGGCCGATGCACCGGCGCCTTTCCGCGGTCCGGCGAGCGACGATGATCTGCGCGCGCTCGAGGCGGGGCTCGGCGTGGCGTTGCCGGAGGCGTGGCGAGAGAGCCTGATGTTGCACGACGGACAGGAAGCCGGGCGTACCGAACCGTTTGGCGGCGAGACGCTGCTGTCCGCTCGGCAGATCCTCGCGCAGTGGTCCATCTGGCGCGACCTGGTCGCGAGCGGCGATCTGGCGGGCTACGAGGGCGAGCCGGAGCCGGGCATTCGCGGCGACTGGTACAACCTGAAATGGATCCCGCTCACCCACAACGGCGGCGGCGACCATCTGTGCGTCGATCTCGACCCGGACAAGGGCGGCCGGATCGGCCAGGTGATCCGGGTGTGGCACGACAGTCCCGAGCGTGAGCACGTGGCGGACGGCGTGGGCGAATGGTTGGCGCGGGTGGTGCCCGGCTGACGCGTCGCTTGGTGACGGCCGAAAGAGGCGCGGGAGGGCCGACGAGATGTGGCGAGTGGATTACCTGTATCAGCCGGAATTCGATCCGACAGGTAGTCGGGCCGTCAGAGAAGAAGCGGTCGAGGAGAATCGGGCTTCGCTTTGGCGAGTGCCGGTGAATTGAGGAAGGCACGCAGCGACTCCTGCCGGAGACACGGCCTTCGACAGGCAACGAAACTCAAACGCGGCTTTTCGTCTCCCGGCGACGCAGGTCAATGATGAAGCAGCGGGAACGCCACGAGTCCAATGACGGCGGCGGCGGTCACGATCACCGGTTCCTGCAATTTCTTGAAACGCCACAGCAGCAGCACCGTGGCGACGGCGAGCAGCGCAGTCGGGATATCGACGATCGATCGCTTCGCGATGACGAGAACGGAGCCCGTAATCGCGCCGACGGCTGCGGCGGTGATGCCGTTCACGAACGCCTTGACGCCGGGCCGGTGCCCGTATTTCTTCACGTAAGGCGCGGGAATGACCGTGAACAGATAGCAAGGCAGGAACGTGCCGAGAGAAGCGACGAGTGCGCCCGGGAATCCCGCGACCAGATACCCGATGAAGCCGACGGTGATCACGACCGGGCCGGGCGTGATCATCGCGACCGCGACGGCATCCACGAACTGCTTGTCGTTCAGCCAGTGATGCTCGGTGACGACGCCGCCATAGAGGAACGGCACGATCGCGAGCCCGGAGCCGAACACGAACGCACCTGCCTTCATGAAGAAGGCACCGATCTGAACGAGCTGCGGTAAATCGATGCCGCTCAGCCACCCGCTAGCCGCGGGAAGATGGGCAGCGGCAACGGCATTCAGGCCGCCCTTGTGCAGCCACTTCGGTGGAGCACGCCACAGCCAGCCGATCAGGCCGGCGGCGACGAACAGCCACGCGATTTCCGATTCCGTGACGAAGGTCACCGCAGCCAGGGTCAGGAAGATCGCCCAAAGGAGCTTGTCGTTGCCGACGGTCTTGGTCGTGAGCTTGTACGCGCTCATCGCGATGATGCCGACCACCGCGGCGCCGACGCCGTAGAAGACGGCCTGCATCCACGACAGCCCGCCGAAATGCGCGTACGCGAACCCGAGCGCGACCACCATCAGGAACGACGGCAGCACGAACGCGAAACCGACCAGCGTCGCGCCGAGGAGGCGGTAGTGGACGAAGCCGAGATAGATCGCCAACTGGGCCGCCATCGGCCCCGGTGCGAGCTGTGCCAGCGTGAGGCCTTCCTTGTAGTCGGCCTCCGTGATCCAGCCGCGACGCTCGACCAGGTCGCGACGCATGTAGCCCGCGAGCGCGACCGGCCCGCCGAAACCCAAGGTGCCGAGACGCAGCATGTAGGCGACCAGCTCGCCCAGCGAGTAGGTCGGTTCGGTGGTGGCGACGGTAGTGGTCATGATCGGGCCGTGGTCTGGTTTTTGCCATTCGACGTGAAGTGCGCGTACAGGGCGTCGAGCACGGCGCCCATCTGCTCGAGTAACTGATCGTCGTTCTCCGTGCGCTGGCGCGTGCCGGCCATCACGGCCTCGAAGCCCACCGCTTCCGGCGCGGCGGGGCCGCCTACGTCGAGCGCGTGCACGATCTCGCCGAGCCGCATCAGCGCGGCGTCGTTTTCGAGCCCGAAACTGGCGAGTAGCACCTCGAATGTCACGCGCTCGCCGACGTGCGTGAACGTCGCACCGTCGAAATCGAAGCCGAGCGCATCGACCGGGCAATCCGCCGGCGCCGCCAGCCAGATGAAGCGGGCGCGTGCGTCGATGAATCGTTGGATCAACCATGCGCTCGCGACGCGATCGACCCACATCCGCTGCCGCGTCGCCCACGTGCGACCGTGGTACTCGTCAATCGCCAGCGGGCGAATGGCGCGGTCCGCGGCGTGCGGCTCGCCCGGCGACAGCACGGTGTCGACCAGCGCGACGAAATCCTGCAGCGCGACTTCGGCACGAGTGGCCGAATCGCCCGGGAAATAGTCGATCGCCCGGATGGCGTCGAAATCCTTGCGCAGGCGACGCAGCAGGCGGGTGAGTTCCGTGGGGGACTGCCCGGCCAGTGTCTTGCGCGCGTCGATGAGTGTTCGCGTGAAGGCCGCGTAGTCGTCGTCGCGGTCGAACAGCGCGCGGAATTCCTGTTCCTGTGACGGGTCGAGACTGGGCGCGCGCAACAGGTGGGCCGTGCCGCCGCTCTCGGCGATCGCGTCCGCGAGTTCGCGCAGGGTCGCTTCATGCTCTCCGGTGTACGGCAGCAGGTAGATGCCGTCGCGCAGCACCGCGCACCCCTTCGCCTTCAGCGCACGCCAGAACCGCATGCGGGCCGTCGCGTTTTCTGTCGGAAGGGTCAGAACCAGGAGTGACCAGATCGATAAGGTGTTCATGTAGCAAATGCTACTAATGCGTCACAACTTCTACAAGTTAACTTTTCGAGCGCTGCACGCGGGGGAAGGCTGCCCCCGTCGTCAGCCGGCGACGGGGGATTCGAATGGTGGGCGGGACGCGTCCATTACCGCTGCGAACCAGCATGCGCCCGGTCGCCTGTTCGGCAGGCGCCGTCGCGCAAGCGAGACGTGGGGAAGGGGGAATCAGGAGTGGGGGATCGATCGGCGTGACTGCCGCGCACGCAGACACCCCTGCCGGTGCGACGGCATGAACGCTTTCTTGGTGCGGTACGTGCGGTAAACGTGCGCGGCGAGGCGTTTATTCCTGGGGTCCGGCTGCATCGGACGGACAGCGGCGACCGACAGCGGAATCCGGGTGATCCGAGATTTCAGGGTGCCCGTCATCGCGCCATGCCATGCCGGCAGGCGTCTCGCCCCCTCGCCAGCCGCCTGCCCATGACGGCGCCAGGGTCGTCATGGAAAACTGTATGAATATACAGTATAGTGTCCGTCGCAATCGAGCCGCACACGTGCAACCGTTGCGGCCCGTGCGCCGCGCCTGCGGGCATCCGCCGCAGCGTTCCGGCACCGAGCACTCTGGCTAACTCATTCAGACGGGCAGGCAAATTGTCATCCAGCAATCTGATCCGCATTCGCGGAGCACGTCAGCACAACCTCAAGAATCTCGATCTCGACCTGCGTACCGGCGAGATGACGGTCGTCACCGGCCCGTCGGGCTCCGGCAAGTCCAGCCTCGTGTTCGACACGCTGTACGCGGAAGGCCAGCGGCGCTACGTCGAGACGTTCAGCGCGTACGCGCGGCAGTTCCTCGACCGGATGGACCGCCCGCAGGTCGAACGTGTCGACGGCGTGCCGCCGGCCATCGCGATCGACCAGACCAACCCGGTGCGCAGCTCGCGCTCGACCGTCGGCACGATGACCGAGCTGAACGATCACCTGAAGCTGCTGTACGCGCGCGCGGCCGAGCTGTTCGACCGCAAGACCGCGCGGCAGGTGCGGCACGACACGCCGGAGACGATCTACGCGGAGCTCGTCGCGCGCACGCAGGCGGACGATCCGCGCGTCGTCGTCACGTTCCCGGTCGAGCTGCCGGAAGCGGTGTCCGACGAAGAAATCGCGCAGTGGCTGTCGGCGAGCGGCTATACGCGCGTGCAGGCGCAGCGCGAGGTCGCGTCGCCCACCGGGCCGCGCAAGGTGCTCGACGTGGTGGCCGACCGCTTCCGCGTGCAGGGCGCCGACAAGGTGCGCGTGGTCGAGGCGATCGAGGCGTCGCTGAAGCGCGGCGGCGGGCGCGTGAACGTCTATGTGCTGCCGGCCGACGCCGGGAGCGCGGTTGCCGAGCCGCAGGTATGGCGCTTCTCCACCGGGCTCCACGATCCCGACAGCGACCTGCGCTACGCGGAGCCGCAGGCGGCGCTGTTCTCGTTCAATTCGGCATACGGCGCATGCGAAACCTGCCGCGGCTTCGGCCGCGTGATCGGCGTCGATCTCGGCCTCGTGATCCCCGACGCGCGCAAGACGCTGCGCGGCGGCGCGATCAAGCCGATGCAGACCCCGGCCTGGAAGGAGTGCCAGGACGACCTGATGCGCTACGCGGCGAAAGCCGGCATCCCGCGCGACACGCCGTGGTCCGAGCTGTCGGACGCCGAGCGCGACTGGGTCGTCAACGGGTCGCCGGACTGGAACGGGAAGTGGCAGAGCCAGTGGTACGGCGTGAAGCGCTTCTTCGGCTATCTCGAGTCGAAAGCGTACAAGATGCATATCCGCGTGCTGCTGTCGAAATACCGCAGCTACACGCCGTGTGACGTGTGCGGCGGCGCGCGCCTGAAGACGGAATCGCTGCAATGGCGGCTCGGGTCGAAAGAAAATGCAGACGGCGTGCTCGCGCCGGCCGGCCGCTTCATGCCGCGCGGCGTCGACTGGAGTCGCGCGCAGCTCGAAGCGCTGCCGGGCCTCACCGTGCACGACCTGATGCTGCTGCCGATCGAGCGCATTCGCCGCTTCTTCGACGACATCACGCTGCCGAGCGCGCTGCTCGACGATGCGCTGAAGCTGCTGCTCGCCGAGGTGCGCACGCGCCTGAAATACCTGTGCGACGTGGGGCTCGGCTACCTGACGCTCGACCGGCAGAGCCGCACGCTGTCGGGCGGCGAGGTGCAGCGGATCAACCTGACGACGGCGCTCGGCACGTCGCTCACGAAAACCCTGTTCGTGCTCGACGAACCGAGCATCGGCCTGCATCCGCGCGACCTCACGCGGATCGTCGAGGCGATGCAGCGGCTGCGCGACGCGGGCAATACGCTGGTCGTGGTCGAACACGATCCGTCGGTGATGCTCGCGGCCGACCGGCTGATCGACATGGGGCCCGGCCCGGGCGAGCGCGGCGGCACGATCGTCTACGACGGCACGCCGGGCGACATCCGCTCCGCGCATACGCTGACGGGCGAGTATCTCGGCGGCCGCAAGCATGTCGCGCATGCGTCGAACTGGGCGCGCCGGGTGGTCGACGCGAACACGCCGCGCATCGTGCTCGAAGGTGCGAGCGAACACAACCTGCGCGACGTGACCGTCGAGATCCCGCTGCAGCGGCTCGTCTGCGTGACGGGCGTGTCGGGGTCCGGCAAATCCACGCTGCTGCAGGACGTGCTCTATCCGGCGATGGCGCGGCACCACGGCAAGGCGACCGAGTCGCCGGGCGCGTATCGCAGCCTCACGGGCGCCGACCAGGTCGGCGACGTCGTGTTCGTCGACCAGTCGCCGATCGGCAAGACCACGCGGTCGAACCCGGCGAGCTACGTCGGCGCGTTCGACGAGATCCGCAAGCTGTTCGCGAAGGTGCCGCTCGCGCTGCAACGCGGCTACGGCGCCGGCACGTTCAGCTTCAACTCGGGCGACGGCCGGTGCCCGACCTGCGGCGGCTCGGGCTTCGAGCACATCGAGATGCAGTTCCTGAGCGACGTCTACCTGCGCTGCCCGGATTGCGACGGCAGCCGCTACCGTGCCGAGATTCTCGAAGTGCGCATCGAGCGCAACGGCCGCGCGCTGAGCATCGCCGACGTGCTCGACCTTACCGTCAGCGAAGCGGCCGCGTTCTTCGCGACCGACGCCGAGGTGCTGCGCGTGCTGCAGCCGATCGTCGACGTCGGCCTCGAATACGTGAAGCTCGGCCAGCCGGTGCCGACGCTGTCGGGCGGCGAAGCGCAGCGGCTGAAGCTGGCCGGCTTCCTCGCCGAATCGGCGGCGGCCGTCAATGGGCGCCGGGTCGTCACGGAAGAAGCGCGCATCGCGCGGGCGAAGCTGTTCATGTTCGACGAGCCGACCACCGGGCTGCACTTCGACGACATCGCGAAGCTGATGCAGGCGTTCGGCAAGCTGCTCGCGGCCGGCCATTCGCTGATCGTGATCGAGCACAACCTCGACGTGATCCGTGCGGCCGACTGGCTGATCGATCTCGGCCCGGAAGGCGGCGACGGCGGCGGCCTCGTGCTGTGCGCGGGTACGCCCGACGACGTGAAGGCCTGCGCCGAATCGCATACCGGCGTGGCGCTGCTGCAGTACGACCGCGCAATGGATGCCGAGCTGGCGCTCGCCGACGAAGGCAAGCCGCTGCAGGCCGTGCTGAACGCGGCGCGCGAGCGGCGTGCGATCGAAGGCGAAGACGTCGTGCGGATCGTCAATGCGCGCGAACACAACCTGAAGGCGCTCGACGTCGACATCCCGCACGGCAAGTTCAACGTGATCACCGGGGTGTCGGGTTCCGGCAAGTCGACGCTCGCGTTCGACATCCTGTTCCACGAAGGCCAGCGCCGTTACCTCGAATCGCTGAACGCGTATGCACGCTCGATCGTGCAGCCGGCCGGCCGCCCTGAAGTCGATGCGGTGTACGGCATTCCGCCGACCGTCGCGATCGAGCAGCGGCTGTCGCGCGGCGGGCGCAAGAGCACGGTCGCGACCACGTCCGAAGTCTGGCACTTCCTGCGGCTGCTGTACGTGAAGCTCGGCCTGCAGCATTGCATCCACGACGGCACGCCCGTCACGTCGCAATCCGTCGAATCGATCGCCGCGCAGTTGCTGCGCGATCATCGCGGCGAGCACGTCGGGCTGCTCGCGCCGCTCGTCGTCAACCGCAAGGGCGTGTATACGGATCTCGCGAAGTGGGCGAAGGCGCGCGGCAGCACGCATCTGCGCGTCGATGGCGAGTTCGTGCCGGTCGATCCGTGGCCGAAGCTCGACCGCTTCCGCGAGCATACGATCGAGCTGCCGGTGGCCGACATCATCGTGTCGCCGGACCACGAGGCCGAACTGCGGCGCGTGCTCGACGAGACGCTCGAGCTCGGCAAGGGCGTGATGCATCTGCTCGCGCCGCTCGACGGGCTGCACCACGCGATGCAGAACGATCATTCGACCGCGCGGGTCGGCACGGTCAAGGTGCTGTCGGTCAAGCGCGCGTGCCCGGTGTGCGGCACGAGCTACCCGGAGCTGGACCCGCGGATGTTCTCGTACAACAGCAAGCATGGCTGGTGCACGACTTGCGTCGGCACCGGCGTCACGCTCACGCGCGAACAGCGCGCCGCGTATGACGACACGGTGCTCGCCGGCGATGATCGCGGCCGCGAGCAGACGCTGCCGTCCGACGAGCAGGAGCCGGAAGGCGTGGGCAACGAGCCGTGCCCGGATTGCCACGGCACGCGGCTGAACCCGTCCGCGCGCGCGGTCACCTTCGACGCGCATCCGATCGTCGAGGTCGCGCAATGGACGGTGTCCGACACGCGCCGCTGGATCGACGGGCTGGAACTGACGGGGCGCGACGCGCAGATCGCACGCGACATCGTCAGCGAGATCGGCAGCCGCCTCGCGTTTCTCGAGGAAGTCGGGCTTGGTTACCTGAGCCTCGATCGCGCGGCGCCGAGCCTGTCGGGCGGCGAAGCGCAGCGCATCCGGCTCGCCGCGCAGCTCGGCAGCAACCTGCAGGGCGTCTGCTACGTGCTCGACGAACCGACGATCGGCCTGCATCCGCGCGACAACCAGATCCTGCTGGACGCGCTGCGCAAGCTCGGCGACAAGGGCAATACGCTCGTCGTCGTCGAGCATGACGAGGACACGATCCGCCGCGCCGATCACATCATCGATGTCGGCCCGGGCGCCGGCAAGCGCGGCGGCACGCTGGTCGCGCAGGGCGCGGTCGCGGATCTGGCCGCGCAGTCCGATTCGGTCACGGGG
This sequence comes from Burkholderia sp. HI2500, assembly GCF_002223055.1. NCBI lineage: Bacteria > Pseudomonadati > Pseudomonadota > Betaproteobacteria > Burkholderiales > Burkholderiaceae > Burkholderia > Burkholderia sp. HI2500. The sequence continues at coordinate 739,915 of NZ_NKFL01000007.1, read as the reverse complement.
CGCCTGCTCGCGCAGCCGATGACGCACCCGCTGCAGCCGCGCCGCAGCGTGAGCCTGCCGGGCAAGCAGGGTGGCGCCGCGGTGCCGGACGCGTGGCTGACCGTGCATGGCGCGCGGCTGCACAACCTGCGTGACGTCACGGTCGGCATTCCGCTCGCGCGGCTCGTCGCGGTGACGGGCGTGAGCGGCTCGGGCAAGTCGACGCTCGCGCGCGACGTGCTGATGACGAACCTGCTCGACGCGGTCGGCCGCTCGGTACTGTCGTCGCCGGCCACGCGCCGCGCACGCAAGGCCGCGCAGCAGGACGCGCCGGCCACCAACCGCCGTTCGAGCGTGCTCGCGCGCAGCGCGCCGAGGCCGTCGCTGAACGTCACGCATGCGTGGCAGGGCTGCGAATCGCTGAGCGGCTGGGAGCAGATCGACCGCGTGCTGGAAGTCGACCAGACGCCGATCGGCAAGACGCCGCGCTCGTGCCCGGCCACCTATATCGGCGTATGGGACACGATCCGCAAGCTGTTCGCCGATACGCTCGAAGCGCGGGCGCGCGGCTACACGGCGTCGCGCTTCTCGTTCAATACCGGCGACGGGCGCTGCCCCGCATGTGAAGGACAAGGCGTGCGCACGATCGGGATGAGCTTCCTGCCCGACGTGAAGGTGCCGTGCGACGTGTGCCACGGGCAGCGCTTCAACCCGGAGACGCTTGCCGTCACGTGGCGCGGCCGGAACATCGGCGACGTGCTGACGATGGAGATCGACGAGGCGGTGGAATTCTTCGCGCCGATCTCGAACATCGCGCATCCGCTGCAGCTGATGAAGGATGTCGGGCTCGGGTACCTGACGCTCGGCCAGCCGTCGCCGACGCTGTCGGGCGGCGAGGCGCAGCGCATCAAGCTCGTCACCGAGCTGACGAAGGTGCGCGACGACATCACGCGGCGCGGCCAGAAGGCGCCGCACACGCTGTACGTGCTCGACGAACCGACGGTCGGCCTGCACATGGCCGACGTCGCGAAGCTGATTCGCGTGCTGCACCGGCTCGTCGATGCGGGGCACAGCGTCGTCGTGATCGAGCATGACCTCGACGTGATCGCGGAAGCCGACTGGATCATCGATCTCGGGCCGGAAGGCGGCGTGGGCGGCGGCACGATCGTCGCGGCGGCGCCGCCGGAAGCGCTCGCGCAGGTGAGCGCAAGCCACACCGGGCAGGCGCTCAAGCCGGTGCTGGCGCGAACGGGGTCGGACGAAGGCGAAGCCGAGCGCGAGGGCGAAGCGCGAGTAGGGTGAGCGCGACGCTGCGTCTCGACGGCTCCGGTGCCGGGCGGTGAGTTCCCCCAGCTGACTTGCCAGCGGCTGGGGGGCACCGCGATCCGGCTCATGCACCCCTCGTCGAGGGGTGTTTTCTTTTGGTGCCGCGACATGCGCCCGGCCGACCGGTTGCGTCCATTGTTAATCCGGCTCGAATAGAGAGTTGGAAGCAGGGGGATAAGAGAAAGCGCGCCCGATGGTTAGGATGAGTGCCGTTGTCCGGCGGACGATCTCCCGATCGTCCCATCATTCTCGAACGCATCAGGAGTGCAATCTTGGCGACCTATATCGTCTTCACGCATGAAAGCACGCAGGATCAGCAGGAACTCGATCTCTACCAGGACAAGGTCGGCGCGACGACCGCCGGCCACCCGTTGAAGGTGCTGGCCGCGTATGGCCCGCAGGAAACGCTCGAGGGCGACGGCCCGGAAGGGGTGGTGATCGTCGAGTTTCCGTCCAGGGACGCCGCGCACGCATGGTATGGCAGCCCGGCATACCAGGCCATCGTTCCGCACCGCTTCAAGGGCGCACGCTTTCGGGCCGTGCTGGTCGAAGGCGTTTGACGGGGCGTGAGTCTCTTGTCGACCGTCGCGGCGAGTCTGCCTCCGGCGTGACGGTCGTGTCGCTGTTCAAGGCCTAGCTGGGTTTCCCGGCCGCACTGTCACGCAAGGTGTTGAAGCGCGAGCCGTCGGCGCCGTATCGCCCGGGCGCCCCGATTTCGCCGGTCGATCCCGACGCGGTGCACGCAGGCCGAGGCCGCGTGCGCGCAACCGCTCGACGACCGCCAACGGGCGTCGAACCGCCCAGCCTCGATCGCGCATTCCATTATGGATGCGCGCGTCATATCCATAGAAGAAATGACCGCAACGGGTCAGTCGCACGTTCTCCATAATCGACGACGCATGTGAAGTCGTCAGTCCCTTCCACGCTTTCTCGTGACCGCTTGAATCCGATGGGCTCGACCTTTTCGAGGTCGAGCGCGATGTCTCATTTCCTTTCGATTTTCGACTGATTGCGAAGGACACGAAAGTGAGCAACGTACGCATTGATCATATTGCCTTCCTGACAGCGGGAAACTACCCCGGCGAAGACGCAGCGGAGGGATTCGAGCGAGCGCTCGACCTGTTCCACGCGGGCGAGGCGCTCGGCTACGACGGCGCCTGGATACGGCAACGCCATCTCGAGCGCGCCGTCTCGTCGGCCGCGACGTTTCTCGCGGCGGCGAGCCAGCGCACGACGCGGATCGGGTTGGGCGCGGCGGTCATCCAGATGGGATACGAGAATCCGTTCCGGCTGGCCGAGGACCTCGCCACCGTCGACGTGCTGTCGCGCGGGCGGCTCAACGTCGGGCTCAGCGCTGGCGCGCCGATTCACGGGGCGCTGCTGGGCGAACGGCTGTTCGACACCGATCCGGAACGGGTCGACTTCTCGCATGCCCGCGTGGCCCGGCTGCGCCGCAATCTGGCCGGCGACTGGCTCGGTGACGAAGACACGTTCGTGGAATCGGCTGCGGGCAAGGTCCGGCCGCGCGTGAGCCCCTTCGCACCGGGCTTGACGGGGCGGCTCTGGTACGGCGCAGGATCCGCGCGCTCGGCCGAATGGGCGGCCCGTAACGGCTTCAACTTGCTGATCGCCAACGTGACCACGGGCGAGGGCACCGACAATTATCTCGACGCCCAGTTGCGGCAACTGGCGCTGTATCGCGACCATTGGCATGAAGCCCACGCACCGCGTATCTCGCTGGGCCGTGTGATCGTCCCGACCGACAGCGCGAGCGCAAAAGAGCGCGAACGCTATCGCGCGTTTGCAGACGGGCGTCATGCCCGCACGCTGGCGCCGCAGGGCGAGCGACGCACGCTGTACGCGCCGGATCTGGTCGGCCCCTCGGACGAAATCCTGGAGCGGCTGCTGGCCGATCCGGTGGTCGGACAGGTGCGGGAACTGCGTGTCGAACTGCCCTACAACCTGCCGTTCGAGAACTATCTGCAGATCCTCGACGACGTCATCACGCGTATTGCACCGGCACTCGGCTGGCGTCCCGCCGATCGGCACGAACAAGCGGCGGCCTGAGCGGCGGCGCGGGTGCGCACCGGTGGGGCGCGCCGCGTAGTCGCGATCGATTATTTCCGCGAACCGGCGATGATCGCCTCGGCCGCCCGAATCACTGGAAGATCGACCATCCGGCCGTCCAGGCTGAACGCGGCGCCGCCGTGTTTCGCGGCTGCGTCGATCACGCGGCGCGCCCATGCCTGCTCGTCTTCCGAATAGCCCATCGCATCGTTCACGCCGGCGACCTGCGCCGGGTGGATGCACAGCTTGCCGCCGAAGCCGAACGCGCGCGCACGCCGCGCATCGGCCGTCAGACGCTCGGCATCGTCGGTGCGCGTGGTCACGCCGTCGATCGGTGCGGGCAACTGCGCGCGGCGCGACGCAGCCACGAGCGCATTGCGCGCAAAGGCCAGCTCCGGCTCGTCGGGCGTCGCGCGCATGCCGAGGTCGAGCTGGAAATCCAGATGCCCGAACGCGACACGCACGACCTGCGGGTCGCGCGCCAGCGCGTCGGCTGAATCGAGCCCGGCCAGCGATTCGATCAGCGCGACGAGTTGCGCGTGCTCGCCGAGCCGCTCCGCAACCTTGCGCAGCGCGCCCGCATCTTCGGACTTCGGCAGCATCACGGCCACGCGTTGCGCGGCCCAGTCGCGCAGCAGCGCGATGTCCGCGTCGTGCCAAGGCGTACCGACCGCGTTCACGCGCACGACGGTGCGCGCACGCTGCTCGGCCGTCAGCCGCGGCAGGTGCTGCGCAAGCTGCGCGCGTGCGTCGTCCTTGCTGTCGGGGCTGACGGCATCCTCGAGGTCGACGATGATGCAGTCGGCACCCGAATCGAGCGCCTTCGCGAAGCGCTCGGGGCGGGTGGCCGGCACGAACAGCAGGCTGCGCGCGTGACGGACGGGGGAAAGGGGCTTGGACATGGCTCAGATCACGCCGGCGGCGCGCAGTTGTTCGATATCGGCGTCGGTGCGCCCGAGTTCATGCAGGATGGCCGCGCTGTGCTCGCCCAGCGCGGGTACCGCGTCCATGCGCACGTCGAAGCTGTCGATCGTCGCGGGCGGCAGCAGCGCCTGCAGTTCGCCGGCCGGCGAGTCGATCGTGCGAAAGCGCTGGCGCGCGTGCAGTTGCGGATGCGTCCAGAGATCGCCGATCTGGTTCACGGCGGCGTTCGCGATCTGCGCTTCGTCGAGGCGCGCGATCACGTCCTGCGCGGTGAGGGAGGAAAACGCCTGTTCGATCACGGCCTTCAGTTCCGCACGGTGTTCCGAGCGGTGCACGTTGGCGTCGAAGCGCGGATCGGTCGCGAGCGCCGGGTCGCGCAGCACGACGTCGCAGAACGCCTTCCATTCGCGCTCGTTCTGCAGGCCGAGCATCACGACGCGGCCGTCGCCGGCCTTGAACGGGCCGTACGGATAGATGGTCGCGTGCGCGGCGCCGTTGCGGCCCGGCTGCTGCTGGCCGTCGTATGCGTAGTACATCGGGAAGCCCATCCACTCGGCCAGCGCCTCGAGCATCGAAATTTCCACGTGCGAGCCGATGCCCGTGACGCCGCGCTGCAGGAGCGCGCTGAGGATGCCCGTGTACGCATACATGCCCGCCGCGATGTCGGCGATTGAAATGCCGGCCTTGCAGGGCTCGTCGGCCGTGCCCGTGATCGACAGGAACGCCGCCTCGCTCTGGATCAGCAGGTCGTAGGCTTTCTTGTCGCGGTAAGGGCCATCGGCGCCATAGCCCGAGATGTCGCAGACGATCAGCCGCGGGTGCTTCGCGTGCAGCGCATCGAACGACAGGCCCATGCGCGCGGCCGCGCCGGGCGCGAGGTTCTGCACCAGCACGTCGGCCTGGGCGACGAGTTCGCCCAGCACCTCCTGCGCGGCCGGTTGCTTCAGGTCCAGCGTGAGGCTTTCCTTCGACCGGTTGGTCCACACGAAATGCGACGCGAGACCGCGGGTGCGGTGATCGTACGCCCGCGCGAAATCGCCCACGCCGGGGCGCTCCACCTTGATGACGCGGGCGCCGAGGTCGGCGAGCTGGCGCGTGCAGAACGGCGCGGCAATCGCGTGTTCGAGCGTGACGACGGTCATCCCGCTGAGCGGGCCGGGTTGAGCTTTGCGAGCTTGCATGGTCGGATCGTTATTCCAGTTCGGCGCTGGCCTGCATGGCCAGCTGCCCTTGCGGGCCGCGCGCCCACAGGCGGGCGGCATGTCCTTCGAGCTTGCCGTTCACCGTGAACGGCGCGGTGTCGAACAGCGGGCTGACGGCCTTGAACTCGAAGCGGCGAATCGTCTTGCCGGGGTGCGTGCGGCGCAGTTCCTCCAGCAGCAGCATCGCGATCAGCGGGCCGTGCACCACGAGGCCCGGATAGCCTTCTTCCTGCATCGCGTAGGGCCGGTCGTAGTGAATCCGGTGGCCGTTGAAGGTGAGCGCGGAGAAGCGCATCAGCAGCACCGGATCGGGCGTGACGATGCGCGAATACTGTTCGTCCGTCGGCGCCGGGGCCGGCTGCGGTGCCGGTATGCCGGCAGTGGCAGGAGGCGGCGCGTCGCGGTACACGATGTCCTGTTCCTCGCGGATGGCCACGCCCTCGGCATCGCTCGTTTCGTGCAGTACGGTGACGAACACCAGCTGGCCGCTGCGGCCGGACTTGCTCTGCACGCTCAGGATCGTCGACCGGCGCTGCACGGGTGCGTCGACGGCCAGCGGGCGGAGGAACTGCAACCGTCCGCCGGCCCACATGCGCCGCGGCAGCGTGACGGGCGGCAGGAAGCCGCCGCGCCGCGGGTGACCGTCGACGCCGATGTTCGACTGCCGCTCGCCCGGCAGGAAGTACAGCCAGTGCCACAGCGGCGGCAGCGTCGCGGGGAGTTCGGATGGGTTCGCGTAGTCCAGTGCCGCCTGCAGCAGACGGACGGGGGCCCGGGTAATCCGGTCCGCGCTGTCAACGCTCCGGCCGACCCACGCGTCGAAGGATTCGGAAGGCTCGACACTCATGGTGTTGGGTGCTCGATGATTGAAGCGTCAGGCAGGCAGCCGGCGCCAGCATGTCGGGTGCCGGTCGCCATTGCCGTCAGCGTGCGTTGACCCGTTCGGGCATGGCCGCGAACAGGTCGGCTTCGAGGCTGTAGTCCGCCACGATGAAGATCGGTGCTTCGGGATCCTTGTTGATCGCGACGCTTACCGTCGAATCCATCATGCCGGCCAAATACTGGATCGCCCCCGAGATACCGACCGCGATGTACAGCTGCGGCGCGACGATCTTGCCGGTCCGGCCGATCGGGTACGAGCATCTTCATGGAGAGGAATCCTTCCGGAATCAGTAGGAGCGCGGGAGCTGCAGCACGTGCTCGGCCACATGCCCCAGGATCATGTTGGTGGAAATCGGCGCGACCTGGTACAGGCGCGTTTCGCGGAACTTGCGCTCCACGTCGTATTCGCACGCGAAGCCGAAGCCGCCGTGCGTCTGCAGGCATGCATTGGCCGCTTCCCAGCTGGCCTTCGCGGCCAGGTACTTGGCCATGTTGGCCTCGACGCCGGCGTTCTGGCGCGCGTCGATCTTCTCGCAAGCGCGCCAGCGCATCAGGTTCGCTGCCTCCAGCTCGATGAACGATTCGGCGAGCGGAAACTGGATGCCCTGGTTCTGCCCGATCGGGCGGCCGAACACCTTGCGCTCGCTCGCGTAGTCGCGCGCCTTCTCGAGGAACCAGTAGCCGTCGCCGATGCACTCGGCCGCGATCAGCGTGCGCTCGGCGTTCAGGCCGTCGAAGATCACCTTCAACCCCTTGCCTTCAGTGCCGAGCAGCGCGTCTTCCGGCAGCTCCAGGTTGTCGAAGAACAGCTCGTTGGTCTCGTGATTGACCATGTTGAGGATGGGGCGCACCGTGAGGCCGTTGCCGATCGCCTTGTCCAGCTCGACGATGAAGCACGACAGCCCGTCGCTCTTCTTCTGCACCTGGTCGAGCGGCGTCGTGCGCGCGAGCAGGATCAGCAGGTCGCTGTGCTGGACCCGCGAGATCCACACCTTCTGGCCGTTGATGACCCAGCGGCCGTCCTTTTTCACCGCCGTGGTCTTCAGCTTGGTGGTGTCGCTGCCGGTGGTGGGCTCGGTCACGCCCATCGACTGCACGCGCAGCTCGCCTGCCGCGATGCGCGGCAGATAGCGCTGCTTCTGTGCTTCGGTGCCGCTGAACACGATGGTGTTCATCACGTACATCTGGCCGTGGCACGCGCCCGAATTGCCGCCGGAGCGGTTGATCTCTTCCATGATGACCGACGCCTCGGCCATCGACAGCCCCGGGCCGCCGTATTCCTGCGGAATCAGCGCGGCCAGCCAGCCGGCCTGCGTGAGGGCCGTGACGAACGCTTCGGGATAGCCGCGCGCCTCGTCGATCTTGCGGTGGTAGTCGGCCGGAAACTGATTGCACAGGCTACGTACCGCGTCGCGGATTGCCTGGTACTGATCGGGGGCGGAGAAAACGGAGGCGCTCATGAATCGTGTCTCGTCATTGGCATGGGTCGAGTCCATAATAAGTTTTGATGGATTTCTTAAACAATAGAATTTCCTGATCGTCGAATCAGTTTTTGGTATCGAGGTATCCCGCGATGGATCTCAAGCAACTGCGCGCGTTCGTGACTGTGGCCGAAACGGGCAACGTCACCCGGGCGTCGAGCCTGTTGAATCTCGTGCAGCCGGCCGTGTCACGCCAGCTGCGCCTGCTCGAGGAGGACATGGGGACGGAATTGTTCGACCGCAGCCGCCACGGCATGCAGCTCACGTCGTCGGGCAAGACGATGCTCGAATACGCACGCCGCATCCTCAACGAGGTGGCGCGCGCCAAGGCCGAGATCCAGCCGACCGAGGGGCCGGTGGCGGGCATCGTGAGCATCGGGCTGCTGGCCAGCACGTCGGACCTGCTGGCCACGCGGCTGGCGGGCGAGGTGGCGCGGCGCTACCCGCACATCCGGCTGCGGCTCACGATCGGCTACGCGGGCCATCTGCAGGACTGGCTCGAAGCGGGGGATGTCGATGCGGCGCTGCTGTACGGGCAGAAGGAGACGCCCGCGCTGCACGTCAAGGCGTTGATCGACGAGAGTCTGTGGGCCGTCGCGGCGCCGTCGGCCACGCTGTCGCGCAAGCGGCCGGTGTCGCTGGATCGGGTCGCGCGCGAGCCGTTCATCCTGCCTTCCGCGCCGCAGGGCCTGCGCGCGGCGATCGAGCACGCGGCGGCCGAGGCGGGCGTGACGTTGCAGGTCTTCGCCGAAACCAATGCGCTGAGCGTACAGAAGGAACTGGTCGCGCAAGGCCACGGCTGGACGATCTTGCCGGCGGTCGGCGTGACGCAGGAGGTCGAGCGCGGCATCCTGAGCGCGGCACCGCTCGCGTCGCCGGGCGTCCGGCGCACGATCGTGCTCGCGGCGCCCAGCAGCCGGCAGGCCACGGCGCCGGTGCGCTGCGTGGTCGGGGTGCTGCTCGATTGCGTGAAGGCGACGTTCGACCAGGGCGACTGGCCGGATGCGCGCTGGCTGGGCTAGGGCGAGCGTGTTGTCGGGGTGAGCCGCCTCACGTGCGGTCTTACCCCGGCGGGACAGGCCGGCGCGCCGAAGCGGCCGTCCACCCGTGCACCTGGTGTGCCGGGCCGGGAGAGCGGGGAAACGCCCGTTTGACGTGCCGGATGAAGCCGAGCGTGCGCTGTCAGCGAGTCGGATTCCGTCGATCGAGATGGGTGCTCAATGTCGCCTGAACGCGTTCTCGAGCCTGGGTGTTGATCCTGGCATCCAGCAGCATGATCGCGGCGGCGACCAGGAAAATCACCAGGCTGACCGTCACGACGATACCGGCCAGCCACGGTGCGGGTAGGTTGGAGAGGGTTGCCGTCGCGTCGCTGCCTCGTTCGAAACTGGCCGCTGCCATGCCGCAATAGTGCATCCCGCACACGGCCACGCCCATGACGATGGCCGAGCCGATCTGGCGTGTTCTGCCGAATGTGCTCGGCCGGCGCAGGTCGAAGGCGAGCAACAAGGCGGCGCCGCTTGCCAGGATCGCGATGATGACGGACAGCACGACCAACCAGGGCTGGTATCGAATACCGGAGCAGATGCTCATTGCCTGCATGCCGAGATAGTGCATGCCGGCGACGCCCAGTCCCATGACGATTGCGCTGACGATGAGTTGCGGCCAGTGCAGCGCGAAGCGGGCGAGCGGGACGAAGCCGACGGCGGAAGCCGCAATCGCAATCAGCAAGGAAGCGACGGTGGTGGGAATATCGTATCCGACAGCCACCGGCAGGTGAAATGCCAGCATGGCGACGAAATGCATCGACCAGATGCCGAGCCCCATGATGCACCCGCCGAACGCGATCCAGGGCCAGATCGAACGATTCCCGATGAGATTCAGGCGATCGGAGATATTGAGTGCCGTGAACGATGCGAGGATCGAAAGCAGGCAGGAAAGTACGACGAGCGTAAGGTCGTAGGTGCCGGACATGATCGTTATTCTCGGTTATAGGCTTTTTGGTCGTTTGAGGGCGCCCTGTTTTTGCGAGTGCGCCATCCCCTCGTGTGTCCCGCAAATATACCGAAACCCGGAATCGAATCAAGGGCGCCGCTGCCGACTTAGGGTGGTGCGTCGGTGCGACGGACGTCCCCGGATCGTGCCGGTTTTCGGTCCCGGGCGGACCGGATTGGAGGTGCCGTGCGCGCATGGGGGCGCGTCGAGGTAAGTCCGGCTGGCCGACGTCCGCGCCAGCCTCATCACGACGTCGCCGATCTGCGATAATGTCGGCCGCCTTGGCGGACGGCAGCGTACGATCTCGTTGCCCGCCCGCCGTGAATTCGTATCAGGAGAGTCCCGTGCGCGACATCATCGACGGCTTCCTGCGCTTTCAGCGCGAGGTCTATCCGCAACGTGTCGAGCTGTTCAAGCAGCTCGCGACCGCCCAAAATCCCAAGGCGCTGTTCGTGACGTGCTCGGACAGCCGCGTGGTGCCCGAGCTGCTGACGCAGCGCGAGCCCGGCGAACTGTTCGTGATTCGCAACGCGGGCAACATCGTCCCGTCGTACGGACCGGAACCGGGCGGCGTGTCGGCCACGGTCGAGTATGCGGTCGCCGTGCTCGGCGTGCGGGATATCGTCATTTGCGGGCACTCGGATTGCGGCGCGATGGGCGCGATCTCACGGTGTACGTGTCTCGACCATATGCCGGCTGTTGCGAACTGGTTGCGCCATTCCGATGCCGCGAAAGCCATCAATGCCGCGCATCAGTTCGACTCCCCTCGGGACAAGCTCGACGGTCTGGTGCGAGAGAACGTGATCGCGCAGCTCGCCAACCTGCGCACGCATCCGTCGGTTGCGCTCGCGCTCGAGCAAGGACGGATGAATCTGCACGGTTGGGTCTACGACATCGAGATGGGGCGCATCGACGCACTCGACGGCACCACGCGCCGATTCGTCCCGTTGAGCGAGTCTCCGGCCACGGTGGCGGTCAAGTCGTACTGAGGAAGGGAACCTCGTTCCGGCCGGTCGTATCCACCCTGCCAAGGCGGACAAGCGAAAGCGCCGATCTGCGGTCCGATCTGTAGCGGCAGTCGCGAAGATCGGTTCCGCCCATGCCCGACGACTTCATCTCGATCACCGCTTCCTGCACCCGACGCGGCCGCGCGAAGTCGGGCGGCCGCAAAGCGGGGGGATCGCAGCTGTAGATCGCTGCGTCACGCCCGATGCAATCACGCTTGCGGCGCGACGGATGCCCCAGAGATGCCATGCCGCCGCAGCGAATCCGCGACGAAGCCTGACGCCTTCATTTCCTCGACGAACGCATTCAATGCCGCCGCGGCCGCTTCGCCGCGGCTCTTCGGCACGCCCATGGCCTGCCGGATCACCATGAACCGCTCGTCGAGCAGGCGCAGGCCGGGTGTTTTAGCGGCGTCGGCCTCGAGCTGCTGCTTCACGCCTGCGGCCACTTCCAGTTGCTGTTCGACGAAGGTCTGCACGACGGCTTGCGACGTCGGCGCACGCACGATCTGCGCGGCCTTCAGTTCGCGCGTGAGGAACAGGTCGTAGGCGCTGCCCTTGCCGACGGTCACGCGGTGGTCCGGCTGGTCGACGTCCGCGTTCGTGCGGATCGGCGACGCGTCGCGCACCAGATAGAACCCCTCGATCAGCACGTACGGCGCCGTGAACGCGACCGTTTCGCCGCGCAGCGGATCGACCGCGAAGAAGCCGAAGTCGGCGCGCTCGTCGGTCAGCGCCTGCACCGATTTGCCGGCAGTGTCGAACACGACCAGTTCCAGCTCGGCCGACAGGCGCTCGGCGAACGCGCGTGCAAGGTCGATCGACACGCCGAATGGTTCGCCCGTCGCCGGGTCGCGGTTCGCGAGGATCGGGTTGCCGAGGTTGATCGACGCGCGCAGCTTGCCGGTCGGCGTGAACGCGGAGAGGACGGAAGGGGCGAGGGGCATGGCAGGCTCGTGACGGTCGTAGGGGCGGGGTTTGGCGCGCGGCGATGCGCGACCGCGCGTCGGCATCGAGCTTATCACCTGGCTTTCGTCATCGAGCGTCATCGAGCGGCGCAAGCCTGCCTTCGGCGCCAATCGGGCGACGCGAGACAGGTGCGTTCCCCTCATCCTGTAACCCCAACAGTGATGGACGGGCAAAGGGATTGCGTGGCTGCGAGAGGCGATTTGATGGGGGAAGAGGGGGGCGATTTGCTTGCTTCGCGCCAGCGGCGGCTGTCGGTTGGCCGTGGCGTCGCTCCCCGTCGACGCCGTCCAGCCGGGCGCAGTGGGCCTTGATTCGCCCGGCAACCGCTAGAATTGCGGTTTTAGTCCGGAATACGTCCATGTCTTTTGCCTCGCTCGGCCTGATCGATCCCTTGCTGCGTAACCTGCAGGACCTCAATTACCAGGCCCCCACGCCGGTGCAGGCCAAGGCGATTCCTGCCGTGCTCGGTGGCAAGGACGTGATGGCGGGCGCCCAGACCGGCACGGGCAAGACCGCGGGTTTTGCGCTGCCGCTGCTGCAGCGGCTGGTGCAACACGGCCCGGCGGTGTCCAGCAACCGCGCACGTGTGCTGGTGCTGGTGCCGACGCGGGAACTGGCTGAACAGGTGCTGCAAAGCTTCATCGCGTACGGCAAGGGCCTCGATTTGCGGTTTCTGGCCGCTTACGGCGGCGTGAGCATCAATCCGCAGATGATGAAGTTGCGCAAGGGCGTGGATGTGCTCGTGGCCACGCCGGGCCGTTTGCTGGACCTCAATCGCCAGAACGCGGTGCAGTTCGATCAGGTGCAGACGCTGGTGCTGGACGAAGCCGACCGCATGCTGGATCTCGGCTTTGCGCGCGAACTCAACGCCGTCTTTGCCGCGCTGCCCGCGCAGCGTCAGACGCTGCTGTTCTCGGCCACGTTTACCGACGATATCCGCGCGATGGCGGCGACCATTCTGCGCAGTCCGGTCAACATCAGCGTCAGTCCGCCCAATGCCACGGCCAGCAAGATCAAGCAGTGGGTGGTGACGGTGGACAAGCGGAACAAGCCCGATCTTTTCATGCACCTCGTGGCCGAGAACAAGTGGGCGCATGCGCTGGTGTTCGTCAAGACGCGCAACGGCGTGGATTACCTGGCGGCGATGCTGGACGAAGCGGGCTATGCCGTCGACACCATTCACGGCGACAAGCCGCAACCGGCGCGCCTGCGTGCGCTGGAGCGCTTCAAGACGGGCGAAGTCCAGATGCTGGTGGCCACCGATGTGGCGGCGCGCGGGCTGGATATCGACGACCTGCCGCTGGTGATCAACGTCGACCTGCCGATCGTGGCGCAAGACTATGTGCACCGCATCGGCCGTACCGGCCGCGCGGGCGCCAGTGGCGTGGCGGTGTCCCTGGTGTGCGCGGATGAGGCGCCGCAACTGGCTGCGATCGAAGCGCTGATCAAGCAAACGCTGCGCCGTGAAGAAGAGCCGGGTTTCGAGGCCGAACACCGCGTGCCGGAAACCAGCGCGACCGGCGAGATCATCAAGAAACCGAAAAAGCCCAAGAAGCCGAAAGTGCCGCACGCTGCGTCGGCTGCCATGCCGGTGTCGGGCAAAAAGCCGCGTCCGCAAGGTGGTGAGAACAAGCACAAGGCTGCGGCGCCGCATGCGAAGCCGGCCGGTAACGGACCGGACTACACCATCGGCAGCCCGTTCAGCGTGCAGAAGCCGCGTGGCAAATCTGCCGGCAAGCCGGCGGCGGGCGCGCGCAAGCCGGCTGGCAAACCCGCTGGCGCTCGCGGGAAACGTCCGTCCTGATGCGTGGGGATGCGGCTCGCCAGGCCAGTGCATATGGCTGGCGGTTTGGCGGCTGAAGGCAACTTCGAGTGCGTGGCGTCGTCGGGTTGAATCTGCAGCCCATTGCGATCCGTCGACGCACATTTCAGGGCCACCGTTTCAGGCTGAAACGGGAGGTTCAGGAAAGTCCGCCGGGACAAGCGCCCGTTGCTGATGCCAGGACGGCGGCGAGGATTAGCGCTGCAAAGGCAGATCGAGCGACTGGACGGATGGCCGGGAAACCTGTTCGACTCTTTGCTGCGGCAACAGCGGGTGCGAGCTTCGCCGGCGAAGGCTGGAACCTCCAATCCGCCGCCGCAGCCTTGCGGAATGCTGTCCCGCTATGGGTGCGGCCTTACTGCCATTCACCGGGATGACAGATCACCCAACCTGGAAGGTAGCTATCCATGTCCGTATGGCCCCAGCACCAGCCGTGCTGGTGAAGGGTCTTCATCAGTTGTTCGCGTTGTGCGCACGCGCTTCCCGGCGCATATTGCCCGTCAGGCAACAACTTCGGCGCCGGACCGTTCCGGCATTGGTCATTGGCGACTTCTTCCTGATGCATCAATGCCTGGACGGCAGAGGGAATGGTGCGGGCCAACGTGGCCTTGTATTCGATGCAGGCTGGCGCCTTGGGATCGTTGGACTTGCGGGAACATTGGGACTGAAGCTTGTCGATGCTTCTCGATACTTCGGGTGGATACGTCTCGGCGTGCGCTGCAGCAAGACATCCAGCCATCAACAGACAGGCGGCAAGTGATCTGATCAAAATCATTTCGCGTATGACACGATGCATCCGGTAGCTCGGGAACGGGCGAATTATGGCATGTGCGCGCGGTTCGTATTCGAGGGGCCGGCCCGGGTGCGGCCCGTGCGATGATGTGCGATGACTGACTTGAGAGATGAAATGACGACACCATTCGACGAGGCGACAACGGCGGCGATCGCCGCGTTTGCCCAATTGGATTTCTACACGGCGTTGCAGGCGATGCGCGCCGAGGCGGACTACGACCACGAACGGGACCAGTGGATCTCGCGCTATATCGACGAGCACGGCGGCGGCGCGGACGATGCCGAATACGACGCCTTGCACGCGCGGGCCCAGGCAACCCCGGAATACGCGCAGTTCATCGATGCGGCTCGACGGGAAATCCTGGAATACTTCGGCGTGACCGACGATCAACTGGACTGGATGGTCGTGCTGCGCAACGACGACAGCGATGAGCTTTGGGCGGAAGTCAACCGGCAGCGGAGCGCGCTGGGAACCGGTGAAGTGCGCGGCGATCTCTGATCGTTGCTTGCCATTGGGGCCGCAAGTCGTGATGGGTGCAGGGCTGGAGTCAGGTCAATTGCGAGGTGTGCCGGGCTTTCGGTTGCTGAAGCCGATCCGTCAAGGGAGGGCAAGCTTTCGGAGCTTCGGAGCGCGTGACCGTAGTGCTCTGATACTTGCCCTTGAGGTGCAACGGCTCGATCTGCAGCAACGGTGCGTATTTGGGCGGCCGCATTGAACAGCGGCCGGCCAGAGGCGGTCAATCAAGCGATATCTAAAAAGCGGTCCATCCATGACGGAAGCCGCAATGGCTCAGACTCGAACACGCGAATCAGTTGGTCAGCTATAGGGCGATAGAAGACATCGGACTCGAAATAGATAACGCCATCTTGTACGCCTAGCCGTTGACCATTCAAACTCGCCGAGGAGACCACATAGGCATGCTGTTCGAAAAGCAAGAAAAGATAGATGAGCCTTGCGATGGTCAGTTCAGTAGAAACATCGAGGTTCGCGTTTGCGGCCCCATCGAACAAAAGAGATCGGGACCCAACATCGATTTCACGGTCCAGGTCCGTATTTGATCCGAGCAGGGTATCGATGAACCGAAGCTCGTCCCCGCGGAATGCGCTCGAATTGTCGATCTGGAATATTTTCCACTTGCCTGCGGGCAACCAGCCGGCCGCGTGATGCGCAAACACGTACAGTTCCCTCGAGTTAGTGGGCGCACTGTACGGCAGGTAGGCGCGTACAGTACTTTCACGCGGTATGTCGGCGATTTGATTCCAACTTCCGATGTGCATGCCAATCTTCTGAAGGTATTCATCAGCTTCAGCAGTAGTTAGCAGTCTCATGGGAGCCTCCTTTTGCGTTCTGGCTCAGGGAGGCAGCATGTTGTCAGGGAAGTATAGATAGTTCGAACGGCCGCTTACTGGCAAGGCGACCGACCCTTCGGGTCGATGCCGGCCAGCGACTTCGCGCGCAAGCACCTCGTTCGACAGGCATCACGGACGGGGCCGCCCCGATAGACTCGAGCGTTGAAATTTCGGTCTCGATCGAAACAGCGGCCGTCTAATCGTGGAGTAGTATTCCCCCATGTCCGGCATTGCCAAGTCTCCACGGCACACAGCCGACCCATCCGTGACGACGGCGGCGAGCTCGCCGAAAAGTTCGAAAACTGCTTCAACGATACGTGTGGCGGCTCCGGCCGCGGCGACGGCATGGATGGGAATGCATCATGTCAACCGAGTGGAATCACCGCGTCAGACTGTTTGTCCAGCGTTTCTGGCAGCCGACCAGTGCGTGCATGACGTGCATGCCGGGGAGCTGGGGAAATATCATGAGCCTCGCCCACTGGACTATCGCATTTCAGACGGGGCTGCTGACCGGACTCCTGGCTGTCCTTCTGACTTTCACGCCCGTGGCAAAACTCTACGCGAATCGATACGGCAATGCGCTGGTCGTTGGCGTCCTGACCACGGTGGGCGATGCCTACTCGCACACGAGTCACTACCGCATCCCCTACGTCGAGCACATCGTGACGGGTGCCATTTCAGGTGTCTTGACGCTTGCGGCGTCATATCTCTTCGAAGACCGCGCGCGACGCGTTCGGGCGATGTGGGCCCGGGTTGTCGGACAGCCAATCCACTGACTTTCCGAACCCACGGGGCCAAACGGAAAGCGATTCCTCGGTGAGGCTACGCTTCATGAACTGCCGCCCCGGAAAACAGCGCCGATGTGAGAACGCGACGTGCACCTTCCGACCAGGCCCCCGTGGCCGAAACAGCAACCGTCAGTTTTCGCCAACGTCAATCCGTACATCGCGCCGATCTGGCAATATGCATCGACAGACCTCAGCCAGGGCACCCCATGCACATCGCCATTCTGACCTTTCAGGGCTTCAACGAACTCGATTCCCTCATCGCGCTGGGCGTACTCAACCGAATCAAGAAGCCCGACTGGCGGGTGACGCTGTCATGCCCGGAGCATTTCGTCACATCGATGAACGGGGTGACCGTGCAGGCGCAGTCGACGTTGGCGGACGCACGCGCGGCGGATGCCGTCATCGTCGGGAGCGGTATTCAAACCCGGGATGTCGTCAACGATGCGACGCTGATGGAGCAACTGAATCTCGATCCGACCCGCCAACTGATTGGCGCCCAATGTTCGGGCACGCTGGTGCTGGCAAAGCTCGGCCTTCTCGACAACATCCCGGCGTGCACGGACCTCACGACCAAACCCTGGGTCGTCGAGGCGGGCGTCGAAGTCCTCAATCAGCCATTCTTCGCACAAGGCAACGTCGCAACGGCAGGTGGCTGCTTTGCTTCGCAGTATCTGGCCGCGTGGATCATCGCGCGCCTGGAAGGCGAGGAAGCCGCACGGAGCGCACTGCACTACGTGGCGCCGGTGGGGGAGAAGGAGGAGTACGTTTCTCGCGCGTTGACGAACATCACGCCTTACCTGCCGTAGCGCGCAAAAAGATGGCGCTGCCTCCATCGCAAGGCGCCGGGTTCAGCCGCAACGTCGTGTTCCCGATAGCGGCTTCTTCGGCGCGCCCGGTTGCCACGTCATCCGGCTGCGGTGTGGAAGAGGGCGCGAGAATGTTCGCTGACCCGTTCAGGCAGAGCCATTCAGTGACGCCGGCTTGCAACGGATCGGACTCCACCAGCCAGTTCGTATGACAAAGACGGCAGCGATACTGTCGCACGACGATTGCGGGCCGTCCTAGCGGCCGCAGTTTCGTTGGCTTGTGCAATTCCACCAGTTCCCGATGGGCGACAGGATCGGAAGTCGCGTGCATGGTCGTGCAGGCTTCGCAAGGCATGGGGGTCAGCTTTTCAGGAGCGCGTTGGTTCGGTGAAGCGCTTTCTTCGCGCATGGCTCAAATCGTCCGCTGATTGCAACGTAATCGGCAGTGTGTCCGTCTCATGCTTCAATCAGGCCCGCTCGCCATCGCGGTGTGCGTCGATCGGCGGTTGCGTCCTCCTGCGCTGCGAGGCGAATGCGGGCGATTGCGCGTCTCATCGGGAATCCTCAGTTTGCAACCGGCTTACCGGAAGCATCCTTGATTTTCGCTTTCCATTGCGTGCGGATTTCGGACACCACCGATTCGGGAAGCGAGATGTAGTCCAACTCCGTGGCGGCCTGGTTGCCGTTGTGGAATGCCCAGTCGAAGAACTTCAGCGTCTCCGCACCTTGTGCCGGCTTCTCTTGCGTTGCATGCAGCAGCACGAACGTCGCGCCGACGACCGGCCACGCGTCCTTGCCCGGCTGGTTCGTCAGGATCTGGTAGAACGACTTCGACCAGTTCGCGCCGGCAGCAGCGGCCTTGAACGTTTCCGTCTTCGGCTCGACCACCGTGCCCGTCGAGTTCTTCAGGGCCGTGTAGACCATGTTGTTCTTCTTCGCGTACGCCCATTCGACGTAGCCGACTGCGCCCGGCAGGCGCTGCACGAACGCTGCGACGCCGTCGTTGCCCTTGCCGCCCGTGCCCGTCGGCCAGTTGACCGCCGTGCCTTCGCCGACCTTCGACTTCCACTCGTCGTTGACCTTCGACAGATAGTTCGTCCAGATGAAGCTCGTGCCCGAGCCGTCAGCACGACGAACCACGGCGATGTCCGTGTCCGGCAGCTTGACCTTCGGATTCAGCGCGGCGATCGCCGGGTCGTTCCACTTCTTGATCTTGCCGAGGTAGATGTCGCCGAGCACCGGGCCCGACAGTGTCAGTTCGCCGGCCTTCACGCCCGGCACGTTGACGACCGGCACCACGCCGCCGACCACCGTCGGGAACTGGAACAGGCCTGCCTTCGCGAGCTCGTCATCCTTCAGCGGAGCGTCCGAACCGGCAAAGTCGACCGTCTTCGCGTTGATCTGCTTCAGGCCGCCCGACGAGCCGATGCCTTGATAGTTGACCTTGCCGCCGCCCGCCTTCTTGTACGCATCGGCCCACTTTGCATAAATCGGTGCTGCGAAAGTGCTGCCTGCGCCGGTGATATCTGCCGCGTGAGCATGGAGGGCAACAAGAACCAGGGCGCAGGGCATCAAGATCCGGATGTTCACGTAACGTCTCCTGTCTGCTATCGGCATGCCGGCCCGCAAGCGGGCCTCGGTTGAGCAGTCTGACTGGTTGGGTGGGGGCTGTCGGCCGCCTTTCGGCAACGTCTGTCGATTGACCGCGGCAGTGATCGTCTCTCGATTGCTTTCGAGCACGGTGCGTCATTGCGTGGTTGCAGCAGCCGCTGTGCCGCATTTTTCTCGTATGACGTTCGCCGGGAGCTTGATTGCAACGTACCGCAACCGAGGCCGCAGGCAGCGACCGGCTGGCCTGGATCGTCACCGACGATCGGGTAGGTCAGACAAGGGGCGAAGTCCGTCATCGCGCGCGGTAAAGGGTCCCGCAACGAAGGGTGATAGGAGTATTGCAGTTGGCTGTGAAAATTCAAGGAAGGCGCACTTGCCCGATCCGCCAGAATCAATGCACGTCACTGGCGACGATGGAGGCCAACGCCCGATCGCCGTCGCGTTGTGCGGTGTCTTCCGTGGAAAAGATGTCGGTACTGAATGCGATCAGTTTGAAGCCGGATCCCGCGGAGCGAGGAACCGTGATGCCCCAGTGCCAGCCGCCATCTTGCTGGAACACGTGGAGCGCAGGGGGGGCCTGGTTCAGTGCTGGTGAAGAAGTCGTCATCGCGTGCTCTCCCGTCATGGGACGACTGCGGGGCAACTACATCGGACGCGCAAACCCAGTCTACGGATACTTTTGCTGCGGCGCAATATTCGAGTTTTACGAAAATGCCAATGTGTGAAACGCCACAATTTTGAAATACAAATATGCAACGTCGGAGATGGCTGGCATATTGGTGTGACGATTGGGATTTTTCGGAGGCTTTATGGATCGCAGTTCGCTTGTGTGGGCGGGGGTGCCGCATAGCAGCGATGGCGTCGTGTTTCAGATTCGGGTCGGCCACGGGCTTCAGCGTTTTCATATTGCTCGATTGATTCTCGAGCGGGCGTGCGATCTTGAGCGACTGGCGTCTGACGCACGACAGCTCGAATGCTTTTACGAGCATTTGACGCCGATCCTGGCAGTCGCGCGGAAGACGCGCTCAAAGGCGAAGGCCGATACGGTTTCGCTGAATGTTTCGGATTTTGTTCGAACGGGGAGCGCTCGGGGCGAGCAGGGGGCCTGGGCGGTGATGCGGTGAGCGCCGTAGGGCGGTTGAGGAGCGCAGAGTTTTCGGTCTTGGAGCCGGCGGGCGTGGGGCTTGGCGAGCGTCACGCGTTGCGTCTCGTCACGTGCGGCGCAGGCTCTGCTGCAGGGTTGGCGGGATGTTTTTTGCGGGCTTCCGCGTAGTCTCGTGCTTGAGCTTCGCGATGAAAGGGCGTCGCTCGATGACCGAATACCCATGAATGAAAAGTGCTGGCCGATGAACTGGCCAGCAAAATGGTCCTGGCGATCCGAGGTTGAGTGTGCCAGAACCAAAGGCACTGAACGGCGTGCGCGCGCGGCCGGACGAACATGTCAAACGATCGGCCCCCGAAAGTCGGGGCTTATCCGGCTCGACCTTGCGCAATAATCTGTGATCGCAGTTTAGGCTGGGCTAACGGATGCGACCACACGTGCTCTCACGCTCGGAAACTTGAAGGCATCGCAGGGCTTCTTCGGTACTGTCCATGTTGAGATCATCGCGGCGGTCGGCAGATAGTCGGGATCGGCCGACGCGACTCCGGCCCACACGCCGGGAGACACCTGTCTGCCGTGGAGATAAAAGTGCAGCTCCCGGCCCGCGCGGTCGCAAATACACCTGACTCTCTCTACCGCTTGGCCCAATGCTCTAATCCGTGCGATCTGGTTGCGATCCAGCTCGAACAGGGCACTCACCACGCCGTCACGATTGCCGATGCCAATCATGTTGCTGTCATCAGTCAACGCCCATGTCGGATGCGGCGTGCCTAGGCGCAGCATGAAATAATCTGCGGACTCTGAACCAACCATACTGTTTCTCCTGCAAAAGATCCGTCGTTCTGCTAACCGAAGATCAATGGAAACGAACGATCATCCAATCCTGTTCTCGTCGCCGTATCTGGATGCCCGAGTGGATGTGCCCCGGCGCCTTGCAATGGGCGGGCGCAACAGTGAAGCGCCCTGCGCCCGTCCCTTCCGAATCACTCACACGCTTGCCTGACGCGTTACGGTTTCGGCGGCGATACCGTCCTCCGAACCGGAAAGCCTCACCGCGACAGCCGCCGCCGCCGTGCTCCCGTAGACGTTCAGGGCAGTTCTCCCCATGTCGAAAAAGGCGTCGACGCCCAACAGCAGCAGCACCGCATCGGCCGGCAACCCGATCGACGTCAGCACGATGGTGATGGCGACGATTGCTCCGGAGGGCACGTTGGCTGCGCCGTCGATGGTGATGATCGTCAAAATCAAAATCGTGATCACCAGCGGCCAGGACCAGGCGAGATGATAGGCGTCAGCCAGATAGCCGACCGCGAGGGCCGTGTAGAGGACCGCGCCGTCGCGATTGAAAATATAGGCGAGCGGCAAGATCGTGGACGCCACGCCGTGGGGAACGCCGAATTCAACCAGCTTCTTCAGGTGCAACGGGTAGGTAATTTCGGACGAACGCGTCGTGAAACCCAGGATCAGCGGTTCCTTCACTTTCCTGAGAACGGCGAGAGGCGACTGACCGGCGACGCGAATGACGAGGGTGAGTACCACCGCCAGAATCGCCATGCCGAGATAGGCCACGCCCAGAAGCTCGACGAGCGAGTGCACGCCGGCAAAGCCCTTGGCCGACAACAGCTGCGCGATCGCGGCGAAGATCGCGAGCGGCGACCATGCGATCACCCACTGGGTCATCTTGAACAGTCCCGACAGCAGCGCCTCGAAAACGGCAATCGCAGGCTCGGCTCGCTCCGGGGCAGCCGCCAATGCCGCACCGAAAATGACGCCGAAAACGAGTACCGGGAGAGAATTCCCTGCGGCGAGCGCAGCGACGATGTTCGCGGGGATCAAATCAACGAGAAATTTCGTCCAGTCGATGCTGGATGCGAGTGCTGCAGGCATCGATCCGGAGTGCGTGAGGCTCGCACCGAGACCCGGCCGAAATGCGAAGTTGAGCAGCAGGCCGAGCGACGCAGCCAGGCCAGTCATCAAAACGAAGAAGACGATGCTGGATAGTGCGACCTTTCCGAGCCGTTCGCGCAGTCGGCCCGCACGAAAGACACCGACCGTGACCGACAGGAAGATCAACGGCATGACGACCATCTTGATCGCGTGGCCGAACATCGCACTGAGAAAGCCCAGCTTCCCGGCAAAGCCAGGAGCAAATACGCCGCAAGCGACGCCCAGGACAAGGCCGCCAAGCATTTGCAGCGGGAGGGAAAGCCCCTTATTTTTCGTGTTCATGCCGCGCCTTTAGTAGTTTTATCCGGGCGGGCGTGCCGTCAACGATGTGATTCCACATATGCTGACGCGCAAGCTCGCCGTCGTTTGCTTCGATTGCGTGAAAGATTTTCAGGTGCTCGATCGTGCCGCGCCGAACGGTTTCGGCGTCGCTACGCGGGAGTTCATTTAGCGCCAAGGTTTGGGCTCGTAATAGACTATACGCGGATGAGATTCGCACGTTTCTTGCGGCGGCAAACAATGCTTGATGAAATACCCAACCGACACGTTGCTCGAGCATGATGTCCGCGACGTCCTGGTCAATCAGCACCTGCATTTTCTCTGCCGCGTCGCGAAGGTCTGCCGTTACGCCCGACCTGGCTGCAAGAAACGCCGCTGTACTCTCGAGGGCCAGCCGCATTTCAAAAATTTCGCGGAGATCACTCGTAGTCGGCGAGGCGACGTAGGTCCCACTCTTTTCGATCACGACGACCAGCCCTTCGGACTCGAGCAAATGCAATGCGCTGCGCACAGGCATTTGGCCGAAACCGAGTTCGTCCGATAATCCTCGATGGGATACTTTCTGCCCAGGCGCAAGGCGGCCGTCAAAGATCCTCGATCGGATCTCGTCGTAGGCAAGCTCTGCATCTGTCGAGACTTTCGACGTCATCTGTGATCGCAGTTAGCGTATGATTGAAAAAGAGATAACGGATAGGAAATTACCCTTACTGGTTACGCCCGGCAACTGATAATTTTGCGAGTGGGTATGCTGAAAGCGAACCGGAAGACTATCTGCGTGATGAAGCGAGCCGACAATTAGATGACTTCACAAGATGTGCGCTTTACCATCTGCGCCGTTCGCGCGGAAGAAACCTATCCCCTCAGGGCCGCAATCTTGATGGCCGGAGATGAAGAAGGGAGTGCGCTACCCGGAGACCTCGCCCCGACGACAAGGCACTTTGCCGTGCGTGATAACGACGGCATTGTGGCGGTGGCGTCGGTGTGTCAAGAAGGACAATCCGGTGTTTTGAACGCTGAAGCCTGGCGCCTTCGCGGCATGGCCGTCCATCCATCGGTGCGTGGTCTGGGATTCGGACGCCTTCTGGTCAATCTGTCCATTCGCCATGTCCGCGAACAGCGTGGATTATTGCTCTGGTGTACGGCGCGCGAATCAGCATACCCATTTTATGAGATGCTCGGCTTTAATCGCGATCCGAAACCGGTTTCAATGCAGGGGCGCGACGACATGAGGTTCTATCTCATGCAGCGCCAGATCGGGGACTGATTTTCGTTTGCTACTGACGTCAGACGACCAGATGGTGTCTGCGTGGTCTAGTCCAGCGTTTCTGCGCCAAGCCGTCTCCGATTGCGTGTGATGTCCGTGGATTTCTGCGATCAACTTGGAAACATCGGCGATCGAAGGTGACCTGCCGTATGTCGATGTCTTCAAACTGACGCACCGGAGACTGCCATGGCCTATCCGAGCACCCCGTTCATTCTGTCGGCGATCGATCCGGATCTTCTGTATCCGTGCCTCGAGATTCGATTCGAAACCGACGACCTGGATGCGCTGCGGCGGCTGGTCGACCCGGACGCACCCGAGGATGCGGACCTCGATGACTATTATCTTCTGTCGCCGGCACAGGTCGCGGCCGTATGCGACGCCTTTGCGATCGAGTTTGATCATGGTTCGCGCGATGCCGTTATCTCGAAGTATGTCGATATTGGTGTTCGTATCCCGTACCTTGTCCATACAGGTTACGAGCTGGCTTTGATGGTGCAAGGGCGCAAACCATTCGGGTTCATCGAATTCAACAGCGAATGGCGGCCGTCGGTCCTACTCAAGGCACGCTTCGACGAGTATGTGGCTCAAGGCGTCTTGCACTCGCACGAAATCATCGTTGATGCACCGGCACGACCAGGCCGTCCAGCGCGTCGAATTGGGCAAATCCTGTATACGCTCAAAGGCGAGGAGTGGCGCATCCCGGCTCTGGAATTTTTTCGTCAGAACATCAACTTGCACGGCGATGGCTGCGAGAACATGGAGCGCCTGGAAGGTGCGTTGCTCGGTTACGAGCGATGGCAAAACGACTGGTGGATCGACCATCTCGCGCGCAACGGTAGCAGTCTTTACGGCGCGTCCAGTATCGTCAAGATGGACCGGGCGCAATTCGACTGGCTCGTTCACGCAGGTTTCCGGGCGCTTCCGCCAGTCGATACACCGACATTCACCCTCTATTCGTCAAAGTGGTTCGATGAAGATGCCATGAAAGCGGCAATACGGGACGACCCGACGATCGAAGCGTTCGTGCAATTCAACGGCGGACAGGCTCACATCCTGCGAGCGGCCGATTTCCGAACCGCAGGACCTCATGAGATTCCGGCAACTCTGATTCCGACGATAAACCAACATCTGTTGCGCGCGATAAGGGTCCTGATTCGTCGAAGTGATTGCGTCGAATCGTCCTCTTCGTAAAGACGAATCCGACCAGTTTTCGCAGTGGATGGGTGGCTGCGATCGGCCATTTTCAGTCACCCGACATGGTCGTGCCGTTCGTTGACAAGCGGTTTTTCAACGTTGGTCGCGCTTGTTGAAAGCAAGTCGGCGGTATCTGCTTCGGTCGGCGCTGTTGACCGCGATCGATGCGAGAATGACTCAGATCACAATTTGAACGGGAAAGACAGGAATGGGAGCAAGCGTGCATGCTCGCGCATCGGCGTTCAGCCGTCGTCGCGCAGCGCTCGGCGTCGCCATGGCGCTGACATGTTCGTGGTTCACTGCTGCGCAAGCGCGGAATTGCACACCTGATAGCGTGGCGCCCGAGTGCTTGCTGCAGCGTAGCCAAGAAGAATATCAGCAAGCAGACGACGAATTGAATCGCACGTACCAAAAGGTTTTAAAGTCGATGTCTCGGCCACGTGACGAGTACGTCGACTATCCGGCACTCAAGGTGAAATTTGTCCAGGCTCAGCGGCAATGGGTCCGTTTTCTCGACAACGAGTGTACCGCCTGGTATCTGATAAACGAGGCAGGCGCAGATCGTAATCTTGATCTACTGACTTGCGAAATCGACCGAACACGTGATCGTACGCGCGAATTAAACGCGTGGCTCAAGCAAGTGGGCCATGAGTAGCGCAGCGCTAGATAAAGACAGCATTGCCAGGTTGACGGATACTGGAGAGAGTCTGGTGCGCCCAGCAGAAAAGAAGCGCTGACCGCGACGATCTGAAAGCGATACAACCGCCGTCTTCGCCTCACATTGATCGGATAGGATCGTTAATTCGATGAGTTTTTTGCAAAATCAAGAACCGCTGCGCTCCGTATCAGCGGCCTCGACGCCATCTCGCGAGCGTTGGCGCCTCGATTCCCATGAAGCAACAGGAGAACCCGATGATCAAAGTCAGTGTCATGTACCCGTACGCCGCAGGCGCGCGATTCGATCATGCTTACTACCGCGACAAGCACATGCCAATGGTGAAGCAGCGGCTCGGTGCGGCATGTCTGTACTACACGGTGGACAAGGGCATCGCAGGCGGTGCTCCGGGCACTGATCCTGTCTACGTAGCCAAATGCGACTTCGTCTGCACTTCTATCGAAGCTTTCCAGGCGGCGCGCGACCCGCATGCGCAGGAGATCATGGCCGACATCGCCAATTACACGGATATACAGCCCGTGCTTCAAATCAGCGAGGTGGTTGTAGAGCGTTCCGAAGTCTGACCAAGGTTCGGATATTGCCACGCACCGCATCCGCTGATGGCGTACCCCGGCAACGGGGCGATGCTTATGCAGCCATTCTGCCGTTGTATCGAAGCCTGGGCCTTTCCAGGTCGCCTGTTGGCCCCCACGGCCCGCGCCTGCAAGCAGGAAGTTGACCGATCGCAGTAGGATAGGGCTCTGCCACGCGCAGATCACGAGCGTCGACAACACGCCTTTGCCGACCGACGTCCACGGTTTTCCAATGAACGCGATACACCGCGATTCCTGCGGCTCGCCAACCGATTTGATCAATTGAAGGATGCAGACATGAGCACGATTTACGATATTCCTGTCAACGCCATCGACGGCGCGCAAACAACCCTGCGTTCCTACGAAGGCAAAGTGCTGCTGGTGGTGAACGTGGCGTCCAAATGCGGGCTGACGCCGCAATACGAAGGGCTTGAGGCGCTCTACGAAGGCAAGCGCGCGGAGGGTCTCGAAGTGCTGGCGTTCCCCGCCAACAACTTCAAGGGCCAGGAGCCGGGCACCGATGCGGAGATCCAGTCGTTCTGCACCGGCACCTTCGGCGTGACGTTTCCGTTGTTTTAGAAAATCTCCGTGATCGGCGACGACAAGCATCCGCTCTATCGCTCGC
Organism: Burkholderia sp. HI2500; assembly: GCF_002223055.1. Lineage (NCBI taxonomy): Bacteria > Pseudomonadati > Pseudomonadota > Betaproteobacteria > Burkholderiales > Burkholderiaceae > Burkholderia > Burkholderia sp. HI2500. The sequence goes on along the minus strand of NZ_NKFL01000007.1, from coordinate 713,258 downwards.
TCACCCTGGCGCAGCCGCAGGCGACCGGCGACGGCCCGTTCCGTACGCGCCTCGAAGGCTACGGCATTCAACCGAACCCGGCGCCCGAAGTGCTGTGGAACTTCGAGAAGTTTCTCGTGAGCCGAACGGGTGAAGTGGTCGCGCGTTTCTCGCCCGATACGACCGCGGACGACCCGAAGCTGGTCGCCGCCATCGACGCGGAGCTGGCCAAGGCCGCGTAAGCCGGCGCGCGTGACGCGTGCCAGGATGGATTGCCTGACCTGCACCCGTGGTCGAGGGTGCCAGGACGGGGCAATCCAACACCATGTCCTCCGACGTGCCGCTCGCGCATTGAAAACGGAACGCGACGGGGTGCCTGCCTCGAATGGCGAACCGGAGAATGCGTCAGGCCGACAAGTCGTTCAACGGTCTGTTGACGCTACAAGACGTCGTTCAGGATTCCACGGGGTTCACATGTTCACGGCCAATCGTGCGCGACTCGCCTCATGCACGAGCGATAAAAGAATCGACGTGCGAGGCTGGATCGGCCGCCCGGTAGAGTTGTTGAAGGAGAGTAGGCGGGTTCACGGCCATAGCCGTTTATGGGCCATTGACCAGCAACTCAACCCTTGCCGAGATCCCCTGCCGCAGGCGCCTGCGCCCAGTCGAGCGCGAAGTCGGCAACCTCCTCCCAGCCTTTCTCGCCACAGGTGTAATGGCTGCGGCCGTCGAACAGCTTGTACGCCGAGATCGTACGCGAGCCCTTCGCATTCCTTTCGAAATTCTCGCGCTGTACGGTCGGCGGCAGGATGTTGTCGTTCCCACCGGCGATAAAGAGCAGCGGTGCGCGAGTGTCGTTCGCGAAGTTGTAGCGCGTCGGGGCATTCGGGTTGACGTTCGCGAACGCGCCTTGAAACAGGATCCGCCCCGACACGGGCACCGCGTAGCGGTCATAGACCTTCTTCGATTCCTCGAGGCTCAGGTTGTTCGTGAACGCATAGTGAAACTCGTGCTCGGTGATGGGCACCGCACGATGCAGGTTGGCCGGATTGCGCAGGACCGGGAACGCCGCCTTGATCTGGCTGAACGGTAGCGCCCATACACCCTTCACCGCGGCGCCGTCGATCGACACACCGGCCGAGCCGTAGCCCGCGTCGAGAAGAAGCTGGGCGAACGCGCCGCCGAACGAATGCCCCATGATGATCGGCTTGGTGTCGAGCGCGGCGATCGTTCGGGCCAGGTGATCGAAGATCTCGCGCACGCCGAGATTCACCAGCGGCGACGGGTCGCGGCGGAGCGCCTCGACGCCGGCCGTGCCCGGCTGGACACCCGGATATCCCGGCGTGATGACGCGCATGCCGCGCTGCTCGTAGCGCGTGACCCAATGTTCCCACGACAACGGCGTCATCCACAGGCCGTGAATCAGTACAACCGTATCGGTACGCGTTTCCGGATTCATATCCCTGCTCCTGTGATTGCTGGATGACGAACATCGCGCCCGTGAGACCTCGTGTTTCCGGATCCGTCCGCCCCATGCTTGCCAGCAACGAAACAAGGGGTACTACGCGATTGCCGAATGCCACGCACCTTGAGAATAGTCTTTGACACCGGCGTCGTTCAGCGTGAATGATGTGTCCATCATAAAGACCATCCGAGTACGCGACATGGCCAAAAAGCCGGAATTCTTTGCTCAAACGCCGACGGCGCTGGACGATGACGCAGATCCGTTCGCCTTCAAGCGGGATGCCTTTTCCGACGTGCTGGAGCTGATCCGCATCCGCGGCAACACGGTCTTCACGTGCGCGGCATCGGCGCCTTTCGGATTGCGCTTTCCTGCCGGCAAGTATCGTCTGCACATCATCCGCAGCGGCAGCGTGGCGATCGAAGTGGACGGGATCGACGAGCGCTATCACGCGTCGCAGGGAGACCTGGTCATGCTGATGCATGGCCACGGCCATGTCATCTCCGACCGGCCGGGCCGCTCCGCGCGTCTCGTCACGGATCTCGCGCCACAGTACTACGATCGCGAGCGCCTGACGATCGGGAGCGGCGACACTACCTGGCTGTGCGGCGACTTCGGATTCGACGGCGTGCTGTCGCAACGGTTGCTGTCCGTGCTGCCGCCGGTGCTGGTGCTGAAAGGGTTGCGGGAACGGCCGTTCGAGTGGCTGGAGCTGAGCTGTCATTTCATCCTCGACGAGGCGTTGAGTCCGCGCGCGGGCGCCGCCGCGATGATCTCCCGATTGCTGGACGTCATCTTCGTCCAGTTGCTGCGCACCTGGGCGACGGAGGGCTCGGCGGGGCACGGGTGGCTGTCCGGCGCGATCGACAGCCGGATCAACCCGGCGATGTCGGCCATTCATGCGGATCCCGGGCGGGCGTGGAGCGTGAGTGATCTTGCCGAGTTGTCGAATCTGTCGCGGTCGGCTTTTGCAGACCGGTTCCAGCGTGTCGTGGGGCAGGCGCCGCTGAGCTACCTCACGACCTGGCGCCTCGACCGGGCGGCGGAGTTGTTGCGGTACAGCCGCGCGCCGATTTCGGATATTGCCGGTCGCGTTGGGTATACGTCGGAAGCGGCGTTCAGTCGCGCGTTTCGAGGGCGGTACGAGATGTCGCCGATGCAGTGGCGGAAGGTGAATGCGGGGTAGAGTGGGGCTGATTGCCATCGTGGCACGGCAGATGTCGGCGGTTAGACGTACGGACAATCGATCACGACGTAAACGACGTATTTCCCTTATTTCAGGCTGGATGGCGCTATTTGAGGGTTCCTTATAAAATGCGACTTTTCGGGATTTCCAGTTAACGACTTCGTTATGCATCGAATCGGATTCTTCGTTTGCCGTGGCTACGATGCGCTCGATCTGGGCGGGCCACTGTCGGCCTTCAACCAGGTCGCCACGGCGGCGGGCCACGCGCCCTATGATCTCCACGTCATCTCGCAGTCCGGCGGCCCGGTTCCCGGCAATACGGGCCTGTCGGTCGACACGAAGCCGATCGGAAGGCGCACGTTCGACACCGTCATCTTCGTGGGCGGTGACATCGATCCGATGCAGACGCCGGAGAACATCGCCGCCGCCAAAAAACTGGGCGCCAGGGCTGCGCGGGTGGCAAGCGTGTGTACGGGGGCGTTTCTGCTTGCGGAAACCGGCTTGCTGGACGGCGTGAGCGTGACGACGCACTGGCGATACGCGGCTCAATTGCAGTCGCGCTTCCCGCGCGCCAGGGTCGAGGGCGACAGTATTTATATCGAGGCGGGCCGCATCTGGACGTCGGCGGGCATCGCGTCCGGCATCGACCTGGCGCTCGGCTTGATTGAAAAAGACATGGGTGCGGAGGTTGCGCGCGCTGTCTCCCGGCTTTTGGTGGTCCCGTATCGTCGACCGGGCGGTCAGTCCCAGTTCTCGGCGATGTCGCAGATGGAGCCGGAATCGGATCGCATTCGCATCGCGCTGAATTTTGCGCGGGAACACTTGGCGGAAGCGTTGCCAGTCGAGCGGCTCGCCGAGGCCGCAAGTTTGAGTTTGCGGCAGTTCGGGCGCGCATTTCGCCGGGAAACCGGAGAAACACCGGCGAAGGCGGTCGAGCGCTTGCGTGTCGAAGCGGCGCGGCTGCGCCTGCAGGGCGGCAGCGAACCGATCGAGCAGATCGCGCTGGCTGTCGGGTTCACCGACCCGGAACGGATGCGGCGGGCCTTCATCAAACTGCATGGGCACCCGCCGCAAGCGATTCGACGCGAGAGCCGATCGAACGGCGCGCGCTGATCGACCATCGTCTGCCGGCCGATCCGCGCGCTGCCTGGCCGAGGCCCCTCTCGCGGACTAGCGGCGCGTTGGGTAGATCGCCATGCGTTTCACCAGACGCTCAATGGCCATCCGCCGTCAGCGGGCCGTCATCGTTCCACATGTCGCGATGCAACTTCCACGCGCCGTCCTCTTTCAGAAAGACGAGCGTCTGCTTGCCGCGGAATTTGAGTTGTCCGTCGTGGTCGCGGACCTCCACATCCGACACCTCTGTCACGACCCGGTCGTTACCGTAGAACTCGTCATTGCTGAACGATACGGTGGCGGGCTTTGATCCGGCATACCCCTTGGTGAAGTACCCGATGATCGCGTTGCGTCCCGTGATCTTGTTGCCTCCGGGCGGCAAGAGCGTGCCGTCGCGGGTGTAGAGGCGGCCGATCGCCTCGTAATCCCCTCGCGCAAAGGCATCCGCCCAGCGCGCATTCTCGGCCTTGATGGCCGCTTCGGGCGGACGTGGCGAACCAGCGGCAGTCGCGGGCGCGGCAAACGCAAAAAAGGTGAAGCAGGCTGCAAGAGCAGCAGTGAAAACACGGGTCTGTTGCATCGAGTGATTTTCGTGCATGGTTTGAATGGAAAGGACTGCGAAGGTGGAGGATGAAGCAGGCAATGTCGGTCGCGGTGTTCATCGCAGTCTGTCGATGGGTTGGCTCACATTGCCTGCAAGCGATTCAACGAACGCCCGGGACGCGTGCGAGCCCCCTGGATGCACCGGGCAGTTTCTTGTCGACCATCGCGATGACTTCCGGCCGTGCATCTCTCGGATGGCCGGAGTGGAACGGCGGCGCGGGATCATATTCGATCACGAGCTGAGTGAGTTCGGCGGCCTGTCGACCGCGCAGCTTCGCCGCCACGCGAAGGGCGAAGTCGATGCCCGCCGTCACGCCGCCGCCGCTCATGAACCGGCCGTTGTCGTCTTCGACGAAGCGATCGGGCACGGGAATGGCGCCGTATTCGGCCAGCTTGTTGACGAAGGCCCAATGGCAGGCGCTTCGCTTGCCGTTGAGAATTCCCGTTGCGGCTAGCACGAGCGATCCGTTGCAGACGGACGTCACATGCTGGGCACTTTCTGCCAGGCGCCGGATCTGCGCTTGATAGGCGGGGCGCATCGGCGCCGACAGGTCGGACCCGCCGGGGACCAGCAGCACGTCCGTCTTGTCGATATCGGCCAGCCGCTCGGTCTTGCCGTACACGACGCCGAATTCGAGCGTCACGTTGCCGCCATCGAGGCTCGCGTAGCGAACGTTCGTATTCGGTAGCCGATGGAAGACTTCGCTGGGTCCGGCGAAGTCGAGCAGCGTGCCGCCGTCGTAATTGACGATCAGGATATCGAGCGGGTCGCTCGGGGCAAGTGCGCCGTCGCTGCCGGTCTGGGCAAGCGCAGGGGCGGCGTGCCCAAGCAGGGCGCCGCCACCGAGGACGGCGCCGAGCGTCGCGATGCTGCCGAACTTGAGCACATCCCGGCGCGAACGACCGGCTTGGGTGAGCGGCGGTCCGGAAGCATTGTTTTCGCTACTGTCGGTCAAGATCAATTCTCCTTGCGGGTCGGCCCTGCTGCGAGCGTTACGAGGCTGGGCCGGATGAAATAGCCGCCGTGACTCAAAGCGTGGCGAACGTGAGGTCGGATAGGTGGATGAGCCGCGATGACATGCCGGGCTCCGGAACCGTGCGTGCGCCGCGCGCTCAAAGCTGCGAGGCGCCGCCGTCGACGACCAGTTCGGTGCCGACGACGTACGCGGATTCGTCGCTGGCGAGATAGAGCGCGGCGTTGGCGATGTCCTCGGCCGTACCCATGCGACCCACCGGAATGGTGTCGGCGAACTCGGCCTTGCGGTCGCGAACCCATTCGTCCGGCATGCCCCACTTGGTCAGCAGCGGCGTGTCGATCGCGCCGGGCGCGATCGCGTTGAAGCGGATTTTCCGGTCGAGAAACTCGTAGGACCAACTGCGGGCAAGCGATCGCACGGCGGCCTTCGCGGCTGCCGTCAACGAGATGCCATGCTTGCCGGTCTGCGCGACGAACGAGGTGTTGAGAATGACGGACGAGCCCGCTCGCAATTGCGGCAGCACCGCTTGAAGCGTGAACACCACGCCTTTGACGTTGATGTCCATGATCTCGTCGTAAAGCGCATCGTCGATATCGTCGACTGCCGACGGGAACGCCCAGCCGGCGTTCGCGAATACGATATCCAGGCCGCCGAACTGTTCGCCGACTTCGGCGGCAATCGCCCGCATGTCGTTGATCGAACGGACGTCGCCCTTGAGAACGAGCGCATGCTCGCCGAGTTCGGCCCTCACGCGCTCGATCACCGCCTCGTCGCGACCCGTCACCGCGACGCGGGCGCCTTCCGCAATGAACCGCTTCGCGGTGGCAAGACCGATGCCACTGGTCCCACCGGTGATTAACGCCGACTTGTCTTTAAGCCTCATCTTCTGCTCCTTTCTACGTCGTGATTGATCGGGCCGAAAGCGCAAGACGCGATGGCGTTTGTGCTTTTCGCTGCTCGATCTTCCACGTGCAGTATGGAACGCGAAGCGGATGGCGCAAAGGTCGTATAACCCTCAAAAAACGACACCTGGATCAAACGAGTGACTCAAGCATGTCGGCGTGAGGTGGCGGCATCGCACATCGGTACACGTGTGGCTTCAGCCTTCGTTCTCGTAAAGCAACCCATACCCGTCGCTCGTCCGCTTGATACGTGCGAACCCGAGTTCCCCCAGATGCATGCCGGCGATCAGAAGGCCGTCCGCGCTGACCTGATCGAGAATGCGTGACCGTGTAGCAGCTGCCAGCGACGCATCGTGATCGAACGCAATCGAGACGTCCGGCCGCTGAATCTGGATATGCGGGAAATGCACCACATCCCCCCACACAAGCAGGCCTTGATCGCGGGATTCGAGAACATATCCGGTGTGTCCATCGGTGTGTCCCGGCAACGGCAGCGCGCTGATGCCGGGGAGCACGTGTCCGTCTTCGAACAGGCGAAGCCGGTCGTCATAGGCATCGAACACCTGACGCGCCTTCGCAAAGTTGCCGCGAGCCCGCTCACTGGCGCGACTGAGATTTCCGTCGTCCTGCCAGAACCTGACCTCTCGCTGATGCACGACCAGTTCCGCATGTGGAAACGCGGCCTGTCCTGCGCCGTTCACCAGCCCACCGACGTGATCGGGATGCGCATGGGTAAGCAGGATGGTGTCGATCGCGGCGGGTTCTATGCCGGCAAGTATCAGGTTCGTTTTGAGCTGGCCACCCCATTGCTTGAACCCGCCAGCCCCACCGTCGATGAGAACGGTGCGGCCCGCTCCGCGTACGACATAGCAATTGATATGGACGGCCGTCGGCTCTTTCTGTCCGGCATCACGCTGCATTTTTGATGCGTCATCCGAAGCGATATTCGACAGGAAGTCGAGACTGGCAGTGAGATATCCATCGCTGATGGCGGTGATCATGAAATCCCCGACTTGCTGAACAGGAAAGGTAAGGGTGGACATCGTGTTGCTCCGAATCGGCTAGTTGCGGGCGTGAATGCTCGACGCGGTATAACCAAAGCACCGAATGCGCGCGGTGAGGCCGGTGCGGCGAACGATCGCCTGATCCAGCGCGTCCATGAACCGGTTCATGACCTCCGGCGTGCGGGGCGTGCCGACGCGATACCGGATGTCGGCGAAGACGGGATGTCCATGCCCGTGCCGAACCGCCAGGAAAATGACATGGACGTTCTTGAGTTCAGCCTCAAGCACCTGCGTGCAGAGTTCGACGCAATCGCGCGACAGCTCGGCAAGGCGTTCATCAGCCGGCATCCGCGTCGCATCGATCGAGAAAGTGACGTTCGGCATCGCGGTCTACTCCTGTGCAATCGAAAGGGCGCGTGTGCTTGTCAACTGCTCCGTCATCGGCGCGTAAAGGTGAATGCCTTCCGGGAGCGCCTCGACAAGCTGCGCGCTGTTCCGTGGCACGACGGCGAGCCAACGGCGTGCCGGACACTGCTCCAGCGCAACGGCCTGCATGGCCAGCGGTTGGAGGCCCAATTGAATCAGCGAATCAGGGCCGCCGGCGCTTACTGCGAGATGTTCACCGTCCTTTACCGCCGGCGCGAAGCCGATATCGCTGTAGAGATTCCGGCGCCAGTCGGTGATGTGTCGTTGCCACTTCGCGAAATTGCCGCCGCCTTTGCGGCGATACTCGTCGCCGGTCAGGACATCGAGGCCGTCGATCGTGTGGATCGCCAGATAAACCGGGCAACCGCCGGTGATCGCCTTGAACCGCTGCGACGTGTGAAACCCCGTGACCGAGATCAGCGCGGGCAGCTTTTCAAGGCTGTAGAAGTCGTTCCATTCGGCTTCGCTGTCGAGGTCGGCGAAGCTGCATTCCACGGTGTAGATCATGGGATTGTCCTTTGGGCAGGATGCACGTCCATCTGGGAACGTGTGATGTTCAGTGCGGTAACGTAATGCTAAGCTCGTGATTCCGCGCCATAAAACGAAATAAAGTCAGCCTTCAGTGACATTTGCTCAAGCTGATGGCGAACACACTTCGACCAACGAGACGTCCATGTCCCGCAAGATCCCAAGCAATTCCGCGCTCCAGGCGTTTGAAGCCGCGGCCCGACACGGCAGCTTTGCCCGAGCCGCCGAAGAGCTGGCGCGGACCGAGGGTGCCGTCAGTCGCCAGATCGGCCGGCTGGAGGCGTTCCTGGGCGTCACGCTGTTCGAGCGGATCGGCAATCGGGTGCGGCTGGCGCCGAACGGTGCGCGATACGCGGTGCAGGTTCGCGAGATTCTGGATCGGCTCGAACGGGACAGCCTGTACCTGATGGGGCAGCCGATCGAAGGCGCGAGCCTCGATATCGCCGCCATCCCAACCTTCGCGACGCGCTGGCTGATCCCGCGGCTGAAACATTTTCAGGCGCGGCATCCGAACATCACAGTGCATATCGCCGAGCGGATGGAGCCGTTCCTGCTGGCCGGGAGCGGTTTCGACGTGGCGATTCATTTCGAGCATCCGGCATGGGCGGGGATGCATCTGCATCCGCTGCTGGAGGAAGTGCTGGTGCCCGTCTGCAGTCCGGCGCTGCTCGCCGGCGCCGGGGCGAAGCCGTCGCTGGACGCACTGCCGCGTCTTCATCGGCGACAGAATCCCGACGCGTGGCAAGCCTATGCGCAGGCGGCCGGCATCGTGCTGACCAATTCGGCGGTGGGCGCGCGCTACGACCTCCATTCGATGCTGATCGAAGCGGCGCTGGCCGGCCTGGGTGTCGCGCTGGTGCCGCGCCTGTACATCGACGCGGAGCTCGAGCAGGGGCGGCTGGTTGCGCCTTGGCCGGAGGGCAAGACGATCACGAAAAACTTCTGCCTCGTCCTGCCCGAACCGATCGAGCTGGCCGACGGGCCGTTGCGAGCTTTCGCGACATGGATGCTGGACGAAGCGCGGGGATTGGCGCCGGGCGGCAGCGGCTGACGCACATCGTCCAACCGTTACGCTTGCGACGGCGTCGTCGCCAGGCTGATGCGCCGTGCTCGGGTACACTCGTGATCCCGTCACGCACGCGGCACCAGCATGGACAGTCAGCTTTGGATCATCTGCGGGCTTACCTTCGTCATCCATGTGATCGCGACGCTGGCTTATGCCGTGCGGATCGCCGGCGTGCGCACGCGACGCATCGCGTTGTCGTTTTCGTTGTTCGGGATCATCGCGCTCGTGTCGCGAACGGCCAATTCCTTTCAGGGGCCGTTCATCGCGAAACGCGTTGAAATGGATATCGCGCACCGGATGGGGAGCGGGTTGCTGGCCGACTTCCGGTGGTTCCTGCTGTCCGCCACCGTGGCGACCGTCGTCGGGTCGTTCCTGATCCCGACGTTCCAGCGTTATTTCAGTCGCGCCGTCGAACACTTCCAGGTGAACCGCTCGATTCCCCGCTTGCTGCTGGATGCGTGCAGTCGCGCCGGGATCAACTATCTGCGCGTCGGCGCACGACTGCCTTCCAGCCAGAACGTCACGCAACTGACCGCGAACACCGGTGTGTCATGGGGCGTCATTGCGCTGAACGTCGCCGCGATGGCGATCTGGACGGTCGGCGTGTTCGCGTCGCTCTATGCGGGCTACCTGAAGCCCGACCTGAGAGTGACGTGCGCGAACCTGTCGTCCGTCATCAACGGTTTCGCGACCGTCGTGCTGGCGGTCGTCATCGACCCGCAGGTTTCGGTCATGACCGACGACGTCATCGAAGGGCGGATCTCGGAGAACAGCTTTCGGCGGGCCATCACGACACTCGCGGGCGCGCGCGTGCTCGGCACGTTGTGTGCGCAAGCGGTGCTCGTGCCGGCCGCGCTCGTCATCGTGCGCGTCGCCGAGCTGATCTAGCGTTGCACCCGGACAACCGGCAATCTCTCCCGCGGACCATCGCCATGAAACCCGTCGCTGTCGTATTGCACGGCCCGACCAGTGCAGGGAAGAGCAGTCTGGCACGCGCGCTCCAACAGTGTTCGGACGTGCCGATGTTTCACGTATCGCTCGACGCGTTCGTCGAAATGTCGCGCCGGCGTGACATGCGATCGGAAGAAGAACTGAATCAGGCGCTGAGGCTTCACCACCTCAACCTGCAGTCGACGCTCGCGCGGATTGCGGCCAGCCATTTCGAGATCGTGCTGGACCTCGTGCTTCGGGATCAGTGCGCGCTCGACGCATGCATTGCTGCGCTGTCGCCGCGTCAGACCTTCGTCATCGGTGTGACGTGCCCGCTGGACATCCTCGAACAGCGCGAACGCGCGAGACCGGATCGAGGCGAAGGCATGGCGCGATCGCAGTTCGGGCATCCCGCTTACTCGCGGCCGTATGCGCTGCGCATCGATACCTCGACCTGCACGCCCGAGGAAGGCGCGCGCCGCATTCGTGCCCACGTCGATGCGCTGCGTGAATGATCGTCACCGGATGGGGGCAACAGTCAGTCAGCATTCTCCATTAAACTCGCCGGCACTGAAGCGCGTCGGCCACACGGATTATGTCGTTGGCGCGCGACAAATGGCATTGTTCCGGTAGGCAAGGGCATTCTCGATGAAACCGATTCCGGTGCTCGTGTGCCGATCGCCGATTATTCACGTTTCAAACGGATTCACGTGCCGGCGGCCCGTGCCGCGCGGTTCTGGCCGGTGAGCGCGAGGGTGCCAGCCCCGTCGTGTCCAGACAGGGGATTCATGGATTGAATGCGCGCCGATTCAAAAGATAAATTTTGGAAAGACTCTGGCACGGGATATGCTTGACGGGTTTTATCCGATCGGAACCTGCGCCGGATATTCGTCAGCATAATCCGGCAAGAGCATGAACCGGTTTGCCCTGACAAGACCATCGATTAGAGGATCGATCGTTTGTGAAATCTGCGCGGGAGTGCCAAGCTGCGCGCGGAGCAAAGTCGTACACGGATTGAGTTGGGTGACGTGAAACGCAGGCCGTAATTCCTCGCGACGGCCACTACTGACAGTTCAGGATATGACATTACTGATTGGGGTCCCTCTGGAGACGGCCCACGAGGAGCGGCGCGTAGCGACCGTTCCCGACGTGGTCGAAAAGCTGATCAAGCTCGGGTTCTCGGTGGCCGTGCAAAGCGGTGCCGGCACCGGCGCGAACTTCAGCGATGACGACTACCGCACGGCCGGCGCCGAAGTCGTGCCGACGGCCGCCGATCTATGGGGCCGCAGCGACATCGTCCTCAAGGTGCGCCCGCCGAGCAGCGACGAAGTCGCGCTGATGCGCGAGGGCGGCACGCTGATCGGCTTCGTCTGGCCGGCCCAGAACCCTGAACTGATGCAGCAGCTGGCCGCGAAGCGGGCCACGGTGCTGGCGATCGATTCGCTGCCGCGCACGCTGTCGCGCGCGCAGAAGATGGATGCCCTCACGTCGATGGCCGGCGTGAGCGGCTACCGCGCCGTCATCGAGGCGGCTCATGCGTTCGGCCGCTACTTCAACGGGCAGATCACGGCCGCGGGCAAGGTGCCGCCGGCCAAGGTGTTCATCGCCGGCGCGGGCGTCGCCGGCCTCGCGGCGATCGGCACGGCCGCGGGCCTCGGCGCGATCGTGCGCGCCAACGACACGCGCGCGGAAGTGGCCGACCAGGTCAAGTCGCTCGGCGGTGAGTTCGTCAAGGTCGACTACGAGGAGGAAGGCTCGGGCGGCGGCGGCTACGCGAAGGTGATGAGCGAAGGCTTCCAGCAGGCGCAGCGCGCGATGTACGCGCAGCAGGCCAAGGAGGCGGACATCATCATCACCACCGCGCTGATCCCCGGCAAGCCGGCGCCGAAGCTCATCACGGCCGAGATGGTGCAGTCGATGAAGCCGGGCAGCGTGATCGTCGACATGGCCGGCGAGCAAGGCGGCAACTGCGAACTGACGGTGCCGGGCGAAGCCGTGGTGCGTCATGGCGTGACCATCGTCGGCTACACGGATCTCGCGTCGCGCCTGGCACGACAGTCGTCGACGCTGTATGCGACCAACCTGCTGCGCGTGGTCGAGGAGCTGTGCAAGGGCAAGGACGGCACGATCAACGTCGATTTCAACGACGACGCGATCCGTGGCCTCACGGTCGTCAAGGAAGGCAACGTCACCTGGCCGCCGCCGCCGATCCAGCAGCCGGCCGCCGCCCCGAAACCCGCCACGCCGCCGGTCGCGGCAACCGCGTCCAAGGGCCACGGCCACGGCAGCGGCGCGCCGATGTCGGCGAAGTCGCTCGCCATCACGTTCGCGGTCGGCGCACTGTTGTTCCTGCTGGTCGGCCAGTTCGCGCCGGCCACGTTCCTCGCGCACTTCACGGTGTTCGTGCTGGCCTGCTTCGTCGGCTACATGGTGATCTGGAACGTCACGCCGTCGCTGCATACGCCGCTGATGAGCGTCACCAATGCGATCTCGTCGATCATCGCGATCGGCGCGCTGGTGCAGGTCGCGCCGCCGTTGGGCGACGCGGCGGCGGGGGGCCGTCCGTCCGGGCTGATCCTGGGCCTGGCGGTGGGCGCGCTGACGCTCACGGCCGTCAACATGTTCGGCGGCTTCGCGGTGACGCGTCGCATGCTGGCGATGTTCCGCAAGTAAGGAGACGATAACAATGACTTCCAATCTGACTACCGTCTCCTATATCGGCGCGGCCATCCTCTTCATCCTCAGCCTCGGCGGGCTGGCCAATCCCGAGACCGCACGGCGCGGCAACCTGCTCGGCATGATCGGCATGCTGATCGCCGTGCTCGCCACGGTACTCGGCCCGCGCGTGTCGGTTGAGGGCGTTCCGTATATCGTGGCTGCGCTGGTCGTCGGCGGCGCGGTGGGGCTCTACGCCGCGAAGAAGGTGCAGATGACGCAGATGCCCGAACTGGTGGCGCTGATGCACAGCCTGGTCGGCCTGGCGGCGTGCCTGGTGGGCTTCGCGAGCTACATCGATACGTCGGTGCAGTTCACGGGTGCCGAGCACGCGATCCACGAAGTGGAAATTTACGTCGGCATCCTGATCGGTGCGGTGACCTTCGCCGGCTCGGTGATCGCATTCGGCAAGCTCTCCGGCAAGATCGGCGGCAAGCCGCTGCTGCTGCCGGCCCGGCACTGGCTCAACCTGGCCGCGCTGGTGGTGGTGGTCGTGTTCGGCCGTGCGTTCCTGCATGCGGAGACGGTCCAGGACGGCATGACGCCGCTCATCGTGATGACGGTGGTGTCGCTGCTGTTCGGCGTGCACATGGTGATGGCGATCGGCGGCGCGGACATGCCCGTCGTGGTGTCGATGCTCAACAGCTACTCGGGCTGGGCGGCGGCCGCCACCGGCTTCATGCTCGGCAACGACCTGCTGATCGTGATCGGCGCGCTGGTGGGCTCGTCGGGTGCGATCCTGTCGTACATCATGTGCCGCGCGATGAACCGCAACTTCATCAGCGTGATTGCCGGCGGCTTCGGCACCGGCAGCGGTGCGCCCGCGGCGGCCGGCGGCAGTGCGCAGCCGGCCGGCGAAGTGGTGGCGGTGAGTGCGCTGGAGACGGCCGAGCTGCTGCGCGATGCGAAGAGCGTGATCATCGTGCCCGGGTACGGGATGGCCGTGGCGCAAGCCCAGCACACCGTGCATGAACTCACGAAGGTGCTGCGCGAGAAGGGCGTCGACGTGCGTTTCGCGATCCATCCGGTGGCCGGCCGCATGCCGGGGCACATGAACGTGCTGCTCGCCGAGGCGAAGGTGCCTTACGACATCGTGATGGAGATGGACGAGATCAACGCCGACTTCCCCGAAGCCGACGTGTCGATGGTGATCGGCGCGAACGACATCGTGAACCCGGCGGCGCAGGAAGATCCGGGCAGCCCGATCGCCGGCATGCCGGTGCTCGAGGTGTGGAAGGCCAAGACCTCGATCGTGATGAAGCGCAGCATGGCGTCCGGCTATGCGGGCGTCGACAATCCGCTGTTCTACAAGGACAACAACCGGATGCTGTTCGGCGACGCGAAGAAGATGCTGGACGAGGTGTTCGGGGCGTTGAAGGCCTGACGGCGCCCATGGCCGGGCGCGTGCGCGGGGCGAACGATAACCGGCTGGGGTGTCGGACAGTCGGTTGATCGAAGCCCGGTGCGGCGGCCGTGCGTATCGCGAAGGTCACGGAAGTGCGAGGCGGAGGGGCCGTTTCGCACTTCCTTGCGGCAAAAGACGGCGATCGATTGTCGCTGCGTCGTTCTCCCTCCAACCATCAGCCACCCCCGATCCTTCCCCGCGACTGCGCCGGCAACGATGCCGTCTATCCAGCGAATCCAAGCTCCGCAAAAGTGGTGACCCTTGCGTCACAGGCGCGCGCCAGCGCCGGATCGTAAGTCGAAAAAAAGACCGCACGGTCTGTAGCCAGTGTCTTGAACAGATCGATCAGCACCGCACGCGACGCGGCATCGAGCCCGCTGTCCGGATCGTCGGCGATCACGACGGGGGGCGCGCCGAGCGTCGTGGCCGTCAGGAACAGTTTCTTGCGCGTGCCGAACGACATCTGCTCGAAGCGCTTCTCAAGATGCGGGCCGAGCCCGAATCGATCGGCCAGCTCGAGCGTGCGGGCGTCGACGACGGTCTTCCTGCCGGCCGCCACGAGATCGAGAAACTCGCGCCCCGTCCGGTGCGGATACGCCAGGCAATCGTCAGGCACGTACGCCAGTGCGGATTTCGCATCGTGCGGCGCGGTGCGCAGCGAATGGCCGCCGATCCACACCTCGCCCTCGTCCGCGTCGAGCGTGCCGGCGAGAATGGCGAGCAACGTCGATTTGCCACTGCCGGTTTCGTCGCACAGCGCCACGCATCCGGCGCCGGATGCGTAGTGGAGTCCCTTGAAGATGACGCGCTTGTCGTAGCGCTTGCCGAGATTGTCGAAGCGGAGCATGGATCGATAGTCAAACGAAAATTCGCCAGGTGAGCGCGACCCACATCATGGTCAGCGGCAGGCCTGGCAACACGGATTGTCGGGACGCGTAGCGTGGCGGCAGATAGTGTAATGCGACAAGCGACGCGCCCGGGCAGACGACGGTGCGCCGAAAGTCGCGGCACGCGCGTCATGCAGCTCGAGTATGCTGGATGAAGGCCGGCCGGATCGGCGATCAGGACGGCAAAACTGCAAACAATCACCGCGATCGTATCGCAACCACTGGCCGCACCGGGCCGACTTCAACTCGGAAACAGGGACTCGACATGGCAGAACTGGACAACGCGCTGTACGAACGGATCGGCGCGCTGAGCGACGCGGGCGATGCGTTGATGGAAGAAGGCGACTACGCAGGCGCGCTCGAGAAATTCTGGGCGGGATTCGACCTGCTTCCCGAACCCAAGACCAACTGGGAAGCCGGCACGTGGTTGATGGCCGCCATCGGCGACGTGAATTTCCATCAAGAGAACTACGCGGCCGGACGCGACAATCTCGCCCAGTCGATGCATTTCCCCAACGCGATCGGCAACCCGTTCCTGCACCTGAGGCTCGGTCAGTGCCAGTTCGAGCTGGGCGATCTCGATCGCGCGGCCGACGAGCTGATGCGCGCCTATGCGAGCGGCGGGCCGGAGCTGTTCGAGGACGAGGACGGCAAGTACCTGCGATTCCTGGCGACGCGGGCAGAAGGCATCGAGACGCCCTGACGCGCGTGGTTCGTGCCGGCCGGCGTCGCGAGCAGGCTTCGACGCCCGCGCCGGGATGCCGGGCTTTTCTCTGCATGAGCACAACTTGCCAATGAACCTGACCTTTCCCCTCGCCACCCGATCCGACGCCGAGACGCTGGTCGCCATCCGCATCGCCGCGATGCGTGACAGCCTCGAGCGCATCGGCCGCTTCGATCCCCAGCGTGCGCGCGACCGGTTTCTCGCGTCGTTCGATCCGGCGCGATGCCGCTTGATTGAAGTCGATGGCGTGAGCGCGGGCTTTTTCGTGGTCCGGCCGCAGGAGGATCACTGGCTGCTCGACCATCTGTACATCGTGCCCGAGCATCAGGGAAAGGGGATCGGCGCGGCGGTGTTGCGCAAGATCTTTGCCGACGCCGATTCGCAGCGGGTGCCCGTTCGCGTCGGCGCGTTGCGCGGCAGCGATTCGAACCGTTTCTATGCCCGGCACGGCTTCGTGCAGGCCGACGAAGCGGAGTGGGACATCTATTACGTGCGCGCACCGGGTTCGGCGACGGTGTAGATCGCGTTCGCGGTGTGATTCGGGGGAGCGCGTCAGCGTTTTCCCGGATACGGAATGCGCGGCGCATGCCGATGATGCAGAGAGAATACAAATACATGATCCGAGGCCAATCATGACGACATCTGCAACAAACGGACCGAATGCGGTATCGCCTGAAACGACCGGGGCGGCAGCGACATCCGACGATGCGGGTGGCGTACCGACGATCCTGCTGGTCGACGACGAGCCGAGCGTGCTGTCGGCGCTCAGGCGCGTGTTCCGTCCCGCCGGCTACGCGATCCTGACCGCGGAAAGCGGCGAGGCGGCCCTCGAGATCCTGGCGTCGACCGAAGTCGACCTGATCGTGTCCGACATGCGGATGCCGGGCATGAGCGGCGCGGAGTTCCTGGCTCGCGCACGGGCGCTCTACCCGGACACGATGCGCATCCTGCTGACCGGCTATGCGGAGATCGCGTCGGTCGTGCAGGCCGTCAACGACGGCGGCGTCTATCGCTACCTGAACAAACCGTGGGACGACCACGACCTGCTGCTGACCATCGAACACGCACTGGAGCAGCGGCACTTGCGGCGCGAAGCGGCCCGGCTGGCCGCGCTGACGGAAGCGCAGAACGAAGCGCTGCGCCGTTTCAACACGGAACTCGAAACGCAGGTGCGCGCACGCACGGAGGAACTCGGCCAGACCGTGATGTTCCTCGAAGCCGCGCAACGCGACCTGAAAAGCAGCTTCACCGCGATGGTCCAGGTCTGCGCGAGCATGATCGAGATACGCTGCGGGTCGGCCAGCGGTCACGCGATGCGGGTCGGCGAGATCGCACGGCGGCTCGCGCTGGCGTCCGGGATGAGCGAGCTGCATGCGCAGGACGTCTATTTCGCGGGGCTGCTGCACGGCATCGGCAAGTTGTCGCTGCCGGACGAATTGCTGCGCAAGCCGCTCGCGAAGATGACGGCGGAAGAGCACGGCCTGTTCCTGCAGCATCCGCTGCGCGCGCAGATGGTGCTGACACCGGTCGCGCAACTGCACAAGGTCGCGTCGATCGTGCTGCACCAGTACGAGCGCTTCAACGGACGCGGCACGCCGGACGGCCTGGCGGGCGACACGATCCCGCTCGGCTCGCGAATCCTGGCGATCGCGCGCGACTTCGAAGGGCTGCGCAATGGCGACATCGGCGCGCCGCATTCGGTCGAGCAGGCGCTCGACGCGTTGCGCTCGCAGGCCGGCGTGCGTTACGACCCGCGAATCGTCGACGGCCTGACCGAACTGATGCGGGACCCGGCGAGCCTAGGCATCGCGGCGTCCGTCGCGGAGGTCAAGTCCGCGCAGCTGCGCGAGGGGATGCAGCTCGCCGACGATCTGCGCACGCATCGCGGCGTGCTGCTGATGACCAAGGGCAGCGTGATGTCGGCGCACCAGATCGAGCTCGTGCGCCGCTTCGAGACGCGCGAGGGGACGTCGTTCGACATCCTCGTGCTGGCCGGCCAGGCCGCGGCGAAGCCGGCGCAGAGCGTGCCGAATGCGGGCGCGGCGCCGGCCTGAGCCCGGCCGCGCGGCCTGATGGCCGCGGTGCACGACTGCGCGCCGCGGCAACGCACTCACCTCGATCCGGGCGCTCGATCATGTACGGCACCTACCATCTCCCGCTCGTCCTGCTGTCGCTCGCGATCGCGACGCTGGCCTCCTATACGACACTCGACCTGGCCGCCTTCATTTCGCTGCTCGACAACCCGAAGCTCAAGCGTGCGTGGCTGGGCGGCGGCGCGGTGGCCATGGGCACCGGCATCTGGTCGATGCATTTCGTCGGCATGCTCGCGTTTTCGCTGCCGATTCCGCTCGGCTATGCATGGCCGGATACGGGCGCGTCGCTGGCGATTGCCGTGCTCGTGTCGTACTTCGCGCTGACGGTCGTCACGCGCGCACGGCTGGGCTGGCGGCGGCTGCTCGTGGGCGGCGCGCTGATGGGCGCCGGGATTGCCGGCATGCATTACGCGGGGATGGCCGCGATGCACATGGAACCAGGCATCCGCTACGATGCCGCGCTGTTCGCCGCGTCGATCGGCATCGCGGTGATCGCGTCGACGGCCGCGCTCTGGATCGCGCAGGCGTTGCGCGTGCAGCAGGCGCGCCATGCGACCGCCCAGCGGGTCGGTGCGGCTTTCATCATGGGTGTCGGCATCACCGGCATGCACTACACGGCGATGGCGGCCGCGCATTTCGCGCCGGACGCGCGGTGCGGGGCCGCGAACGGGGTCGATACGCCCTGGCTCGCGACGACGGTCACGCTGTTCACGACGGGAACCCTGGTCGTCACGCTGTTGCTGACCCGATTCGATGCGCGCACAACCTTCCTGCGCGGGATGACCGACACGCTCGAGCGGCTCGTGCGCTTGCGCACCGTCGAACTGGAACGCGCGCTGCATCGCTACGAGCAGACGACGGCGATGCTGCAGCGCACGCGCGAGAACATGGCGACCGAGATCGACGAACGCAAGGCCGCGCAGGCGCGGCTCGAACAGGAGAAGGACGAGCAGCGGCGCCTGCTGCATGTGCTCGAGGAAACCCACGTGCAACTGCTGCAGTCGGAAAAGCTCGCGTCGATCGGTCAGCTCGCGGCCGGTGTCGCGCACGAGATCAACAATCCGATCGGCTTCGTCAGTGCGAACCTCAACACGTTGAAGACATGGGTGCGCAGTCTGCTCGACGTGATCGCCGCGCATGAAGCCGCGCTGCCGCAACTCGACCCGGCCGCGCGCGACGCGCTGGCGGCGACGGGCCGCGCGGCGGACCTGGACTACGTGCGCGGCGAGATCGAGACACTGATCGACGAATCGATCGACGGCGCGCTGCGCGTGCGGCGCATCGTGCAGGACTTGCGCGATTTCTCGCGCCCGGCCAGCGACGAGTGGAGCGTGGTCGATCTCCGCGCGGGCCTGGAAAGCACGCTCAACGTCGTCCACAACGAACTCAAGTACAAGGCCGACATCGTGCGCGATTACGGTGACGTGCCGCAGGTCGAATGCCTGCCGTCGCAGTTGAACCAGGTGTTCATGAACCTGCTGGTAAACGCGGCGCACGCGATTCCCGAGCGCGGCGTGATCACGATCCGCACATCGAGCGACGGCGAGCAGGTGTCGATCGCGATCAGCGACACCGGGACGGGGATGACGCCCGACGTCGTCCGGCGGATCTTCGATCCGTTCTTCACGACGAAGCCGGTCGGGCAGGGCACGGGGCTGGGCTTGTCGGTATCGCATGGCATCGTCAAGCGCCATCGCGGCACCATCGACGTGACGAGCGAGCCCGGGCGGGGCACGACGTTCTGCGTCCGGATCCCGATCCGGCGCGCCGGCGAGCGCGAGAACACGGCGGAGCTGGCGCACCGGGCGTGATCGCGTGACGGCGCCGCGTGCCGCGGGCCGGCGCGGTTGTCGCACGTCATCGCAGCCGCTTGCGGCGTTGGCGACGAAAGAATTGCCAGAGCATCGCGGTGGCGTCCGGCCCCGTGGCGGAATGAAACGGCTCGCGCGGGTCGCCGCCGCTCCACGCATGCGGCAGCCGGCGGACGATGCAGACCCTGACGACGAGACGCCCGGCCTTGAGATAGTCGACATAGTCGGCATCGTCGCGCGCATAGGTGCGTTGCTCGCCCACCCGCATCGCGCCGTGCTCGTCGACGAGCCGGTTGAGCCGCGCGAACGCGATGCCGAGCTGCGTCGCGTTCCGGTCGGTCACGACCGTATCGAGTGCGCCGTGCATGACGAGGGCCGGCATGCCGGGATAGGACGCGACGTCGGTGCACGCATCGACCGCGCATATCGGGTCGTCGCGCAGGCCACGACGCATCAGGTTCATCGCCGCCAACGTCGACGACGGCGGGGCGATGGCCGGGCCGGAGTGCAGACCGACGGCCGCGAAGCGGTCGGGATACCGGATGGCCAGTGCCGCGGCGAGCCCGGCTCCGGCGGACATGCCGGCCAGGTAGATCCGGTCGCGGTCGAAGCCGTGCTGTCGCACGATGGCGTCGACCAGCGACGTGACGGCCGCGGCTTCCGACTCCGTCGCGTCGCCATGCCAGTGCCAGCAGCGGTGCGCATGCGCGGTCTTGGCCTGTTCGGGGAACAGCACGGCGAACCCCGAGCGCTCGGCGAGACGGCACATGCGCGTGCCCGCGGCAAACGATTCGGCACTCTGCTTGCAGCCGTGCAGCATGACGACGACCGGCATGCCGGCTGTCGTCGCCGGTGCGGCGGGGAGATACAACGCGTAGGCAAGATGGTTCACGTAGCGGCCGGCACTCGGGCCGGCGGAATGAAACGAGCGGAGCCAGGTGCCGGGCGCCTTGTCCGCCGGGGCGCGGGCCGGATGCACGGTGCCGGTGCGTCCAGCGGGACGCACGGTGGCGGCTGGCCGGGCGACCGGCTTGACCGCTCGCTTGGCGGCCGGTCGCGGCTTGCTCGTGCGCTTCGTAGGGCGCGTGCCGGCGGCGACGGAGAGCAGTTCGAGGGGCCGCAACCAGAGGCTGGTTTTTTTCCTGGGCATGTGCAGTTTCGTGCCGGCGGCCGACCGTGGCAGGAAGACGCGGCCGACTCCGCCGTCGCGTTGACAATCGAAAGGGGGCGCGGAGCAAGGATCGTGCTGCCGGCCGCGTGCACATCGAAACCGGTCGGCCGGTCGAATGCAACGGAACGCGGGATCCTGCGTCATCGCGGCGATTCGAGTCGGCCATCGGCGATGCTAACCGTCCGATGTGACGCGCAGGCGAATCGAAGTGTGCTTCGACCCTGTCGCGCGCGAGGCTAGCGCCGATCCAGCAGTGTATCGCTCAATACACTGAACGCCGCGCCCGGCAATTCATGCAGATGCTCGACCACGCTGCTGACCGGATAGAAGGTCTCCACCGCATCGTCGAGTATCCCGACACCGATCAGCTCGACGCGCCGCTCGCGCAGCGCGTCGACGCGGGCACGCAGGTCGGTGCGCAGGATCGCCGGGTTGCCGTCGCCTGTGGCCGGATAGCCGTCCGACAGCACCATCAGGATTCGCCGCCGCGCCCGCTTCGCCAGCAGCCGCTCGGCGGCCCAGCTCAACGCCTCGCCGTCGGGATTCTCGTGGCCGCATTCGATGCACGCGAGGCCGCTCGGGTTGTCGGAATCGAACCGCTTGTAGACGCGCAGGTCGAGCTGTTCGACGAACCGGTTATAGCCGAAGGTGTCGCGGCCGGCGTCGATCCAGCGCTGGTAGTGCGCGCGCATCGCCGCGTCCTCGACGGAGCTGTAGCCGAGTACTTCGCACGCGAAGCCGAGCTGCGTCAGCGCATCGCACAGCGCTGCCGCGCACAGCCTGGCGAGTTCGATCTTCCTGCCGGCCATCGACCCGCTGCAATCGATCAGCAGGCTGACGGCCGCGTCGCGCCCGGGTGCGGCGCGCCGGATGCGGAATGGCGTGCGATAGCCGGGCGACGTGACGAGGCGGGCGAGCGACATCCGGTCGAGCTCGCCGCGTTCCTGTTCGCGTTTCCAGCGCGTCTGCTCGTCCACTTTCAACGCCCGCTCGAGTCGTAGCTTGAGCGGCTCGGTCTGCGCGCGGGCCGCGCTTCGCAGGCGGTGCCAGCGCGCCGGTTCGCCGTTGCCGGTGAAGTCCGTCACCGTGTCGAACGCGGTGGTCAGCGGGACCGACAGCAGCGGCCGGTTGTCCGCGGACAGGCGGATCGTGCCGGGCATCGCATCGCCCGGCGTCGGTGCTTCGGTGGACGATGCCGTGTCGGCGATCGCACCGGCGCCCGATTCGGCGGAAACGGGCGCGCGTGAGTCGTCCGGCGCGCGCTGTCCGTCCGATTCGAATTCGGCGGCGATGCTGTCGCTGTCGATCGTGCTGCCCGGATCGGCCGTGAACATCATGTTGTTCGCACCGGCCGACGCCAGCGCGCGCACGCGTTCGACGATCCGGCGTGCGGCGCGGATGCTGTCGGCGGTCGACGTGGCTGCACGCGCTGCGTCGACGAGATCGCCCGATGCAGCCATCGTCGCGTCGAGCGACGGCATGCGCTCGATGGAAGGCGGCGGTTCGTCCCATAGCGCCCGTTCGATGCGCCACACCAGCCTGTCGCGCCATGCCATGCGAGGCCACCGATGGCGCACGTCGGCGGCCGTCGCCGCGCGCATCCGCCGCAGGAACGTCATCGCACCGGGATAGATCGCAGCGAGGCAGCCGGCCGCGCGCCGGTCGTCGATCGCCTGCGCAATGGCCTGCACCGCGGGCGACGACAGTGCGGCAATGTCATCGATTGCACCGAAGCGGATGCGCGCCGCGTAGAGGTCGACGAGGCCGGTGATCGCATTGTCGTCGACGTCGCCGTCGCCGTCGCCGGCGAGCAGCGTGTCGGGCAGCACCAGCAAGTCGTGCCGCGCGACCGGCCCGTGGCGTGCAAACCGCACCTCGATGCCGTGCCGTTGCGTGAGCGTGCGGGCCAGCCGGGTCAGGTGGAGCGACCGCGCGTCGTCGTCCCGGTCCATCGCGTCAGGCCTCGACGTCGATGTAGTGGCGGATGATGCTGCGGATCAGGTCGGCGTCTTCCGCGCCGACCTTCGCATAGATCGTCGGGCCGGCGGCCGATTCGGGATCGCCGGTGCGCAGCATCAGCTCGGCCCAGTCGATCAGGCGCCGCGTCGAGAACGCGCTGGCCAGATCCTCGCGGACGAACGCGGCGCGGCAGTCGGCCGCGATGGCCGCGAGCGTGTCGGCCATCGCCGCGGTCATGGCCGGGCCGAACGTGCGCTGCAGCACGCGCGCCTCGTCGGGCGGCGGCAGGTAGTCGAGGCGGTAGACGCGCCAGCGGTCGAGAAACGCCTCGTTCATCACGTTGGCCCCCTGGTACAGATGGCGGAACTGGCCCATCGCGCCCACCGCATTGGCGGTCGCGAACAGCCGGAACGACGGATGCGGGACGACGATCTCGTTGCCTTTCTCCTTCAGCAACAAGCGGCCGGCCGGTTCGAGCACGGCGGTCAGCACCGCGAGGATCGCCGGCTCCGCGAAGTCGATCTCGTCGACGATGAGCCACAGCCCTTCACGCATCGCGGTCGGCAGCACGCCGTCGACCCAGATCGTCTCGCCGCCCTTGACGGTCCAGAACCCGACGAAGTCGCCGACCGTCGTCTGCCCGTTCATGTTCGAGCGCAGTACGCCATGGCCGGCCAGCGCGGCGGCCTGCTCGATGAGGCTCGTCTTGCCCGTGCCGGTGTGGCCGATCAGCAGGATGCGCCGGTTCTCGACGATGTCTTCCAGCACGTTCGTCACGCGCGCGGTGAACAGGTAGGCCAGGTTCACCGGCGGCACGAGCGGCCCGCCCGGGCCGCGCGGCATCGGCACGCCGCCCACCTGCGCGACGTGCGCTGCGTCGCCGGCTGCCGCCGGTCGCGCCGCGTGCGCGCTTCGCAGCGCCTGCATGAACGCGCCGCGATGAGTGGGCGCCGCGCGATCGCCGGCTTCACGCCGGACGAAACCCTCCTGGATCCACTTGTGGAGCTTCGCGTCGAGGTTGTCCGCATCGACGACCGTATCGACGGAGGTGCTGCCGTCAGGCCGGTGATGCTGGATGCGGTACATGTGCGCGCGTTCGGAGCGGCTGACGATCCATTGCCCGGCGGACGGGTCCGCCAGTTGACGATAGACGCCGAGTACCGACGGGGCGGAGGAGGTGGAATCAGCGGGTGCGTTCATGGTGGCGAGCGAGAGTGGGCGGCTGGCGCTTCATGCCTGCGATGCATTGCGTCGATTGTATATTTTTGCCGTGAACGGCGACATTCGCGCGGGAAGCGATTCGCTGCGATCCGGGGCGGAGCAGGCGGCGGGGCGTTGCGCCGGATCGGCGGAGCGTCGTGGGCAATGCGCTGCAGCACGATCTTTCGGCTTCCTTGCTACGCCTCGAACCACGTTGCCGTGTTGATCCGCCGGCAACGTGGCGGCTCGTTGGCCCGGGTTTTTCACGAAGACAACCCGTCATGTCGAATCGCGGGCCGTCACACCTTGATCAATCGGGTGGAGTGTCAGTACCGTAGCAGGCTTGATCGCCGGGCTTCCATCGCGTGTCCCTGGGCAGCCCGGCTTGATATCCCATTGCGCGCCGGTCGATGACGCAGGCGAAGGAGTGTTGAACGTGACGGTGACAGGCGTGGACAAGGTGAGAATCCGTCGTGCCAGCGCACGCGATGCCCCGGCCGTGCTGGCGATCTTCGACGACGTGATTGCGTGGTTCGTCGCCATCGGCAACGACGGGCAATGGGGCCGCGAGCCCTGGTCGACGCAACCCCGGCGGATCGCGCTCGTGACCGACGCCTGCGCGCTGCCCGACGCGTGGGTCGCAGAGGATCAGGGCGGCCGCGTCCTCGGCGCATTGATCCTCGGCGAGTCCATGCCCTACGTGCCGCCCGCGACCGAGCCGGAAATCTACGTGCGCGTGCTGGTGGCGTCGCGCGATGCGCGGGCGCGGGGTGTCGGCCGGCGCCTGATGGCCTTCGCGGACGAGCGCGCCCGGGCGGCCGGGGTGGCGCGCTTGCGGGTGGACTGCTACGGCGGCGGGACCGGCGCGCTGGTGCGTTTCTACGAGTCGTGCGGCTATGAGCGAATTTCACCCTTCGACGTGGAAGGGTGGCCGGGGCAGTTGCTGGGGCGTCGTTTGTGACGGTGCCTGACCGAAGCCACGCGGCACGACAGCGTTCGGCCGAGCCCGGGAGGGCGTGCAGTTGGCCGTTTCAAGGCGAGCCGGAAACGGCGTGCTGCCCGACGGGATTTCCGTGGGCCGACGAACCGGGATGCGCGGGCGCGCCGTCCGCACCGTGCGCGACCGGCAGCGCCACCCGCACATAGAGAAACGCACGCCGCTCGCGATCGGGCAGCACCTGCGGTCCGTAACTGATCGTGACC
This sequence comes from Burkholderia sp. HI2500, assembly GCF_002223055.1. Lineage (NCBI taxonomy): Bacteria > Pseudomonadati > Pseudomonadota > Betaproteobacteria > Burkholderiales > Burkholderiaceae > Burkholderia > Burkholderia sp. HI2500. The sequence continues at coordinate 687,911 of NZ_NKFL01000007.1, read as the reverse complement.
GTGCCGTCGTGAATCTCGCCCGCCTGCGCGAAACGCCACGCGCCGGGATCGCTGTCGAGCAGGAATTCGGCGCGCGCATACGCCTGCGGTTCAAACCGCTCGGGAATCTCCACCGGGCGTCCGTCGAGCCTGTCGAGCAATGCTTCGACCACGTTGAAGCCATAGCCGTCGCGCACGATGTCGCAGATGAAGCTGCCCGCGATGCGCGGATTCAGTTCGATCACGTGCGGCACGCCGTCGTGCACGATGCAGTCCAGGTGTACGGGACCCCAGGTCAGCCCGGCTGCGGCCGTGGCGCGCGTCCCGACGTCGATCAGTGCGCGCAGCGTGCTCGCGTCGAGGTCGAGTTCGGACGTATAGCCGCGCTCGAGAAAGCCCGCCCCGTGCCGTTTCAGCTTGCGCAGCGCGCCGACGTACCGGCCGTCGAAATACTCGACGCAGTATTCGCTGCCGCTCAGAAATTCCTCGATCACGACGCGCTCGGTCGCGAGCGCTTGAGCGTCGGCTTGCCCGGCAGCGAGGGCGTCGAGCTGCGCACGGACCTCGGCGATGTCCTCGCAGCGCCGCACGCCGTCGCTCGCCGAGCCTTCCGACGGCTTGACGACGACCGGGAAACGCAGCGGGTCTGCCGCGGCCGCGAGCGCCGCCGGCGCGGCCAGCGTGCCCGTGACGAATTGCGCGGCCGGGATGCCGTGCGCGGCGAGCAGCGCCTTCTGGTTCGACTTCGACACCGCGTGCGCGACGTGGCGCGCATCGGGGCCGGGCAGGCCGAGCGCGTCGGCGACCCACGCGGCGGTGCGCGCGTAGGTGTCGTGTGCGGTCGTCACGCGCAGCGTGTCGATCTCGTCCGGATAGCGCGTGCGCAGCCAGCCGGCGAGCTGGCCGGCATCGGGTTCGAGGTTGATCGTCTCGACGCCCGCGGGAAAGACGCCGTCGAGACGGTGCCCGGGGGCGGTGATCACGGTCACGGCCGCTTGCCGCGCAAGCGCGCCACGCACGAGCGCGAGGCTGCTGCCGGTGGCGCGGGCGCCGATCACGATGAGTCGCTTCATGCTAGATCCTTGATCGAGGGCGGAAGAGGGGAACGGCATCGCGTGCCGGCTAGCGTGCGCGGCGGCGCAGGCGCTGTGCTTCGAGGCGCGGCAGCAGATGCTGGACGACGCGCGGCAGCGTGTAGATCGGCAACTGCGCGCAGGTAAACACGAGCGCCATGGTGGGCGTCGCCGCGAGCCCGAGCGCGGCCCACATCAGGCCGACGTTGCGATTGGCGACGATCAGCGCGACATTGAGCCGCGTGCGGACGTCGCCGGGCGTGAGCCCGTACGCGATGACCTGGAAGCCCGCGTTGACGGCGAACGCGAGGGCGATCGCGGTCAGCGCGCGGTGCGGCGCGTCGATGATCGATTGCTGCATGCCGGCCATCGTGCCGAGCGCGAACACCAGCAGCGCAACGACGACGGTTGCATCGATCGGTGTCGCATAGCGGTCGAGCCGGGCGCCGGCGAAGCGCCGCACGAGCAGCGCAACGCCCTCGGCGCTGCCGATCAGCAGCGCGAGCCGTAACGCGAGATTCAGCGGCGAGATCGACACGGCCGCATCGTGGCTGAACCAGGCCGTCAGCAGCGGCGCGGTGAGCGGGACGAACACCATCGACGCGAGGGTCGCGACGAGCGCGACGCTGGCGTCGAGCGACAGCATCCGCGCGATCGTCGACGTGCCGCTCGACGGCGGCGCGCAGTACGCGATCACCAGCGCGACGACCCAGTCGTACGGCATGCCGGCGAGCCGCGCGGCGATGCCGAGCGCGACCGGGCACGCGATCATCGTCGCGGCGGGCAGCAGCAGCGACACGGCCGGCCGCCGCGCGACCGCGCGCACCGCGCTGGGCTCGACGCGCAGCAGCGTGCCGAGCACGAACAGGAACACGGTGACGGGCATCAGCGGCCGCGCGAGAGCCGCGAGCGGCGGCACCAGCAGCCCGAGGCCGACGCCGCACGCGAGCACGGTCGGGCCGCGCCGCACCAGCGCGGCGATCAGCGTGCGCACGGGCGAGCCTCGGGACGACGGCGGACGGTCGCGCGACCAGGGCAGGCGGAGAAGGGCATGCGGATTCCTCGGGAGCGGGCCGTCGGGCACCGGGTATCCGCAAGGCTAATCCGGATTTTTTGCGAAGTAAAATGATATAACTGCGATCAGTAACAAGAGAAAGTGATATGAACATCCCTCTGCTCGAAACCTTCCGGGCCGTCGTTCAGGAAGGCAGCGCGCTGCGCGCGGCCGAACGGCTCGGCTGCACGCAGTCGAACGTCACCGCGCGGCTGCGCCTGCTCGAAGCGTCGCTCGACGCGCCGCTGTTCGACCGGCACGGCAAGCGGCTGGTGCTGAACGACGCCGGGCGTCGGCTGATTCCGTATTGCGATCGCATCCTGCGCCTCGTCGACGAAGCGACGCAGGTGGTGCGCGAGGCACCGGTCGCGCGCAGCTTCCGGCTCGGCTCGATGGAAAGCACGGCGGCCACGCGGCTGCCGGCGCTCGCCGCTGCATTGAAGGCGCGCGACCCGGCGCTCGGCCTTGCGGTGCAGATCGGCAGCGAACCGGATCTGGCCGATGCACTGCTGCGCGGCCGGATCGACGCCGCGCTCACCGCGCGCGCGGTCGTGCGCCCCGGGTTGCGCTACGACCCGGCGTTCGCCGAAGAGATGGTGCTGGTGAGCGCGACCACGGCCACGCGGCGGCAGGTGCTGGCCGACAACCCGGTGCGGCTGCTCGCGTTTCACGACGGCTGCCCGTATCGCGCGGTCGCGGAGCACTGGCTGAAGGCGCGCGGCATCGCGATCGAGTCGGTGGCGTCGTTCGGCACGTTCGGCGCGATCCTCGGCTGCGTGGCGGCCGGCATGGGCGTCGCGATCCTGCCGAAGCGGATCACGACCGAGCACGTGGCGCGCAAGGAACTGCGGGCGCATTCGTTCGACGATCTCGACAGTGTGACGACCTATCTCGTCACGTCCGACGAAGCGCCTGAGCTGCCCGAGCTCGATACATTGCGTGCGGTGCTGGGGCGGCAGGCGGGGGCGCTGCTCGGGCGCTAGCAGGGCGCACCTCGGCGCGCCGCACCGCGCCGCACGCGCTACGCCGGCGCAACCGCCCGTTCATCCGCGAAGAATTCAGCCTCGATCTCGCGAATCCGCCGGCAGTCCTCCAGCAGCCGCTCGAACGTCGGGCTGTACAGGCCGACGGTGCCGAGCGCCGTCTGCAGGTCGGTGGTCACGCGCAGCGTGTCGCCCACCCTCGCCCATTGCTTGAGCCCGACGAACGACGGCAGCGCCTGGATCGCCTGCCACGTGAAGTCCTGCCGCAGCACGCCGTTGCGCGACGACAGCAGCAGCACGTGCCCGCAGTAACCCCGAAAATCCGTCGGTGCGGCGACGTCACCGAACAGCCGCTCCGGATGCAGCACCGCTTCCACGGCAGCCGACACATGATTCTCGCCGCTGACCGCGCTCGTCAGCCGCGGATCGAGGCTGCCGTGCAGTCGCGCGTTCAGCTCGACGATCGTCGGGCCGTCGGCGGTATCGAACAGTTCGAGATGGGTCGGCCCGAAGCGCACGTCCAGCGCGTCGAGCACCGCGACCGCGTAGTCGAGCAGCGGCGCGTAGCGCGGATCGGCGTGATTCAGCACCAGCATCTTGTCGAGCCGCGGCGCATGCGTGCGGTCGCGGTGCACTTCCCACAGGCTGACCACCCGGTGGCGGCCTTCGAACGACACCGAATCGACGATGTATTCCTGCCCCTCCGAATAGCTCTGGATCACGATGTCGTCGTTCGGCTGGTTGTACAGCGAACGGGTGGCCAGCACGTCGCGCGCGGCGGCCTCGACCTGATCGAGCGTCCGGCAGATCTTCACGCCGGTCACGCCCGCGCTGCGCGCCGGCTTCACCACGAGCGGCAGCTTGCCGTACGCGCGCGCCCATTCGAGTGCGGCGTCGACCGACGTGCTGTGGAAATGGGCCGGGGCACGCAGGCCGGCCTGGCGAATCCGCTCGTTCATCGCGTACTTGTCGCGCCGCGCGGCCGACGTCGCGAGCGGATTGCGCGTCGGCACGTCGAGCCGTTCGGCGAGCGAGTCGGCCAGTTCGAGCGCCGCGTCGAGGCCGTGCAGCACCGCGCCGATCCGCAGGTCGCTCAACTGCGCGAGCGTCTCGTCGACATCGCCGTGATGCTGGACCTGGCGGATATAGTCGGACGGGACGAACTGGTTCCGGTAGATTTCCGGCAGGTCGGGGTCGCTGATCACGTGCGCGCAACGGATGCCGTAGGCGCGGAACGCGGGCGCAAGATAGGCGGCTGTCGACGCGCCGTCGACGATCAGGACGGTATCGATGAAGCGGTGCGGCATGGATTCCTCGCTGGGCTGTGGGATCGGTTGAAGGGGGCTTGGGCTCAGGCCCGCGGGCCGCTATCGGGCGCATTGCTGGGCGCATCGCCGGGCCAGCGCGCGGCCAGCACGATGCAGAGGGCGACGAGCACGGCCGCGACCGCGAACCCGCGTGCCGCGCCGGCCACGATCGCCGCGCCCTGGCCCGCGACCAGTGCGCCCAGCGCCGCGACGCCGACGGCTGCGCCCACCTGGCGCGCGGTATTGAGGATCGCCGACGCGGTGGCCGCGCGGCCGGCCTCGACGCTGCCGAGCATCGTCGAGGTCAGCGCGGGAATCGCGATCCCGCCGCCGATCGCCATCGCCGCGAGCCCGGGCGCCAGCAGCGCATACGGCGTGTGCGCGCCGAGCGTCTGCCACAGCCACACGTAGCCCGCGAGCGACACGGCGAGGCCGACGATGACGGTCGCGCGGAAGCCATGGCGGACGGCGAGACGCGCGCTCGCGATGTTGGCGAGCATGATGATCGTGAGCGGCGCGAGCGCGAGCCCCGACTCGGTCGCGGTGAAGCCGCGCGCGTTCTGGAAATAGAGGCTCAGCGAGAAGATCAGCCCGTAGAACGCGGCATTCGTGACCGCGCCGATCGCGAGCACGCCCGGCACGCGCGCGATCCGGAAGAATGCGAGCTGCAGCATCGGCGCGGCCACGCGCCGCTCGATCGCGACGAACAGCGCGCCGAGCACGACCGACGCGGCCAGCGCACCGGCCGCATACGGATCGCCCACCCCCTGCGCGCCGGCCCGGATGATCCCGCCCGTCAGCAGCGCGAGCACGAGCACCGCGACGATCTGGCCGGCCGGATCGAACAGCCGCGTGCGCGCGGCGGCCGAATCGCGCACGTGGCGCAGCGTGAGCCACAGGCCGGCCGCACAGATCGGCAGATTGATGAAGAAGATCGCACGCCAGCCGAGCGAATCGATCAGCAGGCCGCCGAGCGTCGGCCCGGCCGCGCTGATCGCGCCGCCCGTCGCGCTCCACCACGCGACGGCCCGCACGCGTGCGGCGGCATCGTTGGCGCACGCGTGCGTGATGAGCGCGAGCGACGTGGGCAGGATCATCGCGGCGCCCACGCCCTGCGCGACGCGCGCGACGATCAGCGCGGCCAGCGACGGCGCGAGCGCGCAGCCGAGCGATGCCAGCAGGAACAGCGCAAGGCCGTACGCGAACAGCCGGCGGCTGCCGAAGCGGTCGGCCAGCGTGCCGGACGTCAGCAGCAGCGCGGCGAACGATAGCGTGTACGCATCGACGATCCACTGCAGCCCGTGGACGCTCGATCCGAATGAATGGCCGAGGCTCGGAATCGCGACGTTGACCACGGTCACGTCGAGCTGGACGATCGCGAAGCCAAGGCTCGCGGCCGCGACGGTCGGGAAGATCGCACGCAGCGACGTGCGGTGCGGCGGCACGCCGGCGGCTAGCGTGCGCTCGAGTGCCGGCGCGCGATCGCTCATCGTGTCCTCCGCACCGCGTGGCGGGTGGGGCGGCATGCAGCCAACGGCGCGTCGTTTCCGGGCGTACTGCGCAGCAGATGGAATCGGTTCATCTAACGGGTTTCCGTGGGGCGGAGGAAGGGCGCCGGCTGCCGATCGACGGCCGGCGCATCGTCGAATCCGACAGAAAACTAGCATCGACCCGTTAGCGAATACAAATAATAACCAGCGATTTTTTAACAACTATTCGTGTTAAGAGACGGGGCGCATGGCGCGGCCCGTCGCCGGCTTCGTTGCTGAACTTATATCGAAAATTTTTGTTTGCAATCGAATTAATATCATTTCGCAATGCAATGACGGTCTCCTAGTCTTGTCGAGCGCCGGGCCCCGAGGACGGCTACGCGCGGCGGTAGAGCCATACCGCTTATCGACCTCCGATCTTTATACGAGAGACCTATGACCTATCTCGCAGATGCACGCATCGTTTTGACGGCAGCGGAATCGAGTCACATCCGGACGACGCTCGGCGCACTGGCCTATGATCCGGCCGGCGGTGCGGGCTACATCAGCGCGGTGCGCAAGCTTGCCTACACCGCGTTTCCCGACCGGGTCGTCGACGCGTTCGATCGCGCGAAGGCGCCGACCGCCGATGCGCACGGCTCGATCGAGATCGACAACCTGCCGATCGACGACGACGTGAAGGGCAGCCCGCGGTTCGAGGAAACCGGCCGCTCATTCAAGGCCGGCGTGTTGAGCGAGAACGTGCTGGTCGCGTTGAGCACGCTGGCCGGCGAGCCGTATTCGATTGCGCACGAAGGCCGCGAGCTCGTGAACAACCTCACGCCGCACAAGGCGACCGCGCGCGACTATACGGGCCTGGGCTCCGAGGTCGAACTCGATTTCCATATCGAGAACGCCGCGCAGGCGCACATGCCGGAAGGCGATACGTCGCCGTTCGCGTTGCTGCTGCTCGGCGTGCGCAGCGAGGCCGGCGGCGGCCCGTACACGCGGCTCGCCGATGCGCGTCGTGCGCTGCAGCTGCTGTCGCCGGACGATATCGCGCAACTCTACGGCGAGCACTACATCATCCGCGTGCCGTACCGGTGGCGCGGGGCCGCGCCGACGCCGCGCGACAACACCGACCTGAGCGCGGTGCTGTCGGGGCCGCTCGATGCGCCGCGCGTGACGGTCGCGTTCTATCCGGACATGGTGCTGGCGGTCAACACGCGCGCGCAGGAGGCGCTGGCCAACCTGTATCGCGCGGTGCGCGAGGTGTCGTTCGGCGTGCAGGTTCAACCGGGCAAGCTGGTGCTGATCAACAACCATTTCACGCTGCATTCGCGCGACCGTTTCGATCCGCAATACGACGAGAACGACCGGGCATTCCGCTGGGTGCAGCGCGTGTTCGTCGCGCGCAGCCTGTGGAACTTCCGTGCGTTCACGCCGCTGCAGGCGCGCGTGTTCGATCCGAAGGCGCTGTATGCGGGCGAGTCGCAAGCAACGCGCCCGTCGCCGGTCGCCCAGCCGGTGACGCGACGCGCGGCCGCGGCCGAACTCGAAGCGACGCCTGCCTGAGCGGGCCGGGAACGCCAGGCGGCGACGGACGGTGAACATCGTTCGGCCCGCCCGCGTTCCGCGCACGCGTCATAAAAAAATAAAGGAATCCGGAATATATGAAAAGAACAGCATTCCCCGTTGCGCGCGTCGCTCGTGTGCTGGCCGCCGTCCTGATCGGCGGCAGCGTGGCCGCGCAGGCCGCGACGTTCGACCTGAGCCCAGAGCAGCCCGGCCGGCAGCGCGGCACCGTGAACCCGGCGGTCGAGCAGGCGTTGCCGGCCGGCTTCCGCTTTGCCGAGGCGAACACGCTGACGATCGGTATCGCGCCGAACCTGCCGCCGCTCAGCACCTATGCGACCGATGCGCGAACGGTGGTCGGCTTCGATCCCGATCTCGCGCAGCTCGTCGCGGACAGCATCGGCCGCAAGCTGAAGCTCGTGCCGCTTTCGTGGGCCGACTGGCCGCTCGCGCTGCAGTCCGGCAAGGTCGACGCGGTGATCTCGAACGTGACGGTGACCGAACAGCGCAAGGAGAAATTCGACTTCTCGACCTACCGGAAGGATCAGCTCGGCTTCTACGTGAAGAACGGCAGCCGGATTGCTGCGATCCGCGAGCCGAAAGATGTTGCCGGGCTGCGCGTCGTGACCGATTCGGGCACGAACCAGGAAAAGATCCTGCTCGAGTGGAACCGGCAGAACGTCGCGCGCGGCCTCGCGCCGGTCGAGATCCAGTATTACGCGGATGCGGCCGAGCGCTGGGTCGCGCTGCAGTCGGGGCGCGTCGACACGATCTTCAGCGTGAATTCGATGCTCGCGTACCAGGCGTCGCTGCGCGGCGATGCGAAGCTGATCGGCACGGTGAGCGGCGGCTGGCCGCGCACCGCGGACATCGCGATCACGACGCGCAAGGGCAGCGGCCTTGCCGATCCGCTGACGGTCGCGATCAATGCGCTGATCGCGAACGGCAGCTACCGGAAGGTGCTCGGCCGCTGGAGCCTCGACGCCGAAGCGATCGAGCGGTCGCAGACCAATCCGCCGGGGCTGCCGCGTACCTGAACTGCCCGCGCGCCGATTGCTACGGCGCTCACGTGATCGGCCACTGCAGGATCACGATCCCGTCGTTGTAGTCGGCATCGGCGCCGTCCTCGGCACCCAGCCAGCCGAGCCAGACGGAGTCGCCCGCGGACAGCGGCGCGAGGCGCGCATCGGTCGCGGATGGCCTGCCGTTGGCCGACGCGTCGATCCGGATCTTGCCGCCTTTCGAGTTCAGCGTGAACATCCTGACGCCGTCCTCGCTGTTGCCGACGAACGATGCGGCCGGTTCCGGCACATCGTCGATGAAGAGTTTCAGGTCCTGCCGGTCGGCGGCATTCGCGTAGAAGATCGCCTTGAATGCCGTATTCGGCGGCAGCGTGAAGTGGCCATTGCGATCCGACGACGGCTTGAAACCGGGCTGCTTCGTGTCCGCCTGGCTCCCGGCGATCTCGATCGACGTTTCCCAGCGGAAATAGCCCGATACGGTGCCGTCGCGGTCGTATACGCCGAAATCGGCCGTACACGTGGTGGCGCCCGCGGCCAGCACGTCGCTGCGCCAGTAGTGGTCCTTCATCGGATGGCACGGCGGATGCAGCAGGTCGTCGGCATCCGGCACGGGCGTGGCCGCGTCGCGCACTTCGGGTTCGATCGGCGCGACGATGCCCGCATCCTTCAACGTGAACCGGACGAACAGCACGCTTACCTCGGCGCGCAAGGCCAGCGCGGTTTCGCGCAGGCGCAGCTGGTCGCCCGGCGACAGGCCGGTAAAGAGGCGGCTGTCGTTGTGGCCGAGCGGCGCGGCGTCGCCGGGGCTCACCACATAGAGATGCCGGCCGTCGATCACGGTCGGCGCGGCTGGATCCCGGCTTGCCTCCGGGTAGGCCGACAGCAACGTGACGGCGTCGACGATCACCAGCGCATCGCAACGAAGACCAGACATGAGCGCTTCCTCCGCAACAAGTGGATGATGCGGGCAGCCGCCGCGCGGCCGCCCGCCTGCCGCGATCAGTTATGGATCGAGATGAACGGATCCCAGGAGAAGCAGCCCTGGCTCTGGCAGTTGCGATCGATGATCTGGAACTGGAAGTGGTACGTTACGCGGCCGACTTTCAGGCACTCCGACGACCAGTAGTAGTTCGCGACCTTCTGGCAGGTCGGCACCTCGGGCTTGCTGGTGTTCGGCACCGGAATGGACGCTTCCGCGACGCGCGGTGTCGGCGTCGAGATCAGTTCGTTGCCGACGTTGCCGACGAACTTGTAGAACACGACCTGGTTCTCGAAGCCCAGCGACAGGCTCGTTTCACGCCAGCGGATCAGGTCGCCGACCTGCGCCTTCAGGTCGAGTTCGCCGCCTGCCTGCCCGGAGATGACGTTGTCCTGGTTGGTCACCATATAGACATAGCGCCAATCGATCAGCGTCGGTGCGGCCGGGTTCTTGCTGGGATTCGGATATTTTTTGAGAATGGTTTCGGTATCGAAAGAGACGAGCACATCAGTGACGCGTGACATAGAAGCTCCCGTTTGAATGAATGGGACTTATTGTTGCGCGAATTTCTTCGTGCGGCCGCCATCGCCTTGTCCTGCAAGGCTTCGTGCCGGTCAAGGCACGTGCAGGCGAGATGGCGAATGCAGATTATCCCGTTCGGTTAATTCCGGAAGCTGTAAAAGTAAACAGGGTATTAATGTTATTTCGGGCGGTAATTTTAAAATCGGCTTCAGTCGGCTCGATGCGTTACATAAATATAACGACATTGAACCTGTTAATCGAATGGCCGATGATGTCCGGCAGCGGCGGGCGGGGAAGGATTGCTTACCGGTAGGTCCACAGCCGGTGCAGCGCGAACGTGGTCGGCGGAACCAGCAGCGCGATCGCGACGATGCTCATCGCGCGGGAAGCTTCGAGCGCTTCGGCCGCACGCGCGAGCAGCATCGTTTCGACGAAGCCGGCCAGCGTGACCGCGAGAAAGCGCACCGCGTTGCGCGTGCCCACTGTCGACGAGAAGCTCCACAGCGTATTCGCGAGATACGAGAAGGCCGTCGCGCAGAGGAAGGCGATCGCGTTCGCCGTCACCAGCGTCGCGTCGAACCGCGCGAACAGCGCCGCGGCCACCAGCGTGTGGATCGCGGTCGAGCCGAGCCCGGACACGCCGAAGCGCACGAGCCGCGTGCGCTCGGCATGGAGCAGGGCGATCATGGCCGTTGGCGCGCGTCAGCGTGCGCCGATCCGCGCACGGGTCGGCTGCACGCGCCGGCGCGCGATCTGGCGGCGCGCATCGCGCGCGACCGGGAGTTCGATCACCTTGCCGTGCGCCTGGTAGCGGCGGCGGATCAGGTAGACGGGCCGCTGCTTCGACTCGTCGTAGATTCGCCCGACGTATTCGCCGACGACACCGATCCCGATGAGCTCGATCCCGCCGATGAACAGCGTGACCGAGATCAGCGATGCGTAGCCGAGCACCGGATTGCCGAACAGCAGCGTGCGGAAGATGATGAACGCGCCGTACAGGAACGCGAGCGTGGCGATGCCGACGCCGATGTAGGTCCAGCTGCGCAGCGGCACGGTGCTGAAGCTGGTGATGCCTTCCAGCGCGAAATTCCACAGTTTCCAGCCGGAGAACTTCGAGTGCCCGGCGCTGCGCGCGTCGCGCTGGTATTCGACGATCACGGTGCGGTAGCCGACCCACGCGAACAGCCCCTTCATGAAGCGATGCCGCTCGGGCAGGTTGCGCAGCGCGTTCACGACCTTGCGGTCCATCAGCCGGAAATCGCCGACGTTCTCCGGCAGTTTCACGTCCGACAGCAGGTTGTGCACGCGATAGTAGATCGCGGCCGCCGTGCGTTTCGCGAACGAGTCGCACGCGCGGTTGCTGCGCTTCGCCGCGACGACTTCCGCGCCGTCGCGCCAGTGCTCGATCATCACGGGGATCAGGCCCGGCGGATCCTGCAGGTCGGCGTCGAGCGGGATCACCGCGTCGCCGAGCGCTTCGTCGAGGCCGGCCGTGAGCGCCGCTTCCTTGCCGAAGTTGCGGGTGAGGTCGATCACGCGCACGCGCCGCTCGGCGGTGCTGATCCGGATCAGCCGGTCGAGCGTGTCGTCGCGGCTGCCGTCGTTCACGCAGACGATCTCGAAACGGATCGCATCGATGGACGTCATCAGCGGAATCACGACGTCGAAGAAGTGCTCAACGGCCTCGCCTTCGTTATAGAACGGCACGACCAGCGAGATGAGCGGTGTATAGAGTGGTTCCCGCATGATGATTCCCCTTGTGATGTCGTTTCACCGATGCGCGCCGATGGTCGGTCGGCCGGTGCGGCGCATTCCGTACGCCGGGCGGTGGTGCGTTCGGGCCTGATGCGAGAACGCGGTTTCGGTCGAGTTGTCGCGTGTGTCCGGCATCAACGGCACGTCGTGTCGTTCCCGGGCGATCCGGCTCACGAGCAGCCCGAGCGACGCCAGCGTGACGAGCGGCATGAACTGGAACGACAGATGCGGCACGACCGCGAGGCCCGTGAGCGGCATCAGCCACAGCAGCAGCAGCCATTCGCGATCGAAGCGGCGCCAGCCGTGCGTCCACGCATAGCGCGCGTACCACGCGATCACGATGCCGTACCCGGTCAGGTCGTAGTCGTACAGATAGGGGCTGACGAGCAGGCAGGCGCAGGCGAGGGTCGCGGCGCGCAGCGCGTACGAGCAGGCGCCGCGCCATGCATAGATGACGGCGATCGACGCGATCGCGGCCGACAGCAGCTGGAGGCCGTCCGCGACGACGGCGGGCCAGCCTGCCATCATCGCGAGCGCGAACACCGACGGCATGCGCACGAACTTGGCCTGGCCGGCGCCGACGATCGCGTAGACGTTGTCGATCACATGCGCGAACGTGAGCCACGGGCCGAACCCGAACGCGAGGGTCGAGAGCGCGACGCTGCACGCGATCGTCGCGGCCCACGCGGCCAGCGCGCGCCATTGACCCGCGCACAGCAGCGCGAGCGGGAACAGCACCGCGAGCTGCGGCTTCATCGTCAGCAAACCGAAGCAGATTCCGGCGTACGCCGGGCGGCGGTTCAGCGCAAGCAGGCCGGCGCCGGCGAGCAACGCGGTGAAGAGGCTGGTCTGCCCGGCAATCACCGTGAGGAACGCGCCGGGGAACGCGAGCGCGCACAGCCACGCGGCCTCGCGCTGCACGATCGCGCGGATCGTTGCCGCGAACAGTCCATACGTGAGCCCGAGCCACAGCACGCGCGCCAGCGTGTACGGCAGCCAGCCGAGCGGCAGCACGAGCAGCAGCATGGACGGCGGATAGAGCCACGGCAGCGTGCCTTCCGCGAGATTCAGCGCCGGAATCGCGAGCTTCTGGACCGCGAGCAGCGCGGGGAAATGCCATGCATCGGCCGCGTGCCCGTGCGCGGCGAGCCACGCCGCGCTCCAGATCGGCGAGAAATCCGGCGACAGCGGTTCCGGTGCGCCGTGGTGCGACAGGACCACGCGGAGCGAATAGATGCCGATGAACAGCAGTTCCGCCATCAGCACGGCGGCCGCATAAAGGCGCACGCGTTCGCGATTGAGCCAGTGCGGATAGCGGCGCGGGCCCGCGATCGGGAGTTCCGGATGCACGTCGGTGGCGGCATGCGCGTGGCGGGCGAACGAAGGCGCTTTCATGGCGTGGTCCGTGACGCGAGGGCCGCGCGGCGCACGACGACGAGCAGCACCGCGAGCAGCACGACCGGCCCGATCTGGGGCAGCTTCGTCAACCGGTTGAACATCTCGAAGACCGGCAGCAGCCACGCGAGCACGAGGATGCCCTGGTCGCCGGGCAGCCAGCCTTCGTCGAGGCCGTGCGCGATCAGGCAGAAGATCGCGATGCCGAGCCACGTCAGTTCGTAATGCCACAGATAGGGCGTCGTCAGCAGCGTGGCGACCGCCAGCACCGCGCCGCGCAGGCGCATGTCGGGCGTACGGCGCCACACATCGACGGCCGCGGCGATCGCGATCAGTGCGACCGCCGCTTGCGCGGCCAGCGCGGCGGCCACCGGCGCACCCGCGAGCCGCAACGCGGCGAACGGCGTCGGTGACGCGAACCAGTACGACGCGAGCATGAAATGCATGTCGCGTACCGTCGACATGGCCTGGCTCAAACCGTGCAGCGCGCCGGGGCCGGTCAGTGCAATCCCGGCCGCCGCGAACAGCGTCGCGCTCAGCGCGGCCGCCGCGAACGTGCGCCATGCCCGCGCCGCGATCAGCACGAACGGAAACACGACGGCGAGTTGCGGCTTGATCGCAAGCAACCCGATCACCACGCCGGCTACGATCGGGCGCTTGCCCAGCAGATGCAGCGCGAGCGCGGCGAGGCCGGCGGTCAGGACGCTGTTCTGGCCGAACAGCGCGGACAGGCACACCCCCGAATACGCGACCACGACGAGCGTGGCGGCGCGCGGGTGGGGAAGATGCGCGCGCAATCCCGACAACCGCGAGACTGCGAACGCGTAGCATAAAAGACTGCCCGCCAAAAAGAGGAAATACGCGGGCAGGAAAGGCACAAGGGCAAGCGGCGCGATGAACAGCAGCATCGTCGGCGGATAGAGCCAGGGAAGCGGCTGGTGCTGCAGAGACGCACCGAAGTGCGCGAACTCGGCCTGCTTGAATGAGGAAATGTCGTAGACCGATGCGGCGTGGCCTTGCAACACGAGATGCGATGCGGTCCAGAAGACCGAGAAGTCGGTGCCGGGTCGGACCGTGGTGGTCGACGTGAAGCCGTCGGTCACGATCCCCCACAGGATCAGCAATGCGGTGAAGAGCATCAGCATGATGCAGCTGTACGGAATGATCCGGTCGGCTGTCAGCCATTGGATGCGGCGTATTGCACGCCCGCGGATTTCACGGTTGGCTGTGTACATGATTCCCCGTCTGTCGTGAAGGCTGCGTGGTCTTTCACAGCCGTTTTCATGTTGTCGTGCCCGCGGATCGAATCGCGCCGAAATCGCGTTGTCCGGTGAATTCATTGTTGAAGAAAAAATCGCGCGATGCAAACCGCACACGGACGGCGGGTATTTAAATTGTTCAGCGATACGCGTGAAAACCGCGTTTTTACGTATGAGAAAACGGCGCGACCGGTTCTCATGTATCTCGCTTGAAACATTCCGCGTTTTTTACCGGGTTTGCGTGCCGCCGATACCACGGCGCCCGAGCGGCCGGATGCGTTCGGGAAAGTCCCGAGAAAAAAATTGAGACCCTTGTTGCAGCGCGGCGACCGGCGTTCAGGCGTGCAACGCGTGCGCGGGCGGATCGATCAATTTTGAAACATTTCGCGCATCGCGCCTCGGGCCGGGGAGGACGGGCATCGCTGCAACGCTTGATACGCCTGGATTTCGTTCAAGGTGGCCTGCTCTTTGCGTAAGCGTTGGCACGGCAGTCGACGAGGTGACGACCGGGCGGTTCCGGCAAAGGACAGACGGAACCCGTTGCGGAATCACCTGCGGAAAGGAAGGCCGGAGCGCGACGGGGAACACGCAGCTCCAGGTCGATCAACCGAGCAAGACTTCGTCGAATGACCCATGAGACCCGGTAGCGTCAGGGCAATAAGAAATCGGCATGGCAGCATTGGGGAATAAAAATGAAAGACCACAGCACATTGCGGATCGCAAACCGCATTAAAGACACATTGCGGATTTTCCGGGAGTTTATCTCCCGTTCAACAGGATTCCACGCGTCGAACGGCAGTCGTGCCGTTCGGGTCGATCGGATCGTCCGGTTCATCCGGCCGGTCGCACCGTACACGCCTCTCTCGCTCACTGCCTCATTGATACCCGTTCGCACGGACAGGGGTGTCTATCCCCGCTCCCGCAGCTGAGCGACGCATTCCGATTTTTCGAGTAGTGCCGGTGGTGCCCACCCCCGACGTCCTGACGGACGAAGGGTATTTAATAGCAGTCCGAAAGGAGAATGCTCATGTCAAGAATCATCGAGAAGATCGCCTGGCTCGTCGAGGATCAGGGCGGCGTGACGGCCATTGAATACGGCCTGATCGCCGCGCTGATCGCGATCGGTATCGTCGCCGCGTTGACGACGGTCGGTACGGATCTGAAGACCGTCTTCAGCACGGTCGCCGACGATCTGGATTCGATCGTTGCTGCGATTTGATGGACGGTGCGGCGAACGGCTCGTCCGATTCGTTCGTTGGCACCACACGGCATTAACACCATGCCTCGACGTATCGATGCCGGATCAATCGATCCTGCCGGCACGCGAGGGATCTGAAAGTGACTACGCAAGGAGATCATCATGTCCAAGTTCATTCAACAAGCCAGCCGTTTCCTCCGCGACGAAGACGGTGTGACCGCCATCGAATACGGCCTGATCGCCGCACTGATCGCCATCGGCATCATCGCCGCGCTGTCGACGGTCGGCAAGGACCTCAAGACCGTGTTCACCACGATCGCGGACGACCTCGATTCGGCGGTCGCAGCCATCTGATGGATCGTGCCGCGGACGGCTCGGCCGGTGCAGCGCTCGAGCCGTCCCCGGCCATCTGATCGACCCGGAACCGGAGACCATCATGCAAGCCACGATGCGCGTCGTACGTCGCTGGATCAGCGACGAGCAGGGTGTGACGTCGACCGAATATGCATTGCTCGGCGCGATGTTCGCCGTTGCGGTGCTGGGCAGCGTCGTCACGCTGAAAGGCTCGCTTGCCGATACGTACGAGGTGATCGCGACGGCCGTGACGGCCGCCGTGGCCACCGCGCTGGCAATGGTTTCCTGATCCGCCGATTCCATTGAATCCACCGATTCCACCGATTCCACCGCGAGGTTCGCCATGCTCCCTGTTGCGCCGCCTTATCCGGTTCCGTTGTGCGTGACGCTGCTTGCTGTCGCCGCGGCCAGCACGGACATCGCGACCCGTCGCATTCCGAACCGTCTCGTCCTGCTCGGCCTGGCCGGCGCGCTGGTTGCCCAGTGCCTGTTGCACGGTGTCGTGGCAGGTGCGCTCGGATGGCTCGCCGGCGCCGCGACCGGCTTCGGCATGCTGCTGCCGTTCTACCTGTTGCGCGGCATGGCGGCCGGCGACGTGAAGCTGATGCTCGCGATCGGCGCCTGGGTCGGCGCGGAAATGACGTTTTACATCGTGCTGGCCACCTTCCTGGCCGGCGGGATCGGCGCCATCGCCTTCGCGCTGTTGCGCGGGCGGATGCGCCAGATGTGGGCGAACGTGCGCGTGTTGATCGCGCGGCGCTTGCAAGGCGCGAGCGCCGAGGCCGCCCGCGGCCCCGTCGAAATCGCATCGGTCGGCACGCTGCCGTACGGCGTGGCGATCGCGGCCGGCACGCTGGGCATGTTGTTCGTGTCGTGCGCATAGCGCGACGCATCCGCAACGAGGACGCAACGATCATGAACACGAATCACACCGAACCGAGACGCGACGCACAGGTGGCACGCCTGCCTGATCCGTTGCCGTCGCGGGAAGTGCATACGAAGCTGGGCGCGCAGTTGCCGGCGGCGCCGCGCTCGCTCGAGGAAACCGGGTTGAGCATGACGTTCGTTGCCGGCCTCGTGCTGAAGTCGACACTGATGCTCGGCCGCCCGTCATACGGCGACCTGGTCGAACGGCACTGCCTGTCGCTCGCGGTGCTCGACGACGTCTTCGCATTCCTGGTGCGCGAGCACCTCGTCGAGCTCACCCATCGCGGCGCGACCGATCTCGACGTGACGTTCCGCCTGACCGACGCGGGCCGCGTGCTCGCGCTGGAAGAACGGGCGCGCAGCGGCTACAGCGGTCCCGCACCGGTGACGCTCGATGCCTATATCGAATGCCTGAACGCGCATTCGGTGCGCAAGCTGCGCATCAGCCAGAACGAAGTGTGGGCGGCGTTCGAAGGCATCGTGATCGACACGTCGCTGCTCGATGCGGCGGCGGCCGCGCTGAACGCCGGCCGTCCGCTGCTGATCTACGGCCCGGCCGGCAGCGGCAAGACCTTCCTCGCCGAGCGGCTCGGCTCGCTGATGCGCGGCCGCGTGCCGGTGCCGCACGCGATCTGCGCGGCCGGCGAAGTGATCCAGATCTACGACCCGCTCGTGCACGTCGACGCGGGCACGCCGTCCGGCGGCCTGTCGGTCGATCGCCGCTGGCGCCTGTGTCAACGGCCGGTCGTGATGTCGGGCGGCGAGCTGACGCTCGACGAGCTCGACCTGCGCCGCGACGAGGCCGCCGGCTTCTACCAGGCGCCGCCGCACATGAAGGCGAACCTGGGCATGTACGTCGTCGACGATCTCGGCCGCCAGCGCGTCGAGCCGCGCGACCTGCTCAATCGCTGGCTGCGTCCGCTCGATCGCGGCGTCGATTTCCTGACGCTCGAATCCGGCAACCGCTTCGTGATGCCGTTCGACGTCTGGCCGGTGTTCTCGAGCAACCTGTCGCCGGAGCAGCTGGGCGACGACGCATTCCTGCGCCGCCTCGGCTCGAAGCTGCACGTCGGCGCGATGTCGATCGACGACTACCGCCAGGTGTACAACGCGGCCTGCGCATCGCTCGGACTCGTATCGGCGAGCGATGCATTCGACTACCTGCTGCATCGGCTGCACCTGCCGACCGGCAAGGCGTTTCTCGCCTGTTTCCCGGCGGACCTGCTGCGTCTCGTGGCCGCCGGCGCGCGTTACCGCGGCGATCCGCCCGAGGTGACGCACGACGCGCTGTACGACGCATGGGCGAGCTATTTCGGCACGGTGCCTGAACGGGACGGCAGCCATCCGCCGCCCGTCGAGCGCGGCGGGCGCACCTACATCACCGGTTGAGCCGTTTCTTTCACGATTCGTCGAGGAGCATTGCCATGAAAAACAGTCGAGCGGTCATGATGCTGGTCGTCGCGATGGTCGCGGGTCTTGCCGCGGTCGTATTCGCGTCCCACTGGCTGGTGCAGACATCCACGAGCTCGGTCACGCCGGTCGCGGTGGCCAACACCGACCTGAACCTGGGCGAACCGCTCGGGCCGAACCAGATCCACATGGTCAGCTGGCCGTCGGGCAGCGTGCCCAACGGCGCGTTCACCGATACGAAGGGGCTCGAAGGGCGCGTCGTGCGCACCAGCCTCGCACGCGGCGAGCCGGTGATCGAGTCGAAGCTCGCGCCGGTCGGCACGAAGGGCGGGCTGTCCGCGGTGATCGCCGACGGCAGCCGCGCGATCACGGTGCGCGTGAACGACGTGGTCGGTGTCGCGGGCTTCGCGCTGCCGGGCAACTACGTCGACGTGATCGTCAACACGCAGGAACAACAGGGCAAGACCGACGGGCAGAGCATCTCGAAGATCGTGCTCGAGCACATCCTCGTGCTCGCCGTCGCGCAGCAGGTCAGCCGCGACGACACGGCGCCGAAGGTCGTCAACGCGGTGACGCTGGAAGTCACGCCCGACCAGGCCGAACGGCTCGACCTCGCGCGCAGCGTCGGCACGCTGTCGCTCGTGCTGCGCAACCAGGTCGACCAGAAGACGCTGAACACCGACGGGGCGACCAAGCTGACGCTGCTCGGCAAGGAGCCCGCACCCGAAGCGCCGCCGGCACCGGCCCGTGTGAAGACGGTGCGCGTGCACGTCGCATCGCACGCGGCGCCGGAAGTGCGGCGCGACTGCGTCGGCGTGCTGACGGGCGTGAAGGGCAGCGTCGAGTGTTTCTGAATCAGATCATCGAAGTCACATAAACGGCCGCCGGCAATGCGCGGCGGCCCTGGAAGTCGATAACCGGCACGGCGCCGGTCTCTCGGGGGATCAGACGAAATGAAGATCAAACCGCAATGCACAGGTACCGGCCCGCTGCAGACACGCGTCGCACGGGGCACGATGATGGCCGCGATCCTCTGTTCAGGATGGCTGACCGTTTATGGCGCACTCGCGCAGGAGGGCGTCGAGTCGGCCGCGCTGACCAAGGGCGGCGCCAGCGCGCCGGCCGCGGTCGGCAAGGGGCCGATGCAGATGACGATCAGCATGGCGCCGGTGGCGGCCGCCGCGCCCGCCGCAGCGGCGGGGCCGCTGCGCGGACCGAACTGCGTCGGCGCCGTGCGCGAATCGACCAGTGTCAGCGTGCCGCTGGGCAAGTCGCTGCTGGTGCCGATGCCGGAGCCGGTCCGTAATCGGACGATCGGCAATCCGGCCGTCGCGCAGGCCACGATGGTGTCGCCGCAGACCCTGTACATCCTCGGGCTCGCGGTCGGCACGACCAATATGATCGTGCAGGGCAAGAGCGGGGCATGCCGCGTGATCGACGTCGCGGTCGGCGCGGATGCCGGCGGCCTGCAGGCGTCGCTGATGCAGCTGATGCCGAGCGAGCGCGACATCCACGTGTCGACCGCCGCCGGCACGATCGTGCTGGCCGGCACCGTGTCGAGCTCGATGGCCGCGCAGCAGGCCATGCAGATCGCCAGGGCGTACGGTGACAGCGCGGGCGATCCGGCGGGCGGCGGCAAGGCGGGCGGGGTGCTCAACATGCTGAACGTCACGTCGCCGCAGCAGGTGATGCTCGAGGTGAAGGTGGCCGAGGTGTCGAAGACGCTGATCAACCAGATGGGCAGCGCGCTCAACATCCAGGGCGGCTTCGGTTCGTGGAGCGGCGCGCTGGTCAGCAACCTGCTCGCGGGCGTCGCCACCGGCATCGCCTTCAGCAAGGCGAACAACAAGCCGTTCAACCTCGCGGCCGACGCGCAGAACACCGACAACATGGTCAAGATCCTCGCGGAGCCGAATCTCGTGACGATCAGCGGCCAGGAAGCGACGTTCCTCGCCGGCGGCAAGATCTTCATCCCGATCCCGCAGAGCGGCAGCAACGGCGTCTCGTCGATCACGCTGCAGGAAGAGGAGTTCGGCGTCGCGCTGAAGTTCACGCCGACCGTGCTGGGCAACGGCCGGATCAGCCTGAAGGTCGCGCCGGAAGTGTCGGAGCTGTCGCAGACGGGCGTCACGCTGAGCGCGTCCAACATCGGCGGCACGTCGATCCTGCCGCTGATCACGACGCGGCGCGCATCGACGACGGTGCAGATGGGCGACGGCGAAACGTTCGCGATCGGCGGGCTGATCAAGGACAACGGGACCGGCGCGCTGAAGGCGCTCCCCGGTGTCGGCGAAATTCCCGTGCTCGGCGCGCTGCTCCGCAGTACATCGTTTCAGCAGGACCGCACCGAGCTGATCTTCGTGATCACGCCGCACCTGGTGAAGCCGCTGCAGACCGCCGACGTGCCGTTGCCGACCGACAGCTTCTCGAAGCCGAACGAAGTCGACGTGTATGCGACCGGCAACATGGAAGGCCGCGGCGGTGTTCGCAAGCACGGCGCCCAACCGGTGAACGGCGCGGCAGCCGCACCGCAGACCCCGGCCCAGGCACCGGCCCCCGCACCGGCACCGCAATCGGAAGCGCCCGCCGCCCCGGCCGCCGCGCTGCCCGCGCCGCGCGCGCCGCAGGGGACGGACGCGCAGCCGCCGGCGCCGGCCGAGCCGCAGAAGACGCCGGCACCGGTTGCCGCCGCCGTCTCGCAGCACGAATCCGCCAACGCGGCCCGCATCGCGCGTATCGAAGCCGCCGCCGCCCGTCTTGCGGCGGCCGGTTCCGACACGCCGGCCCAGCCCGCGGGGCAGCCGAAGCGCCGGACACCGGCGGCGGCCCATGCGCAGCAGGTCGTGCGCGTGAGCGCGGCACCCGAATCCACCGATCGTTGAAGCCATCCAAGGGGACGCTCATGAAATCCGCCTACCTCGTCATCGTGCGCCGCGTGGCGCTCGCCGCACCGCTCGCGTTCGCGCTTGCCGGCTGCATGTCGTCGACCCCGGTGTGGGACACCCGCTTCGGCGATTCGGTCCGCGCCGTGACCCAGGCCCAGATCATCGACCCGCATGCCGCCGACCACGCGGCCTCGGTGTCGGCGCCGGGGGTCGACGGCGCTGCCGCCGCGGCCGCGCTCGACAACTACGACAAGTCGTTCAAGCAGACCGTGCCGCCCGCCAATGCGTTCGTGATCGGCATCGGCAAGTCCACCCAGTAACGACGGCACGCTCAGGGAGAACGCCATGAACAGCGCAGCTCGCCATCCGAAAGTCATGCGTCGCAGCCTGCATCGCCAGCGCGGTGCCGTCGCGATCATCGTCGGTCTCGCACTGGCGGTGATGATCGGGTTCGTCGGCCTCGCGCTGGATCTCGGCAAGCTGTACGTCACGCGCAGCGAACTGCAGAACAGCGCCGATGCGTGCGCGCTGTCGGCCGCGCGTGACCTGACCTCGGCCATCAGCCTGTCGGTGGCCGAGGCGGACGGCATCGCCGCCGGCCACCTGAACTTCGTGTTCTTCCAGAACAAGTCGGTGCAGATGTCGACGAACGCGAACGTCACGTTCAGCGACTCGCTGTCCAACGCGTTCCAGACGAAGAACTCGGTCACGAAGCCGGCGAACATCAAGTACGTGCAGTGCACCGCCACGTTGAGCAACATCGCGCACTGGTTCATCGAGATACTGAACGTGCTGCCGGGCACGAAGCTCGCGAACGCGGCGGAGGTGTCGGCCAGCGCGATCGCCACCGTCGGCGGCGGGCAGACGACCTGCGCGATTCCGGTGTTCGTGTGTCGCGGCCCGTCCGATCCGGCCTACAAGGTCGGCGACTGGATCTCGTCGCCGTCCGGGTCGTCGTCGACCTACGGGCCGGGCAACTTCGGCTGGGCGGCGCTCGACGGCTCGACGAACGAACCGACCCTCGCGAGCGAGCTGTCGGGCAATACCTGCAACATCACGAGTCCGCCGGATCTCGCCACCACGGGCCTGAAGTCGGCGTCGCTGCGCGCCTGGAACACGCGCTTCGGCATCTACACGAATGGCGCGAACGGCTCGAGCGGCCAGCCCGACTTCACCGGCTACGCGTATGTCGGCCCGAACTACGGGCCGCCCGGAACGGCCGGCATCAAGGGCGATGCGTACACGCAGTTCGTGGCCGACCGCGCAGCCTTCAAGTCCTACCAGGGCGACGGCGCGCCGCCGACCGGCAGCGGGATCAACACCAACGGCACCGCGACGGCGAGCAACTACCAGAATTATGGCAGCGACCGCCGTGTCGCGCTCGCGCCGGAAGGCGACTGTTCGACGCTGAAGGGCAGCAGCGGCAAGGTGCACGTCACGCAATGGGACTGCGTGCTGATGCTCGATCCGCTGCCGTTCAGCTCCGGCAGCGGCGCGATCGTCGCGCACCTCGAATACCTCGGCTCGTCGGTCTCCGGCAACAATCCGTGCGCGACGCACGGCTTGCCGGGCAGCGGCAGCGCGTCCGGGACCCAGGTCCCGATGCTCGTTCAATAGCGGAGAGCGGATCATGAAAAAGCCCCCGTTTCGCCGTTCGCGCACCCGCGGCGCCGTCGCCGTCGAGTTCGCGCTCGTGCTGATGCCGATGATCATGCTCGCGACCGGCGTGGCCGAGTTCGGCCGCGCGATCTACCAGTTCGAGACGCTGACCAAGGCGACGCGCGATGCGGCGCGCTACCTGTCGGTCTGGTTGCCGACCGACAGCGCGTATCCGGCCTCGCAGGCGCAGTGCCTCGTCGTCTACGGCAGCACGACGTGCGGCGCCGCCGGCACCGAGCTGGTGCCGGGGCTCAAGACGTCGATGGTGACGATCTGCGACGCGCAGCGCACGACCGGCTGCAGCGACACGTCCGACCCGGCGCAGTTCGCGAACCTGCCGACCTACGACTCGAACAACAACGCGTCGGGCGGCACCGCGACGGGCGCGATCAACGTCGTCGAAGTGAAGATCACGGGCTACAAGTACCAGCCGATCCCCGCGTTCCCGGGGCTGCCGTCGATCACCTTCAACAACATCGTCACCGTGATGAGGCAAGTGTCATGAACGCGCGCCATGCCCCCCCGTCACGCCGGCGTGCCCAACGCGGCTCGGCGATCGTCGAGTTCGCGCTGATCGCGTGGATCCTGATCATGCTGCTGATCGGCATCTTCGAATTCGGCCGCGTGCTGTTCTACTGGAGCACCGCGAGCGAAGCCGTGCGCCTGGGCGCGCGCACGGCGGTGGTGTGCGACGTGAATGCGGCCGGCGTCGTGAAGCGGGTGAGAGCGCTGCTGCCGCTGCTGTCGAACGCGAACGTGTCGGTGAACTACTCGCCCGCGAGCTGTGACGTGAATTCGTGCGCGTTCGTGACGGTCAGCGTCACGAACGTCACGGTCAAGACGATGATCCCGTTCGTGAACATCACGGTGACGATGCCGCCGTTCACGACGACACTGCCGCGCGAAAGCCTCACTTCCGCGACCGGCGGCGCCAACTGTAATTAATCGAACAGGCGAGGCACACGACATGATCAACATCCTCGTAGCTTCCGACGACACCGCGCGTCTTTCGCAGATCGCGCGCCTCGTGGCCGACTGCGGACACTATCGCGCGACACGCGCGACCGGCCGCCCGTCGCAGATCGAACATCGCACCGACGGGCTCGACGCGTTCGACATCCTGCTGGTCGACGGCACGTCGCTCGAGCCGTCCGAGCTGTCGGCGATCGAACGGATCTGCCGCGCGCACGCGAGCCTGACCTGCATTCTCGTGACGGCCGACGCGTCGCCGCACGTGCTGCTCGACGCGATGCGGGCGGGCGCCCGCGACGTGCTGCAGTGGCCGCTCGACCCGCAGGCGCTCGGCCACGCGCTCGAACGGGCCGCCGCGCAAAGCACGCGGCGCGACACGGACGACACGCGGATCGTGTCGTTCATGTCGTGCAAGGGCGGAGCCGGCACGAGCTTCGCGGCCAGCAACCTCGCATTCGAGATCGCGGAAGGCTTCAAGCGCCGCGTGCTGCTGATCGACCTGAACCAGCAGTTCGCCGACGCGGCGTTCCTCGTCAGCGACGAAACCCCGCCGTCGACGCTGCCGCAGCTGTGCGCGCAGATCGAACGGCTCGACAGCGCGTTCCTCGACGCGAGCGTCGCGCACGTGACGGAAAACTTCCACGTGCTCGCGGGCGCCGGCGACCCGGTCAAGGCCGCCGAGATGCGCGAGGACGCGCTCGAATGGATCCTGGGCGTCGCCGCGCCGCGTTACGACTTCGTGATCTTCGACGTCGGCGTCTGCATCAATCCGCTGTCGATGGTCGCCCTGGATCGCAGCGACCAGATCGCGCTCGTGCTGCAGCCCGCGATGCCGCACGTGCGGGCCGGCCGCCGGCTGCTGGAGATCCTCGTGTCGCTCGGCTACTCAACTGACCAGATGCGGCTGATCGTGAACCGCGCGACGCGCGCGAGCGACCGCACTCGCACGGCGCTCGAGGAAGTGCTCGGCCTGCACGCGGCCTGCACGAT
Organism: Burkholderia sp. HI2500; assembly: GCF_002223055.1. Taxonomy (NCBI): domain Bacteria; kingdom Pseudomonadati; phylum Pseudomonadota; class Betaproteobacteria; order Burkholderiales; family Burkholderiaceae; genus Burkholderia; species Burkholderia sp. HI2500. The sequence continues at coordinate 663,144 of NZ_NKFL01000007.1, read as the reverse complement.
TCCCGACGATGCCGACACCGTGCTCGAAGCGCTCAACCAGGGCCATCCGGTGTCGCGGGTCGCGCGCGGCACGGGGGTCGTCCGAGCGTTGCAAGGGTATGCGAAGCAACTCGTCGAAGGGGAGGTGCGCGCGGGACACGGCGCGACGCACAGCGAACCGCTGATGTCCCGGCTGTTCGGCCGCAAGGCCACGCCGAAGCTCAAGTCCATGTAAATCTTTCGGGGAACCATCATGTCATTGCGCGAACAGATGTCCTTGCAACGGGCCCAGCCGCTGGCGACGGGCAGCGAACCGGCCGGCCCGACCCATTCGTCGGTGCGCGACGCATACCAGAAGCTGCGCCGCGAAATCCACCTGGCCGTGCTCGAACGCGTCGAGCTCGAGCGCCTGTCGCGGATGCCGCAGGAATCGGTCCGCATGGAGATCGGCCTGCTGATCACGCGCATCCTCGACGAGGAGCGGCTGCCGGCGAACGACATCGAGCGGCGGCAGCTCGCGATCGACGTGTACGACGAGATGTTCGGTTTCGGCCCGCTCGAAGCGCTGCTGCGCGACCCGACCGTTTCCGACATCCTCGTGAACACGTACCGGCAGGTCTATGTCGAGCGCTTCGGCCAGCTCGAACTGACCGACGTGACGTTCTATGACGACGCGCACCTGATGAAGGTGATCGAGAAGATCGTGTCGCGCGTCGGGCGCCGCATCGACGAATCGAGCCCGATGGTCGATGCGCGTCTGCCCGACGGCTCGCGCGTGAACGCGATCATCCCGCCGTCCGCGATCGACGGGCCGCTGATGTCGATCCGGCGTTTCGCGGTCAATCCGCTGAAGATGGACGACCTCGTGCGCTACCACAGCCTGACGCCGCCGATGGCCGAGTTGCTCGATGCGCTGTCGCGCGCGAAGGTGAACGTGCTGGTGTCGGGCGGCACCGGCAGCGGCAAGACGACGCTGCTCAACATCCTGTCCGGCTTCATTCCGCGCAACGAGCGGATCGTGACGATCGAGGATGCCGCCGAACTGCAACTGCAGCAGCCGCACGTGCTGCGGCTCGAAACACGCCCGCCGAACATCGAAGGCAAGGGCGAGATCACGCAGCGCACGCTGGTGCGCAACGCGCTGCGGATGCGCCCGGACCGGATCATCCTCGGCGAAGTGCGCGGCGCCGAAGCGCTCGACATGCTCAACGCGATGAACACCGGCCACGAGGGCTCGCTCGCGACGATCCACGCGAACACCCCGCGCGACGCGCTGACGCGGCTCGAGAACATGATCAGCGTCTCCGGCCTGACGCTGCCGCCGAAGACGATGCGCCAGCAGATCACGTCGGCGATCTCGGTGGTCGTGCAGGCCGCGCGGCTGACCGACGGCAGGCGCAAGATCGTCAGCATCCAGGAACTGACCGGGATGGAGGGCGACATCATCAACATGCAGGAGATCTTCACGTTCAAGCGAACGGGCGTGGACCGCGACGGTTCGGTACGCGGCCACTTCTGCGCGACGGGCGTGCGGCCGAAGTTCGTCGAGCGGCTGCAGGCATTCGGCATCAACCTGCCGGATTCGCTGTACGACCCGTCTCAGCGGTACGAGACGAACTGACGACAGGGCGCCGTTCGCTGCCGGGGAGGCTTCATGAACACGATCTTTTACGGTTTTGTGATTCTCACCTTCGTCGCGGTGGTTCTCGCGATCGAAGGCGGTTATCAATGGTGGAACGCGCGGCATGGCGCCGCCGCGCGCCGGATCGAATCGCGCATCCGCTCGATGTCGGCCGGCGGCAACGTCCAGCAGGAACGGCTGTCGATCCTGAAGAAGCGGATGCTCGACGAATCGAAGCCGTTCGACCGGCTGCTGCTGCGCATGCCGCGCGTGCATCGGCTCGATCTCGTGATCCAGCAATCGGGCCTCGACTGGACGCTGCCGAAGCTGATCATGCTCAGCACGGTGTTCGCGGCGTTCGCGTGGCTTGCGCTGAGCTTCGCGACGTTGCCGCAGCTCGCTGCGCTGCCGGTCGCGCTGTTCGCCGGATGCCTGCCGATGATGTACGTGATGCGCTGCCGCGGGAAGCGGATGCGCAAGCTCGAGCGGCAGTTGCCGGACATCTGCGACATGATCGCGCGCGCGCTGCGGTCCGGCCACTCGTTCACGAGCACGCTCGGGATGGTCGGCGACGAGTTTCCCGAGCCGATGGGCGGCGAGTTCCGCGTCACGTTCGACGAGGTCAACTACGGCGTGTCGTTGCACGATGCGCTGATGAACCTCGTCACGCGCGTGCCGGTGCAGGACCTGCGCTACTTCGTGATCGCGGTGCTGATCCAGCGCGAGACGGGCGGCAACCTCGCCGAGCTGCTCGACAGCATCGCCGCGCTGATCCGCGAGCGCTTCAAGCTGTTCGACAAGGTGCGCGTGCTGTCGGCGGAAGGGCGGTTGTCGGCATGGATTCTCGGGCTGCTGCCGTTCGGCACCGCCGCGGTGATGGCGCTGCTGAACCGCGAATTCCTGTCCGTGCTCTGGGAGGACCCGGCGGGGATCAGGATGGTCGGCGCGATGCTGGTGTCGATGCTGTTCGGGCTGTTCTGGATCCGCCGTATTGTCCGCATTCGCGTCTGACGCGCGAGCCGTATAACGAACCGTTGCGAGGCTGTCATGCAAAACCTGAGCGTAGTCCAGGCCGTGATGCTGGGCGGCTTGTTCCTCTTCGTGGCCGGCGGCGCGCTCGTCGCGATGCTGCTGTTCGCGCCGCGCAGCATCCAGCGCCGGGTCCAGCAGGCCGGCGGGGCCGGGGCGGGCGCGACCGGCGTGGCGGGCACGGGCGACGGCGACGACCTGACGTCGCGCTGGGTCGCGAAGCTGGTCGAGCTGTCCACGCCGATCTCGAAGCTGTCGGTGCCGAAGGAGGGCTGGGAGAATTCGCCGCTGCGCATCCGGCTCATGAATGCCGGCTGGCGCAACCAGAGCGCGGCTGCGCTGTATTTCACCGCGAAGACGGCGCTCGCGCTCGGGTTGCCGTGCGCGGCGCTGCTCGTGCTGATCACGACGTCGCTCGGCGACGAGCGTGCGATCCTGTCGGTCATCCTCGTCGCGCTCGCCGGCATCGGCTACTACATTCCGAACGTCGTGCTGTCGCAGCGGGTCAAGGTGCGCCAGAGGAAGATCTTCGAGGATTTCCCGGACGCGCTCGACCTGCTGACGGTGTGCGTCGAAGCGGGTCTCGGGCTCGATGCGGCGCTGATGAAGGTGAGCGAGGAGCTGCGGTTCAGCAGCGAGGTGGTCGCGAGCGAACTCGACCTGCTGCTGCTCGAGATGCGCTCCGGCTTCACGAAGGAGACGGCGCTGCGCAATCTCGCGCTGCGTACCGGTGTGGAGGACATCGAATCGTTCTGCGCGATGCTGATCCAGGCCGACCGCTTTGGCACGAGCATCAGCGAATCGCTGCGCGTGCTGTCCGACATGCTGCGCACGCGGCGCCGGATGCGCGCGGAAGAGCGGGCCGCGAAGATCGCGCTGAAGCTGCTGTTCCCGCTGATCTTCTGCATTTTCCCCGCACTGATGATGGTGCTGCTCGGGCCGGCGATGATCCACGTCTATCGCGTGCTGCTGCCGACGTTCGTGGGCATCGGGCAGTGAGTGACGCAGCGGCGTTGCGCCGGTTGCGTCGATCAAGGTTTTGCGTGCCGGATGGCCACCCCCGCCGGCCGGCACGGTAACAGGCTTCATGGAGGCTCCCTCCCCAGGCGGCGCCGCGAGACAGGTTGACCATAGCGGCGTCAAGGCATCCTGGACCCATGGTCGGCCATGGAACGAGCCGTAGTCCACCGCCTTAGCGGCTGCCCCCTACTGCTAACCTGAATGCCGGCGAAGTTTGCCGGCATCGCGTTGTGCGCCTGGATGAAACGGCACGGCGATACCTCGCCTGATAGTGAAAGACGGCAACGATCCGCGGGATTGTTGACTCCGTCGTTCATGGCAATGGCTTCTCGTTCGTTTTTTGCGCACCGCTGCGCGCCATCCGAAAATCTCCTTGAAATACCCGGCCCGAATTTCTACATTATTGAAAATCATGCCTGCATCACGGGACTGACGACGCAAACGTTACACGTGCCGGAAATACCGAACAACAACACTTGAAAATCAAGAGACGGCCCGACAATACGGAAAACAGGCCAGTCACGCACGATCAAGGCCGGGGGAAACATGAACGAGCAAGCAATGGCAAGCAGGTGGCCTGACGCTTCATCCAGCAGACATCCGCGGGCCCGTGGCGCCCGCGCGAATCCACCGCGCACGTTCCCCGGTCCGCTTCCCCCCGATTCCTGACCGCCGGCACGCGACCGCGTCCGCAAGACCGTTTCCGCACCGACATCCCGCACGACGAAGCACACCCGAAGCGGCCCGTACCCGGCCGGCGTCGCGTCGCGCGTCGGCCGTGCCGGCACGACCATTCGAACGAGGGACCCAGCATGGCCATCGATGTGCCTGTGACACGCCGGACGTTTCTGAAGCTGGCCGGGAGCGGCGCGCTCGTCGCGATCTCGATCACCCATTTGCCGGCGCTGGCGCTCGGCGCCGCCGGGCAGGCGGACGACGACGCGGCCGGGCCGGGCTGGGCGCCGGTGCCCGGCAAGGCGCGCTGGCGCATCGACGGCATCCCGAAGGTCACGGGCCAGAAGATCTACGCACGCGACTTCAAGTCGCGCGACTTCGTCGGCTGGCCGCAGCAGGAGAACTGGCTCTATGCGTTGCGGTGCGATCGGGTCGACGCCGTGTACGAAGGCTACGACCTCGGTGTGCTGCCGGCCGAATTGCGGCCGATCGCCGTCGTCGACAACGCATTGCTGAGCGCGCGGCGGATTCCGCTGGCACCCGAGGCCGACCCGATCGCGAACCAGGACATCTACTGGCTCGCGCGCACCGGCCACGCGGCGGATTGCTACGGACAACCGGCCGCGCTGCTGATCTTCGAGAACTTCGATGTCTATCGTCGAGCGAAGAAGCTGCTCGATTTCAACCAAGGCGTGATCCGTTACGGCGCGCCGGTCACGCGCCCGACGGCCGCGCAGGCCGTGCCGTTTTCTCCCGTGACGATCTACGTGCGCGATGACGAACGCGGCTTCAACTACGTCGACAACTACCAGACCGACAGCAGCGGCAAGCCGACCGCCGAATACCTGAAGCAACGCGAGGAGGCGGTCGCCAACATCGACGCGACGATTGCCCGCAACGCGGCCGCCGGCGCGTGGATCGGCGTGCGCGCGACCGGCAACGAAGGATTCGAGACGCCGGCGATGGACCCGATGTTCATGGAACCCGAAGCGGGGCTCGCCTGGTACGACGCATCCAGCGCGACAATGAGCCTCGTGCTCGGTACGCAGTCGGCGAACGACGATGCGACCGGCGCACTCGCGCTGTTTCAGGGCAGCGACATCGCGGCCAAGGAGGCCCACGTCATCGCGTGCTATCCGGGCGGCGGCTTCGGCGGGCGCGACAAGTCCTATTTCCCGCTCTATCTCGCGCTCGCGGCGCCGTTCGCGACGGGCGCGCTACGCTGGCAGCAGTCGCGCTACGAGCAGTTCCAGGTCGGGTTGAAGCGCTGCGAAACGCAGTTTTCGGAATCGCTGTGGTTCAACCGGCGCGGCAAGCTCGAAGCGATCACGTGCGATTTCCTGATGAACGGCGGCGGCAAGAAGAACCTGTCGCCGTACGTCGCGCAGCTCGCCGCGCTGAGCGCGATGAGCTGCTACGAGATTCCGCGCGCACGCGCGCAGGCGGCCTCGACTTACACGCGGGAAGTGTTCGGCGGATCGCAGCGCGGCTTCGGCGGCCCCCAGGCGTTCATGGCGGTCGAGACGCTGATGGACGAGGCCGCGCGCCGGCTCGGGCTCTCGCCGTTCGCGATCCGTCGCGCCAATTTTCTCGGCGGCACGCCCGGGCTCGGCAAGGGGCGCGCGATCACGGGTGCGCCGATCCTGTTCGACCTGCAGCTCGACGCGCTGCTCGACCGGCTCGAACAGCACCCGCTGTGGCGCGAACGCGAGCGCACCCGCGCGGAACGCGCTGCGCACCATCTTCGCTACGGCGTCGGACTCGCGATGGCGAACGAGGCGTACGGCACCTCCGGTGACGGCATGTTCGGGATGGTGCAGATCCTGCCCGACAGCCGGCTGCGCGTGGTCACGCCGTACACCGACATGGGTAACGGCGCGGCCACGACGCTGGGGCTCGCACCGTCCGAATTTCTCGGGCAGAACGCGCAGACGATCGCCATGAGCGAGATCGGGCCGTTCAATGCACTCGGGCTCACGCGGTCGAGCAACCCGTCGGCCAATCCGAAGACGGTGCGCTATACGTACGGTTCGTCGAGCGCCTGTCTCGGCGCATTCCATCAGTACCACGCAGTGAAGGGGGCGGCACAGGCCTTGTTCCTGCAAAGCGTGTTGCCGGCTGCCCGTGCGCGGTGGGGCGTGCCCGTGCGGGCCGAGGACGTACGCTGGGCCAATGGTGCGCTCGTCGCGACCGGCCTCGCGCCGATTTCGTGGCCGACGCTGCTCGACACCATCACGGAGCTGGGCCTGCAGACGGTGGCGGCCGTGCATGCGAGCTATGCCGGCTACTTCTGGAAGGGCACCTATCCGTTCGCGTCGGGCAGTGCGCAAATCGACTACGACTACGTGGCGGTCGGCCTCGATCCTTACTTCCTGACGCCGCTGTACCGCACGCTGCAGGCGCCGCCGGTCGACACGAGCCTCTACGGGCGCACGACCTATGCGCCATCGGCGTCGCTCGTCGGCGTGTCCGTCGATCCGGCGAACGGGCGCGTGAAGGTCGAGCGCGTGGTGTCGGCGGTGAGCGTCGGGCGGCAACTGTCGCCGGAGCTCGTCGAAGGACAGTCGCAGGGCGCGGTCGCGATGGGCATCGGCAACGTGCTGACCGAGACGTGCCCGCTCGGCCCGGACGGCCCGGGTGGCGGCCGATGGAACCTCGACCGCTACGAGGTGACGCGCCTGCCCGACATTCCCGAGCAAGAGCTGATCGCGCTGCCGCCGCCCGGCAACGATCCCGCGAATGCGCGCGGCATCGCGGAAGCGGTGATATGCCCGATCGCGCCGGCGCTGCTCAATGCGCTGGCGATGGCGACGGGGCGAAGGTTCAGGGTCACGCCGGTCACGCCGGACAAGATTCGGGAGGCACTGCAATGAGCGATCCGATCCGCATGGTCGTGAATGGCCAGCCCGTCGAGGCAGCAGCCGACGACGCCGACATGAACCTCATCGACTTCCTGCATGAACGACAGGACCTGACCGGCACGAAGCTGTGCTGCGGCATCGGCGTGTGCCGTGCGTGCACGGTCGGCGTGCGCAACACGCCCGACGCGCCGATGGAAAAGACGCTGTCGTGCTCGACGCCGGTCAGCGCGATGGCCGGCATGCACGTGTACACGATCGAAGGGCTCGCGCAGGACGGCACGCTGTCGCCGCTGCAGCAGAGCTTTCTCGAATCGTTCGCGTTCCAGTGCGGCTACTGCGCGTCGGGATTCCTGATGGCCGCGACCGCGATGCTCGATCATCTGCGCGCGCAGCCGGTGCCCGCCGCCGAACTGGACGCGATGATCGAGACGTGGGTGGGCGGCAACGTGTGCCGATGCACCGGCTACGTCAAATACATCGAGGCCATCCGCAAGGTGGCGATGCGCTACACGAAGGAGGCGGCATGACGATCAGGACCTGCGTCGCGGCGCTGGCGATGCTGCTGGCCGCGCCCGCCTCGTTTGCCGCGGAAGGCGCCGATGCCTCCCTGCACGAATACGCGCAGCAGTGCACCGACGAAATCGGCGAGATTCCCGCGTTCGACTGCAACAGCGGGACGGACGTGCCGATCACCGTCAACGGCAGCGTGCCCGCGCGGTACACGGCACACATGACCTGCGATCGCCCGGCGCTGTTGCCGTACGACGCGCCGACCTCCGGGCAATGCACGCCTTACTCGAAGATCCTCGACCTGTCCCACGGCGACACGCAGATCTCGGCGTTTTGCCGTCGCAAGCAGATCCGCGAGAACCGCAGCCCGTATTACGACGAAGTCGACATCGTGCTGCACCACGTGCGCAACGGCAAGACCTGCTGGTTTCATGCGGACAAGGGCGGCACGGGCGGCATGGACGCGTCGCGCGTGCCGCCGCCGAACGAGAAGACCCCGCCGCCCGGCCGGCCGTCGGCCGCGGAATTCTGGTGGAAACCGGCTGCGACCGCGACGAAGCGCTGCGTGTCGTGCCACGACGCGAGCCCGGTCATGTACAGCCCATGGATCGGGCAGGTTTGGAACCGCGTGCCGACCGATCCGTGGGGCAAGTACGTCAATCTCGGGGCCGACTTCGCGTCATGGACGTCGCACGCGATCAGCACGCCCGGTAACACCTGCATCGGCTGCCACCGGATCGGCGACCAGAACAGTTGCAAGATCTACGTGCCGCTCGCCGCCGGGTTGCTGCCGCCGCCGAAAGGCAGCAACCCGCTGGCGAGCAGCTATCCGCTGACGCACTGGATGCCGATCGACAACAACCGCAGCCGCGACGAGTGGAACGCGGCCAACGTGAAGTCGGTGAGCGACCTGCTCGAGTGCTGTTCGGCGCGGGGCAAGAACGATCCGAAGTGCTCGTTCACGCCGGCGGCGCAGGCGGCGAAGTAGGGGGCCGCCGGGCGGCACCCCCCGCATACCCGCATGCCTGCGTGCTCGAGATCGAGTCGGTGGCGGGCCGGCATCTGATCTGAATCCAGGCCGATGCGCCGTGCCGGATATCGGCTGCGCACGTTGCGCGTAATGTGGCGGAAAGGTTCCATCCGCACGACTGTTTCATCCGTCGAGCCAATCGCATCGATGCCTTGAGTTTCGTCATCCGCCGCGCTACATTGCCGCTCGCAGCATTCCGCACGGACTCCTGCGCATCCTGTAACGCGTACGTAAGGAATCCCCGATGGGGCAACAGGCGGAAGGCAACGACGACATTCCCGGCAATCCGGCCAGCCGCGACGCACTCGCGCCGGTCGCAGGCGCCGCCGCGTTGCTGGTCGCCACGCTCGGCGCGCTGGGCGCGGTCGACTTCCTCCCCGCCGACCTGCGCTGGTGCGCGCCGCTTGCCAGTGCCTGGTGCAACGTACTCGTGGTCGCGATCGGCGTGCTGCTCGCCGGCCGCGCGCGCCGCGATCCTCCCGAACTATCGGCCGCCACGCTGATCGGCGACTGGCTGCGCGATGCGTTCAGCCGCAAGCACGAGCCGGAGCAGGACGACAACCCGTGGCCGGCGATCGCCGCTGCGATCGACTGGCGGCCGTGGGCCGTTGCCGCGGGCGGCGTGCTCTCCGTCGCGCTGGCCGCGCTCGCGTGGCAGCCGCCATCGCCCGGGATGCTGGTGCGCGCGATGGCTGCGCCCGAGCCGACGCTCGCGGCCGGCGCGGCCTGCATCGTGCTCGCCTTCCTCACACTCGTCGCTGAACGCCACCATGCGGCGGCCGCCAGCCGTTCGGCGGTGTCCGCGTCGCTCACGCGGGTGCTGCGCGTCGCGCTCGTCACCGCGCTCGCGGGTGCGCTGGCCGCTGCAGGGTTCGCGTTCCGGCACCGCCCCGCAGACGGGCTCGTGCGGGCGGTCGCGCTGCTCAATGCTGCCGTCGCCGCCGAACTGGCGCTGCGCGGCGTGCTGTCGTGGTTTGCGGTGCCGCGCGGCGCCATCGTGCCGACCAGCGCGATCGCCGGGCTGCTGAGCCGGCGCCCGTCGCCGTTCGCGTCGCTCGGCGCCGAACTGCGCCATCGTTACGGCATCGACCTGCGGCAGAGCTGGGGCTGGCGCAGCTTCGTGCGGCTGCTGCCCGGCGCGCTCGCCGCCACCGTCGCGTGTGCATGGCTGCTTACCGCCGTCGTCGTGCTGAACCCGGAGCAGCGCGCGGTCTATGAGCGCTTCGGCGCGCCGGTCGCCGTCTGGCAGCCGGGCCTGCACGTCGGCCTGCCCTGGCCGTTCGGGCGCGCGCGCATCGTCGACAACGGCGCGGTGCACCAGGTCGCGATCGCGGGCAACGTGAGCGACGGCGGCGCCGATACGTCGCCCGTGCCGGCCGATGGCCCGACACCCGAACGCCTCGACCGTCTTTGGGATGTGCCGCATCCGTGGGAAACCACCCAGGTGATCGCCGGCGCGAACGGCGACCGCCAGAACTTCCAGATCGTCAACGCCGACGTGCGGGTGGACTACCGGCTCGGCCCGACCGATGCCGACGCGCGCGCGGCGCTCTATCGCACGATCGACCCGGAAAGCACGGTGCGCACGAGCGCCAATCGCGAACTCGTGCACTACCTCGCGTCGCATACGCTCGAATCGCTGCTCGAAACCAATCAGGCCGCGATGGCCGGCCAGTTGAAGCGCGCGATCCAGCAGCAGCTCGACCGGCTGCAAAGCGGCGTCGACGTGATTGCGGTCGTGATCGAGAGCGTGCATCCGCCGACCGGCGCGGCCGCCGCGTTCCATGACGTGCAGGCCGCGCAGATCCGCGCGCAGGGCAGCGTCGCGCAGGCGCGCGGCTTCGCGGCCGGCCTGCTCGGCAACGCACAGCAGCAGGCGCTCGAACGGGTCGCGCACGCCGAAGCGCAGGCCGGCGACACGATGTCGTCGGCGCGCGTGCAGCAGATCGATTTCGACGCCGACCTGGTCGCATACCGGCTCGGCGGCCCCGCGTTTCCGTTCGAGTATTACCTCGACCGGCTGCAACGCGGCCTGCGCGACGCGCGCATGACGATCATCGACGACCGGCTGGCCGACGGCACGCGGGCGACCGTCGATCTTCGCAATACGCCTGCCGGCGATCTTGCCGGCATCCATTGACATGTCGCGGCGATTTCCGCACGGACGGCGCGACACGGCAACACGCCGTGTCGCCGCGCCGCACGCGGGCGACGCCGCACCCGGGGCGACATCGTGAGTCTGTTTCATTCGCACGCGCATGATCATGCGCACCACGGCCATCCTCATCACGCGCACCACGGTGCGCCGCAGCCGCCCGGCGCGTTTCGCCTGCGCGTGGCCGTCGCGGTGCTGTGCGTGCTCGTCGCGCTCGCGGTGGCGAGCTTCGTGCAGGTGCGTGCCGGCGAGGCGTCGGTGATCACGCGCTTCGGCCGGCCGGTGCGCGTGCTGCTCGAACCCGGGCTCGCGTGGCGCCTGCCCGCGCCGATCGACGCGGTGACGCCCGTCGACCTGCGCCTGCACACCACGTCGAGCGGCCTGCAGGACGTCGGTACCCGCGACGGGCTGCGCATCATCGTCGAGGCCTACGTCGCGTGGCGCGTGCCGGCCGATGCGCGCGACATCGGGCGCTTCATGCGCGCGGTCGGCAACGAGCCGGACGAAGCGGCGCGGCAGATCCGCTCGCTCGTCGGCTCCGCGCTGCAGACGACGTCCGCCGGATACGATCTCGCGTCGCTCGTGAACACCGATCCGGCCCAGGTGAAGATCGGCGAGTTCGAAGATGCGCTGCGCCGGCAGATCGATGCGCAGCTCTATTCGGCTTATGGCGTGCGCGTCGCCCAGGTCGGGCTCGAACGGCTCACGCTGCCGGCCGTCACGCTCGCCGCGACCGTCGACCGGATGAGCGCGGAACGCGAGACGGTGGCCGCGCAGCGTACCGCGGAGGGCAATCGCGAGGCCGCGCAGATCCGTTCCGATGCCGAGCGCGACGCGCGCATCGCACTGGCCGATGCGAACGTGAAAGCGGCCGGCATCGAAGCGCAATCGCGCAAGGACGCGGCCGACATCTACGGCAAGAGCTATGCGGGCAACCCGCACCTGTACACGATGCTGCGTTCGCTCGACACGCTGAACACGGTGGTCGGCACCAATACGAACCTGATCCTGCGTACCGACGCCGCGCCGTTCCGCGTGCTCGTGCAGGGCCCGGGCGACGCGTCGGCGCAGGCCGCGCCGGCGCCCAAGGCACACAAGGCCGCGCGATGAGCGAGCCGTCCGCACCGCCGCTCGGGCCGGGCGCGCAGGCCGTGCGTCTGTCGTTCTGGTTCGTCGCCGCGCTCGCGGTGCTCGCCGCCTGCGCGTGGGCCGGCTCGAACATCCGGCGGATTCCGGCGGACAGCCGCGCGGTCGTGATGCGGTTCGGCGCGCTCGTGCGTACCCAGGACGCCGGGCTCGTGATCGCGTGGCCGCAGCCGTTCGAATCGGTCCTGCTCGTGCCGGGCGCCGCGCGCGTGCTCGAGCAGCGGATCCGCTCGCTCGACCGCGATCCGCGGGCGCTCGCGCCGTCCGCGAAGGGCGTCGCGCGGTTGCCCGACGCGCTCGCCGGTTCGGGCTACGTGCTGACGGGCGACGGCGGCGCGGTCGCGTTGAGCGCGGTGCTTTATTACCGGGTCAGCGATCCGTACGCGTACGTGCTGCAGCAGGCTCGCCTCGACGCGGCGCTCGAGCGGATCGTGTCCGCGTCGGCCGTCGAAGTTGCGGCGACCCGCGATCTCGACGCGATCCTGGTCGCGCGGCCCGAGCAACTGGCCGCTGACCGGCAGATGGCCGCGCGTCGCGAACGGTTGCGCGGCGATCTCGCCGATACGATCGCGCGGCACCTGCGCGCACTCGACGCGGCGCACGCGGGGCTCGGCGTCGAAATCGCGCGCGTCGACGTGCAGCCCGCGTTTCCCGGAGCGGCCGCCGATGCGTTCAACGCGGTGCTGACGTCGCTGCAGGTCGCTGAACGGACCATCGCCGAAGCCCGCACCGCCGCCGAACAGCGGCGCCAGGATGCGCAGCAGGATGCCGACCGGATCGTGCAGGACGCGCAGGCCCACGCGGCCGAACGCGTCGCGACCGCGCAGACCGACACGCTGGACATCCGGCAACTCGACGCGACGCTTCGCGAGAACGGCGATCCGGGGCTGCTGGCGCGGCTGTATCGCGATCGCATGCAGCATGTGCTGTCGAAAGCCGGACGCGTGACGACGATCGATCCGCACGATACTTCCAACCTGATCCTGCCCGGAACCGCCCGATGAATTCGCTCGCCGAACCGGCCACGCAGCCGGACGCCGCGCCTGCCGGCACGACCGCCTACGCGCTGTCCTCCGACGAACGCCGCACGATCACGCGGCAGATCGCGCTGGCGCTGCTCGGGGGCGGCCTGCTCGTGCTGTCGTTCGCATGGCGCGTGCTGTCGGCCGGCGGCGACACGCTCGCGCAACTGCTCGCCGCGCTCGCGTCGCTGATCGTCGCGGGGCCGGTGTTCGCGAGCGCGTGGCACAGCCTGCGCGCGCCGAGCCTGCACGGCGTGACCGATCGCCTGATCGCGCTCGCGATGCTGGCCGCGTGGGCGATCGGCGACATGACGACAGCCGCGTTGCTGCCGATCGTGATGACCTTCGGCCATGCACTGGAAGAGCGCAGCGTGCTCGGTTCGCAGGAGGCGATCCGCGCGCTCGGCCGGCTGACGGCCGGCCGCGTGCGCCGTATCGGCACCGACGGCAGTGTCGTCGAAGTCGCGTACGACGCGCTGCGTGCGGGCGACCGCATCGAAGTGGTGGCCGGCGCGCGCATTCCGGTCGACGGCGTCGTCGTCGCGGGCACGTCGAGCGTCGACAATGGGCCGATCACCGGCGAATCCGTGCCGCACGACGTCGACGCAGGCAGCGCCGTGTATGGCGGCGCGCTGAACCTCGACGGCGTGCTGCGCATCGACGTCACGCACACGGGCAAGGATTCGACGCTCGGCAAGATCATCGCGCTGATGCAGCACGCGGAACAGGCGAAACCGCCCGTCACGCAAGTGCTCGAGCGGCACATGGGCGCATATCTCGCGCTCGTGCTGCTGATCGCGGCGATCGTCTGGTTCACGTCCTCGAATGCATCGGCGATGCTCGCGGTGATCGTGGCCGCGTGCCCGTGCGCGCTGGTGCTCGCCGCGCCGTCCACGGCCATTGCCGGGATCGCGGTCGGCGCGCGGCACGGCATCCTGTTTCGCAATGCCGCGTTCCTCGACAAGATCGCCGAAGTCGATTCGCTCGTGATCGACAAGACGGGCACGCTCACCCGCGGGGAATTGCACGTGCGGCAGGTGTGGCTGCAGCCGGGCGTTGACGGCGCGCAGGCGCGTGCGCTGGCCGCGCGGCTCGGCGAAAGCAGCGCGCATCCGGCGAGCCGCGCGCTCGTTCGCGATGCCGCCGCGTCAGGCCTGACCGGCGCTGCCGTTGCGCCGTTCGAGCGCACGCGGGAATTGCGCGGGCTCGGGGTCGTCGCCGACACGCCGGACGGCACGGCGGTACTCGGCCGGCCCACGCTGCTCGCCGACCATGCCGGTGACTTGCCGTCACCGCCGGAAGGATTCGACGGGCCGCTCGTCGGCCTCGTGCTCGACGGGCGGCTGCTCGCGTGGTTCGGTTTCGCGGACACCTTGCGGCCCGATGCGCGCGATGCGCTCGCCGAACTGCGGACGCTGGGCCTTGCGCGGCAGACGCTGCTGACGGGTGACCGCGAGCGCGTCGCGAGCAAGGTCGCGGCCGAGACCGGCATCGAGACGGTGGTCGCGCAGGCGCTGCCGCACGACAAGCTCGACTATGTGATGCGCGAGATCGGTGCGGGCCTGCATCCGCTCGTCGTCGGCGACGGGCTGAACGACGTGCTGGCGATCAAGGCCGGCTCGACGAGCATCGCGATGGGCGAGCGTGGCGTCGACATCGCGATCGCATCGGCCGATGTCGTGCTGCTGGGCGACGACCTGAAGCGGATTCCGACCTGCATCCGCCTTGGCCGACAATGCCGTCGCACGGCGACGACCAATGCGGCGATCGGCCTCGCGTGGACGCTCGCGGTGATCGCGCTCGCCGCGACCGGCATGCTCGGCGCGGTGTGGGCGGCGATCCTGCACAACGTTGGCACGTTCGTCGTGATTGCGAACGCCGGCCGGCTGCTGCGGATCGACGAGGACGTTCACGGCGCGTGAGCGATGGAGGGGGCACGTCGTCGCCGTTCGCGGCCGTCACTGAAAGTGATGCACATACCGCAGCACCATCCGCGTGCCCTGCGGCCGGTTGCGCGCATAGGTTTCGAAGTACGCGTTGAACATCAGATGATCCTGCGGCGAGAAGCTATACATGGCCCCCGGGCCGATCGCGAACACGGCCTCCCGCGTGCCCGGCACGTCCTGCCCGTTTGTCTTCATGTCGGTGGTCTGGCGCAGCCAGTAGCCGTTGAGTCCCAGCCGCAGGCCGGGGCGCACTTCGTATTCGGTCGCGAAGTTCGCGTGGATCGCCTGGCCGGCCTGCGTCGACGTCACGTCCGGGCCGAGCGACGTGGCCGGCTGATGGTTGGTCGCGTTCCACAGATAATGCAGCCGCCACGACACGGTCCACTTGGGCGTGAGCCACAGCGTCGCTGCCCAGTACGGATCGAACGACCAGACATGGCTGCCGGGATTGATCGCCCGCGAAGGATCGTACGCGCCGGTCGGCGCGATGAACTGGAACTCCACGCGCTGCGCGAAGCGCGGGCCTTGCGCGCCCATCACCGGGTCGAACTGGATGAACGGGCCGATCAGCAGGTCGCCGAAGCCGGCGCGCGCATTCAGCGCGACGTTGCCGATGCCGTCGTCGGTTCGCGCGGACGCGATCCACGGCAGGATCACGTCGAGGCCGGGATGCATGCCCGCGAACGTCAGCGGCGACTGATAGACGAGCTGGCTCAGCCCCGCGAACAGGTCGATGTCCTGCTTCGGCAACCCGACCTTGTTGCCCGCATTGTCGTTGACGCGGCCGGCCGTGTAGTACTGCAGGTACTGCGTGCCGTACCAGCCGGCGCCGGCCGGCGGCATCCCGTCGAGGAAGCTGGTCATGCCGAGGTTGACCGCCGGCAGGTCGGCTGCGCCGGCCGGCGCGCTGGCGGCCATGCCGGCGATCGTGAGGCCTGCGACGACGAGCATGCGAGAGCCGAGTTTCATGTTCACCACCTCCTGGAATATTTATTTGTATAACTAATCAAATGGCGCGAAAAAGATCGGGATGATCGGCGATCGCGCGATACTGGCCCGCATGGAACACCAGCGGCGCACGGCCGAACGTGTCGAACTGTTCGATCTGGCCGATGAAGAGCAGGTGATCGCCGCCTTCGTAATGGCCGACGTTGCGGCACACGAAGCGCGCGCTCGCGCCGTCGAGGCAGGGCACGCCGCCGGTTTCCGAATCGACGTGAAGCACGCCGTCGAACTTGTCGGCGCTGGGCGTCGCGAAGCGGCGCGACAGCTCGATCTGGTCGTGCGCGAGGATGTTGATCGCGAAATGGGTGGCCGCGACGAAATCCGGGCGGCTCGGCGCGACCTTGCGCAGGCTCCACAGCACGAGCGGCGGATCGAGCGACAGCGACGAGAACGAATTGGCGGTGAGGCCCACCTTGCGTCCGTCGGCCGCGCACGTGGTGATCACGGTCACGCCGGTCGGGAATTGCCCGAACGCGGTGCGCAACTGCAGCGGGTCGAGGGCCGGGCGATCGGTAGTGGTCGTTTCCATGTCGGTCACTCCGTGCGTACGCTGTGTTCGCGGATCATCGCCGCGCAGGCCGACGGCTCGAACCACCACGGCGAGAACCGGCGCGGATCGTCGAAGCCGTCGACGATCGCCGCGGCGAGCGACGGCAACCGGCCGGCCGCGCCGAGCAGTTCGAGGATGTGCGGCGGCGGTGGCGTGAGCAGCGAGTTGGTCCAGCGCACGACGTGCTGCGCATACGCCCAGTACCCTTCGAAGGTCTGCTGCATCCAGTCTTCGCCGAACGGCGCGGCATCGCGTGCGACGATCGCGTCGAAATACGCGTTCGCGCATTTCGCGGCGTTGTTCGATCCCTGGCCGGTGATCGGATCGTTGACGACCACCGCGTCGGCCATCCCGAACACCGTGCGGCCCGACGGCAACCGGAAGAACGGCTTGCGCACCGTCGGCGTGAAGCGTCCGGCGAGCGTGCCGTTCGGATCGGTGAGCTCGACGTCGCGGCAGCGCTCGAATTCCCACGGTACGTACTGCTGCAGGAACGACAGGCTCCGGTCCAGATGCTGGTCGGGCGTCTTCACGTCGGCCCAGCAGTCGAGCGGGCCGCCCGGAATGCCTTCGAACACCATGATTTCGCACGGGCCCGTCGTGGTCAGCGCGGGAAACACGAAGTACTCGCCGATGCCCGGCAGCAGGTTGAAGCGCACGCGCGAATACGGCTGGCTCGGCGTCATCCCTTTCACGTAGGTGAGGGCCAGCGCGCGTTGCGGGCGGTCGAACGCGCTGCGCGTGTCGTCGCGGCCGAGCAGGTTGACGATCTCGCCCTTGCCGGCCGCGAGCAGCACGAGGTCGTGGCTGCGTGCGAGCTCCTCGAGTTCGGGCACGCCGATGTCGGCAATGCGCACGTCCGCGCCCCGGCGCTTCACGCGGTCGAGCCAGTCGGCCATCTTCACGCGCTGGTCGACCGACTGCGCGTAGCGCGTCAGCCGGGACGACCAGTCGATCACCTTGCGGCCGTTGCCGTCCGGATGCGGCACCGCGATGCCGATCCCTTCGACGGACGGGCACGCTTCCTCCCACGTGTTCAGGCCGAGATCGCGCTCGATCTGCAATGACGTGTGGAACATGCACTGGCTCGACATGACCTTGCCGGTGCGAATCTGTTCGGCGTCGCGGTTGGTCGCGAGCGTGACGTGGTAGCCCTGGTCGAGCAGGGCGAAGGCGAGTTGCAGGCCGGACTGGCCGGCGCCGACGATGGCGATGCGTCTCATGAGGTTGTCCTTGGTTGGCCGAATGCCGGCCGGGATCAAAACGATGGCGGGAAGCGGTGCTGAGGAACCGTCACTCCGCGAGACGCGGAATGGCTGGCACCGCCTGTTCAGGGCCCATCGCGGCATAGCCGCCATCCACCGCGTAGTCGGCGCCGGTCACGAAGCTCGCCGCGTCGCTGCACAGGAACGTCACGACCTGCGCGACCTCGGACGGATCGCCGACCCGGCCGAGCAGGTGGAACGGCGCGGCGACGCGATCGGTCTTCGCGCGGTCGCCGTGCGTCAGCTCGTCCATCACGCGCGACCACGTCCAGCCCGGCGACACCGAGTTGACGCGAATGCGGTCGGGCGCGAGATCCATCGCCATGCTGCGCGTGAGCTGGCGGATCGCCGCCTTCGATGTCGGGTACAGCCAGCGGCCGGTTTGCGCGCACTGGGCCGAGATCGAGCTGAAGTTCACGATCGCGCCGCCGCCGCGCCGGACCATCTGCGGATGCACGGCCTTGGCGAGCATCGCCGCCGACACGACGTTGACGTCCATCGCGGCGAGCCAGTCGTTGCGGGTCGCCTGGATGCCGTTGTCGACGTAGCTGCACGCGAGGTTGACGAGCACGTCGATCGCGCCGAACCGCTCGACGATGGCCGCGACCGCATGCTCGATCGCGCGATCGTCGGTGATGTCGAGCGCGACGAACATCGCCCGTTCGCCGAGCGAGTCGGCCACGCGCGCGCCGTTCTCCGCATCGAGATCGAGGATCGCGACGCACGCACCGGCGCGGCTCAGGTCCTGCGCGACCGCGGCGCCGATCAGCGTGGCGCCGCCGGTGACGATCGCGACTTTGCCAGCAAGGGCAGTCATGGGGTGTCTCCGGAAATCGTTGTGTGGGGGAAGGTGTTGTGTCAATGCGTGCCCGACGACGGCTCGCTGTCCTGCCAGCGGCGCATCAGCCCGTTCGACGGCACGGTTTCGTCGAGCAGCTTGCGGGCCGTTTCAACGCCCGCGACCGGCAGGCCGGCCGGATCGAGCAGGCCGACCTGCACGAGCACGCTCGCCTGGTCCCAGTAGATGTGCTCGTGATAGAGCTTGTCGCCGCGAAACTTGACGATCGCGACGAGCGGAATCTCGACGCGCTTGCCGGTCGGCGCGACGCCCGGCAGCATCCAGTCGATCTCGGTGGTGTGCGTGAAGCAGAACAGCAGCTCGTCGACGATCTGGCTCGCGCCGACCGTGCGCGAGATCGGCGTGATCGTCGTGTCCGGCGGATTCGCATGCACGAAGTGATGCGTGTAGAAGCGCTTGAGCTCGTCGTAGCCGACGCCGCCCGTCAGCGTCGGAATATGGTTGACGTACGGTTCGGCAACCATCGTCGCCATCGTGGCATCGACGTTGCGCGTGTCGAATTCATGTTGGAGATGCGCTTCCCACAGTGTGGACAGATCGTAGTGCGGGCCGAGCGCGGCACGGAACGCGGCGATCGCGCGCTGATGGGCCATGCTCGCGGCGGCCTTGTCGAAATGATCGCCGCCGGCGCGTGCGAACGCGTGATCGACCCCGGGATACACGTACACTTCGACGCCGTCGCGCCCGGCCAGCGCTCCAGCAATGCGCTGCTGCGCGTCGGGCGGGCAGAAGCGGTCCTGCCCCGCGATCTGCAGCACGAGCCGGCCGTGCAGGTGCGACGCCTCGTCGAGCGCGTGCTCGATGCCGACGCCGTAGTAGCTGACCGCCGCGGCCACGTCCGGCAGCCGGCACGCGGCGAGATACGCGAGCTTGCCGCCGAGACAGTAGCCGAGCACGCCGGTTCCGCCCGTGCATTCGGGAAGCTGCCTGAGCACGGCCAGCGTGGCGCCAACATCCTCGACACCCTTGTTCTCGTCGTATTCGCGGTAAAGGGCCATTGCGCGTTCGGCATCCGCTCCCGCATAGCCGAGTTCGATCCCCGGCGCCTGGCGCCAGAACAGGTCGGGCACGAGCACCGTATAGCCTTCCTCCGCGTAGTAGTCGGCTGCTTCCCGCATCGTCGCGTTCGCGCCGAAGATCTCGTGGCACAGCACGATGCCCGGTCCCTTGCCGCCGGCCGGCGTGCTCAGGTAGGCGCGAAACGTGCCGCCGTCCGGCGACGGAATCTCGATGTGACGTCCTTGCATATGTCCCTCCATTCCAGTTTTTTGCTGCGACGGACCCAGTATTGGCGGACGAAATGGGCACTTCTATCCGCTTTCTTCGGCCGATATCCGCGAATTCCGGAAACCTGTTGCACCGGCCGCCGCGCATGGGCGGGCGCGCGGCTGACTGCGGGTATGTGCGGATGCGGAAGCCCCGCACAGTTTTCTACGATGCGCGAACGGCCCGCTTCTTGCGTCATGTATGCAGGACTTGCGCGCTTGGGCGGCCGGACTGTCCGGATACTCCGGGCGCTATCCGGATCGTGCGGCGGATGCCCCCACATCGGGAATGCATGCACGGCGCGAGTGCAATGGAGCATGACGGGAGAACAGCGATGGCGCAATTTTCCGGAACAGGCTGGTTGCCGGATACGGCCTGTTTCAATCACGACAACCTGCTGCTGCAGTCGAACGACGTCGACGAGGTGCGCGCACGCGTGGCCGACGTCTTCAAGCCGCACCGGCTCACGCCGACCGGCGAATCGCGCGCGCTGCACAGCTGCATGCATCACGCGCGCTGGGGCAACCTGTCGTTGAACCTGCTCGATTATGGCGGCGGCGTCAGCATCGAGCCCGGGCCGCTCGAGCACTTCTTCCTGTTGCAGATCCCGTTGCGCGGCGACGCGGAGATCGAGTGCGGCTCGGCGCGTTTCGTGTCGTCGCCGGGCACCGCGTCGTTGATCTCGCCGACGCTGCCGCTGAAGATGCGCTGGGGCGACGCATGTCCGCAAGTCATCCTGCGTATCGAGCGCGAAGTGATGGAGCGCCACGCGCAGCGGCATTTCGGCGACGACCGGCGCGCGCCGGTCGAATTCGAGCCGGCATTCAGCCTGTCGTCGGCGCAGGGCGCGTGTCTGATGCAGATGCTGCCGATCCTCGCCGGCGCGATCGCGACGGACGCGCATCCGCTGCGTCATCCGCTCGCGTTCGAGCAGCTCGAATCGACGCTGCTCAACCTGCTGCTGCACGGCCACCCGAACAGCGCACGCAACGGCACGCGGCACCTGCCGGTGGCGATTGCGCCGTTCTATGTGCGGCGCGTCGAGGACTACATCCGCGCGCATCTCGACGAGCCGCTGACGATCGAACGGCTCGCCGAACTCGCCGGCGTCAGCCCGAGCACGCTGTTCGCCGGCTTTCGTCATCGCCACGGCACCACGCCGATGGGCTTCGTGCGGCAGTTGCGGCTGCAACATGTGCGCGAGGAATTGCTGGCCGACGCGTCGCCGGGGCTCGCGTCGGTGACGGACATCGCGCTGAAATGGGGTTTCGCGCACCTCGGGCGGTTCGCGATCGAGTACAAGCGGGCGTTCGGCGAGTCGCCGTCGGCGACGCTCAGGATGCGGCGCGGGCGCGCCTAGCGGTTCACGCGGCAGGCCGCTCCCGCTACGGCAGCGACACGCCCCAGACTGCCGTCACATTCCCGCCGAGCCGCCATTCGGTGAACGGGCGGCGCGGTGCGATGATCGCCGGCAGCCGCGCGTCGTGAAAGCGCGCGTAGTACGGCTCGACCCAGCTCAGTTCATCGCGGAACGTCCACGGAAACAGGTCCTGCCTGACCGGCGTGATGGCCGTGAAGCTGGCGGGATCGTCGACCGCGTTGATGACCAGGTTCGCCAGGCGGCCGATCGCGCCGTCGTTTTCCCGATAGAGATCGATATGGCGCCGCTGCACGAGTTCCGCCGCGAACACGAGCGGGAGCAGCGCGAACGTGTGATAGTGCAGCGCGCGGTTGCCGCGTTTGACTTCCCGTGCCAGCGAACCGTCGGGGCCGATGTCGCGGATGCCTTCGCGTACCCGCAGCAGCCCCGAATCGACGAGGCTCGCGTTGCCGGTCACAGTGCCGATGGCGATCAGGTCGAGTCCGGCCCAGTACACGAGGTTGTTGTGCAGGTGGTTGATCGCTTGCGCATCGCGGGTGGCGGTCGCGATACGTTCGAGCCACGGATCGATCGCGTCGAACCGGGCGCGGTTCGCGTCGCGCACGTCGCGCGGCATGCGCAGGATCACCATCGCGAAGTCGGTGCCGGCCCAGGAGCGCTCGTAGTCGCCCTGGTAACCGGTGATCCGGCCCATCAGCGCGTCGGCCCGCGCCCAGCTTTCCAGCAGGCTCACCGCGCATGACCAGTCACCCTTGTCCGCCGACGCATTGAGCCGTGAAATGAAATCGCGCATCGGCTTCACGGCGCGCGCATAGCCGGCGGCGTCGTCATAGTAGCCGGGCGGATCGATCGTCGTGACGGCCGCCGGGACCTCACAGGCGCCGGCCGGCGGCATGGCCCAGCAAAGTGCGCTCACCGCGAGCCACGCGGCGAACAGGGGGCGAGTCGACAGGCGGCGCATACGGTCCTCGGTGGTGACGTGACGATGACGTGGCAAACACGGAAGCCGAACCGGGGGCGGACAACCTCGCGACGCAGGACGCGCGCGGCCGCCCAGGCACGACGAACCCCGTTGATGCGCGCGGGCCGTGCAGCCCGCGGCCGCTTCCCGTCGCGCACGCAGTCTAGCGTCCCCGTCTTTCATCCGCCTTGCCCGGCGCCGGCCGACGACGCATTTTTTTGAGACTGCGCCCTATTCGCCCGGTATCATCGCTGCGCTCGCGACCGACGCCATGGGCCAGTGCATGCCGACTCGCGCGCAACCTGCATCGCCAAGAAGACAACACAGGGCGGACGCCGACGGCGCGTCGCGCCGCGATCGGGCCGAATCGGCCACCAGCACGACGGAGCAAGGAACGATGGTAACGGGGACGGGTGCGGCGCGACGCGCGAGGGCGATCGCGGCCGGAAGCGCGTGGGTCGTGGCGGCGGCGGGCGGCGCACACGCGCAGGCATCGGGTGCGGCAGTCACGCCGCTGGCCGGCGCGGCGGCGGCCGTGCTGCCGACGATCGACGTGACCGGGAAGGCCGACGGCGCGTCGAGCGGGCTCGTCGGGCTGCGCACCACGGCCGGCACGAAGACCGACACGCCGGTGGCCGAGATCCCGC
Source organism: Burkholderia sp. HI2500 (assembly GCF_002223055.1). NCBI lineage: Bacteria > Pseudomonadati > Pseudomonadota > Betaproteobacteria > Burkholderiales > Burkholderiaceae > Burkholderia > Burkholderia sp. HI2500. The sequence goes on along the minus strand of NZ_NKFL01000007.1, from coordinate 640,216 downwards.
AAACGATCAATCTCGTGACCGCGCAGCAGATCGAGATGACCGGCGCGACCGACCTGAACCAGGCGCTGCGCTACGTGCCGGGATTCGCGACGTTCGGCGCCGACAGCCGCACCGACTGGTATGCGGCGCTGCGCGGCTTCACGCCGACGCTGTACGTCGACGGCGTCGCCGCGCCGAATACGGCCGTGATCGCGAACTGGCGCGTCGACCCGTACACGATCGACTCGATCGCCGTGCTGCGCGGGCCGACCTCGGTGCTGTACGGCGCGGGCGAACCCGGCGCGATCGTCGACGCGCACACGAAGCTCGCCGACGGCGAGCGCGTCCGCGAAGCCGGCGTGCAGATCGGCAACGACGCGCGCAAGCAATTCATGCTCGATGTCGGCGATACGCTCGATCCGGACGGCCGCTATGCGTACCGCTTCGTCGGCGTGGCGCGCGACGGCAACGCGGTCACCGGCCCGAACGGCGACCGGCGCGTCGCGCTGGCGCCGTCGTTCCGATGGCGGCCGACCGCCGATACGTCGCTGACGCTATCGGCGACGTTCCTGCAGGACGGCAGCGATATTTCGTCGAACTTCCTACCGGCGTCGGGCACCGTGTTGCCGAACCCGAATGGCCGGCTGTCGCAGGACATCTACATGGGCGCCCCCGGCTTCAACGACTACCGGAAGAAGCAGTGGTCGCTCGGCTACGCGCTGGAGCACCGCGTGAATGCGATCTGGTCGCTGCACCAGGACGTGCGCTGGTCGCACCTGTCGCTCGACGACGCGACGGTGTTCGGTATCGGCTACGTGCCCCGCAGCAGCACCAACATGATGCGTTATGCGGGGCTGTTCCAGCTCAACTACAGCCGGTTCGACATCGACAACCACGCGCAGGCGCGCTTCGGCACGGGGCCGCTCGAACATACGCTGCTGCTCGGCGCGCAATATGACCGGCAGACGACGACCAACAGCGTGTGGCTCGCGCTGGCGCCGTCGCTCAACCTGTATCACCCCGTCTACCGGCCCGTCACGGACGCGATTTTCTCCGGCCCGACGTCGCTCGGCCACGTCGACCAGTACACGGCGATGAACACGTTCGGCGTGTATGCGCAGGACCAGATCCGCTGGCGGCGCTGGACGCTGACGCTCGGCGGCCGCGAGGATTTCGTCAATGCGCGGTTCGACGACCGGACGGCCGGCACGCAGGCGCGGCAGGACGTCAGTGCGTTCTCCGGGCGCGTCGGGCTCACCTATCAGGGCGACGCCGGGCTGTCGCCGTACGTGAGCTATTCGACGTCGTTCGATCCCGTCATCGGCGTGAGGATGGTCGGCGGCGGCTTGCCGAAGCCGACACGCGGCAAGCAGACGGAAGCCGGGTTGCGCTGGCAGCCGCCCGGCAAGAACCTGCTGTTGAGTGCGGCCGTCTACCAGATCGACCAGACCAACGTCGCGACGCCGACACCGGTGAGTCTCGACCCGACCGGCACGACGTCCGTGCAGACCGGCAAGGTGCGCTCGCGCGGGATCGAGCTGAGCGCGGTCGGCAAGGTCACCCGCGAGTTGTCGGTCGTCGCGTCGTATGTGTATCAGGACGTCAGGAACGTGCAGGCGAACGACGCGTCGCTGAACCACTGGCCGGTGTCGGTGCCGCTGCCGCGGCAGATGGCGTCGATGTGGGCCGACTGGACCTGGCGCACGGGTATCCTGTCGGGCCTCGGGGTCGGCGGTGGCGTGCGCTACCAGAGCGCGTCGGCCGGCGCACCCGACAACTCGCTGACCGTGCCGAGCGTGACGCTGGTCGACCTGGCGCTGCACTACGAGATGCCGCACTGGCGATTCGCGCTGAATGTCGCGAACGTGTTCGATCGCAGCTATGTGAGCGGTTGCCAGTCGTACGCCGTCTGCGTGTTCGGCAACGAGCGAACCGTGCTGGCCACCGCGAAATACAACTGGTAGGCGCGAACGCGCGCAGCGGGCCTACGCGTCGCGTTGCGGCTCCCGGCGCACGGCGCGTTCGCCGGCGTGACGCTGGCGCCGCCACTCGGTCGGCGTGAGGCCGAAACGTTCGCGGAATGCGGTCGCGAAATTCGCCGGCGTGGAAAAGCCGATCTCCTTCGCGATGCTGGCAATGCTGAGCGACGTCGAATCCAGCAGGTCCTGCGCGATCCGCAGCCGCTCGTGCCGCAAGTACTCGAACACCGTCTGGCCGAGATTGTCGCGAAACGCGCGTGACAGCCGCTTTTCGTGCGTGCCGACCGCGCGGGCCAGCTGCTCCACCGTCGGCGGATCGTTCAGCGTCCGTGCCAGGTGGCGGATCGCCGCGCGCACGATGATGTCGTCGTCCTTGCCGGCCACGAACGGGTTTTCCATGTCGACGGGCCGCTCGCGCTTCTCGCGCGCGAGCTGCACGCGAATCCGCGCGAGCACTTCGGCGGGCTCGAACGGCTTGACCACATAGTCGACGCAGCCGATGTCGAACCCCTCGAGGCGCTCGTGCAACGCGCCGGCCACGGTCAGGAAAATCACCGGAATCGCGCACGTCAGCGGATCAGCGGCAAGCAGCCGGCATGCGGTGAAGCCGTCCATGCGCGGCATGCGGACATCCATCAGGATCAGGTCGGGCATGAGCGCCTGCGCGCGCTGGCACGCCTGCAGCCCGTCGGACGCAATGCTGATCCGGCACCCCGTGCCGCGCAGGATGTCGATCAGCAAGCGAAGCTGGTCGGGCTGATCGTCGACGATCAGGATATGGGCGTCGCCCAATGCGGAGATCGATGGATGCATCGTGCACCTGTTCTGGAATGACTGCTGGCTGCGTTCCTGCGGGTGGCCGGCCCGGTTCGGATCAATCGTCGGAAGCTGCTCGATGGCGACGTACAAGCGCATCGACATTCGAATTTCGCCCCGCTACACGACGGACAACCGGTCGGCGTAATGCCTTGCATGGCGGGTTTTGATCACTGACCCGGTAAAGGCGCGAAGCGTTGCCGGCGTCGCGCGCTGAAAAGTGCGCGACTGCCGGTATCGATGCGAGCCGAATTGTAGGGGCATATTTCAATTCTTGCCAGACGCATTGACTCTATCTGCTTCAATCCGTTTTTCAGCTGCTTCAGCTTGTATGGTGATTCGTGTTTGGCGTGCGGCACACCGGTGCCTGTCCATTTCCGCCATTTTCATTTGGCGCCGCCACGTGCGGTCGCGTAGTTCAGAAATATTTTTGGGGAAATCTTTTGAGGAATTTTTCTTTAATCCGCCTCAGCAAAGATTTTATCCTCCCGACAAAACATCTCGATTAATTTAGATGGCGCGAAATCGTTTGAGAGATGCACGTTTTTAGCGCAACTATTTGAATATATTGAATTTTACAATCTATAAAGAATGCCACCTTCAATAATTTTAATTCGTGTCTCATAATTCGTCCGAACTTTGAGTGCAGGGTTGCACCGAGCAACGCAAGGCACGGCGGATTGTGACGGACGTTGTGCGATTCGGATCCGAGGCATCAATTGATGTGACTCCGAGCGCATGTCCGTTGCGCGCAAGCGAAAATCCGGTTGCCGTGGATGAAATAAAAGAAGTGGGGTGGGTCGCGGTCAGCGCGACATCAAATCAGGGGTGTCCATAACGGCGGATTGAATCTCCGGATTCAGTCGCTGGGCGAATTAGCCCATATAAAACGATATGCATTCCTAATGCATCACCAGGATTAACGGAACGGGCCGTCACACGAACGACGGGCCCGCGCTTTCGAACGTCCCGTCGCCACGGGCGGACGATGCGCGCCGTCTTCGGCACGCTCGAGTCGGGCACGGGCATCGGGTTCCGCACTGAAGTCGTAATCGCAATCGCAGTCGCAGCTGAAGTCTTCAACAAAACTAAGTAGTCCGTATTCAAACCAAACGCTACAAAACGGAGCAGAAGACCATGAAGAGGAAGCAGATTTCGGCGCTTGCCGCCGCCATGTTCACGGGTGCAGGTGTGCTGATCTCGGGCGCCGCGCATGCGGACAATTTCGTCGATCGCGGCAACCCGGACAACGCGCTGAGCGGTCAGTGCATCGACGGCACGAACCCGTTGTGCGTCGCGACCAAGAGCGGGAGCTACGTGGCGGTAAGCACGGCAAACGTTAAGATGGGCACGAACGCCAAGGCCGGCACCAGCGGCATCGCGATCGGCGACCAGTCGAACGCAAGCAGCAATGGCGGCACCAGCAGCGGCGGCGCGATCGCGGTCGGCGTCGGCGCGCAGGCGCTGGCGAACTCGGCCACGGCCATCGGCACGGTAGCCGTCGCGCAAGGCAACACGGCGCTCGCCATCGGCCGCCAGTCGGCCGCGGTCGGCGATTTCTCGATGGCGCTCGGCAACGTCGCCGATGCGCACGGCACGAGCTCGATCGCACTGGGCCACTCGGCCCTGGCCAGCGGCGATCGTTCGGTCGCGATCGGCGGCGCCAACCCGACGTCGAGCGACGGCGTGTCGGCCGGCGCGTCGTATGACGCGGCCACCCAGACGCGCGCCGGCGGCACGCAATCCGTCGCGATCGGTGCTGGCGCGCAGACGAACGACAACAACCAGGTGGCGATCGGTTCGGGCAGCGTCGGCGCGAACAATGGCGGCACGCCGGTGTTCGGCGGCACGGCCGCGCCGGTTGGCGGCGCGGTGTCGTTCGGCGCGATCGGCAACGAGCGCCAGCTCAAGAACGTCGCGGCAGGCGCGGCCGATACGGACGCCGTCAACGTCCAGCAGCTGAAGAACGTGAACGGCACGCTCAGCACGAGCATCGCCACGGTCGACGCGCGCGTGACGTCGGTCGGCAATTCGCTGTCGACCACGATCTCGAACGTCGACCAGCGCGTGACCAACGTGGGCAACAGCCTCAGCACCAGCATCGTGACCGCAACGAAGAACGTCGTGAAATACACCGACGATTCGCATGCGGCGATCGCACTCGACGGCGCCAACGGCACGACGATCAACGGCGTCGCGGCCGGCGTCGCCGACACCGATGCGGTCAACGTCGGCCAACTGAAGGGCAGCGTCGCGCCGCTGCAGACGTCCATCTCGACGGCGGCGTCGAACATCGCGAACCTGCAGGCCAGCGTCACCGGCATCAACACGTCGCTGAGCACGGCAACCACGAACATCAGCAACCTGCAGGCGGCCGATGCACGCAACGTGAAGTACGACGGGCAGAGCGGCTTCGACTCGGTGACGTTTGCCGGCACGAACGGCACGACGCTGCACAACGTCGCGGCCGGTGTCGCGAATACCGACGCCGTGAACGTCGGCCAACTGAACGGCGGCCTGTCGTCGCTCAGCACGAGCGTGACGAACAACATCAGCACGACGCTCGGCAACCTGAGCACGTCGATCAACAACCAGATCGGCAATGCGACGAAGAACGCCGTGCAGTACGACGATGATGCACATAGCGGCGTGACGCTCGGCGGCAAGGGCGCGCAGTCGCAGGTCGCGCTGCACAACGTCGCGGACGGTGTTGCCGCGAGCGACGCCGTGAACGTCGGGCAGCTCGGCAAGGCCACCGACACGCTGAACCAGTCGATCACGACCGTCGGCAACAACGTGACGACGCTCGGCAACCAGGTGACGACGAACACGGGCAACATCGCCGCGCTTCAGCAGGATGCGCTGCTATGGAACACGAACCTCGGCGCATACGACGCGAGCCACGGCGGCAACGGCCCGCAACGCATCGGCAACGTCGCGGCCGGCAAGAACGGCACGGACGCGGTCAACGTCGACCAGTTGAACGCGGCGATTCAGGACGGCACGAGCCAGCTCGATGCGCTCGCAGTGAAGTACGACGACGCGAGCAAGAAGCAGGTTTCGCTCGGTGCAGGCAACGGCGGGAGCCCGGTGCGACTGACCAATATCGCGGAAGGCAACGTCGCGGCCGGCAGCACCGACGCGGTGAACGGCGCGCAACTGCGCCGCGCGAGCGACGGCACCGCAGCCGCGCTGGGCGGCGGTGCAACGGCGAATCCGGACGGCTCGATCAGCGCGCCGGCCTATAAAGTCGGCGGCGGCTCGTTCAACAACGTCGGCGACGCACTCACGAACCTCGACGGCCGGGTCGGCAGCAACACGACGACGCTCGAGAATCACGAAACGCGCATCGGCAACGCCGAAACGAACATCGCCGGCAACACGGCCGCGATCGCCGGGCTGCAACAGGACGCGCTCCAGTTCGACCCGAAGGCCGGCGCCTACAACGCGGCGCGCAGCGGCGCACCGACGAAGCTGACGAACGTGGCCGACGGCAACATCGCCGCGGGCAGCACGGACGCGGTGAACGGCGGCCAGTTGTCGGGCGTGAAGTCGTCGCTCGAACAGCAGATCACGCAGGTGTCCAACCAGGCGGGCGAGGCCGTGAAGAACGTCGTCAAGTACGATGTCGACACGAACGGCAACCGGCTGAATTCGGTTTCGCTGATCGGCGGCGACACGAATGCGGCCGTCGTGCTGAAGAACGTCGCCGCGGGCACCGACGATACGGACGCGGTGAACGTGAAGCAGCTGAAGGGCGTGCAGTCGAGTCTCAACCAGCTCGGCGCGCTCGCGGTGCAGTACGACGACAGCTCGAAGAACTCGATCACCCTCGGCGGCGCCGGCGGCACGCGCATCACCAACGTGCAGGCGGGGACGCTCAGCGCAACCAGCACGGACGCGGTGAACGGCTCGCAGCTCTACGCGACCAACCAGCAGGTCGCGAAGAACACGACCGACATCACGAACCTGCAGGGGAACGTGACCAACATCGCGAACGGCAAGGCCGGCCTCGTGCAGCAGCAGGATCCGAATGGCGCGATCACGGTCGGGAAGGACACCGGCGGCACCAGCGTGAACTTCTCCGGCACGGCGGGCGACCGCGTGCTGACCGGTGTCGCGGCGGGCGTGAACAACAACGACGCGGTCAACATGGGCCAGTTCAACAATGCGCTGAAGAACGTCGCGGCCAACGACCAGATCCGCGCGGCGGCGACCGATGCGAACACCACGTGGATCGCGCGAGCCGATGCGGGTGCGATCGGGTCGACGGCGACGGCAACCGGCAAGAACGCGGTGGCGGTCGGCCAGGGCTCCGTCGCCGATCGCGACAATTCGTTCTCGGTCGGCGCGAAGGGCAGCGAGCGCCAGGTCACGAACGTCGCGGCCGGCACCGCGCCGACCGACGCGGTGAACGTGCAGCAGCTGAACGACAACCTGTCGGCCGCGTCGAATCAGGCGAAGGGCTACACCGACCAGCGCATCGGCCAGGTGTACAACTCGTTCAACGACCTGAAGAAGGACATGTACGGCGGCGTGGCATCGGCCATGGCCGTGGCCGGCCTGCCGCAACCGACGGGCGCGGGCCGCTCGATGGTTTCGGCGGCGACGTCGAACTATCACGGCCAGCAGGGTTTCGCCGCCGGGTACTCGTACGTGACGGAAAGCAACCGCTGGGTCGTCAAGGCGTCGGTGACGGGCAACACGCGTTCGGACTTCGGCGCGGTGGTGGGCGCGGGTTACCAGTTCTGACGTCATCTGTGCAGCACCGATTGACCGGTGGTGCCGGGCAGCGGTCGTGATGTCCGGCACTGGCGGGAAATCCGTGGCCCGGGGTGGGTTTGTCACCCTCGGGCCATCGACGCTTGATGCGTCACGCAAAGCGACAGGGATGCGCCGAGCGCGTGTGGCAGTCCCTGCCGCTTGCCTTGTGCCCGGGGCTCGCGCGGCAAACACAGCGAAACGAGGGGGCAGGCCCATCCCGGCCGAATGCGAATAGCGCGATCCACGGCGATCGCAACGGCGCCCCGGCCCCCGGTTTCATGCGGGTTCGCGGGCGGTCCGGACGTGCCACGAATGCGAGTTGTCGAACGTGAGCGCCGGCTCGTATTCTGAATGCGTCGGGCGGAACGGCATGGGGCCTCCGCCGATCCACGCATGACAGGGACTCGCAATGACTGCCATTACGCAAACCATGAAGCTCAACCACCTGAGCTTCCCGTCGGCCGACACGCTGGCGACGGCCCGATTCTTCGAGCGGCACCTCGGTTTCACGATCGCGGGAAGCTGGGAACAATCCTGGATCCTCAAGCGCCCGGGCTTCGACGTGGTGATCGATCACGTCAGCGACGACAGGTCGGCATGGCCGGCGAATTTCCACGTCGGGTTCGAACTGCCGAGCCTCGATGAGGTTCGCACGTTGTTCGAGCGCTTCCGGGAGGAGGGCGTCGAGATGGTGACGGACGTCTTCAACAACGGGCGCGGTTCGCGTTTCTTCTGCCGCGCACCGGGCGGCGTGATGTTCGAACTGAACACGCGCGCGGATGCCGCGCCGGCATATCAAGGCACGTTCGATGACTGACGCAGGTAAGCGTCGCGCCGCGCTCAGCCGCTGGCGCGGGCCAGCCTGTCGATGACCGCGCGGGTGTGCGAAGGCCGGGTGATTTCCGTCCAGTGCAGATGCGCGAATGTCGGGTCGTCTCGCAGGGCGGCGAACTTGATGCGATTCCTGGCGAACGTGGTGTACGACCACAGCAGCACCGACTCCCGGGAGAATGCCATCCGCAGCGACTCGCGGTTGCCGTGAGAAAGCTCGGTGCGCATGAGCCCGCGGCTCAACGTGCGCCAGAGCACCCGGGAGAACACCGTCCGTCGCCCGAAGTTGAGCCAGACCACGTGCGTGGCTCTCGACCAGAGCACGTCGCGCACGGCGCTGTAGTTCCCGTCGGCGACCCAGCGGTCGCCGGCGGTCGCGGCCAGCACGGCGCTCTCGAACTGTTCCGGCGGCACGGCTGTCCAGCCGGGGCCCCAGTAGAGTCGATCCAGCTCGATGCAAGGGCAGCCGGCTGCTGCCGCCAGCGCGCTGGAAAAGGTGGATTTCCCCGCTCCGCTGGTTCCAACGACGATGAAGCGCATGGGTTTGACCGCGGTTGAATTTTTGAAGCTGCGTATTGTGCCCCATGCGTGCCCCATGCGTGCCTCATGCAGGAAGCGGCCCCTCGAATGCCGCGGTTCATCGTTGAATCTTCGCGATGCCCAGGCTTGCTCCGCCAACCCATCTGCATTGGAGGGGCAGCCTGGTCAACGTCGAATCAGCCTGACGGGCCGTTGCCCGGCCCCGTCACACGCAGGCTGAAGACGGAACCCTTCCGGTTACTTCTTGAGCGACACCACCATGTTCTGCGTGTTGCCGACGCGAACGTACTCGAAGCGGAGTTGCTGGTCGTTCGACTGCGGCACTCCGTCGATGGCGACGACCTGCTTGTGCAGCATCGCCGACTGGTCGAACGCGCTGCCGGCGCCGTAGAAGGTGAACTTGCCCGTCGCCTTGGACTCGGGTGTCGACTGGAAGTTGAACAACCCCTGGGGATACGTCTTGTTGCCCAGGAAATCGAAAGGTTTTCCGCCGGAATACGTATCGAATTCCACGTTGGCGTTGTGCGAGATGGAAAACGTTGCCGTCGACGCATTGTCGTAAAACTCGACCGCGTCGGTAACGAACTTCGCATTCGCATCGTCCTGAGCCCAGACCCGCACGCTTTTGCGCAACGTAATCTGCTTGCTCGTCATCGCGCTCTTCGCACGCCTTCCGAACGCGAGACGCGATTCGGCGATCTCCATCTTGCCGCCCGTCGATTCCATGTGCAGCGAGTAATCGTTGCCCGGAACCCGGGGCAGCGCCGCCGGCAGAACGGCATACTCGCTGAATGTCAGCACGATCTCTTCGGCACGGACATTCACCGCGGACTGGCCCTGGACACGCAGCTTCTTGGTGCTGGCGTACAACCGGCAGGAGACGTCATAGCGGCTGGCGCCGGCCAGTTCCAGATCGAGGAGAAGGTCGATATACATGCCGAGCAACGGCGGGACCAGGCCGCCCGCATTCACCGTATCGAAACGGCTGGCCTCGAACGCGGCGTCGACGATCCTGAAGTTGACGAACGGGTGACCGATGAGCTTGTGCGGATACGGGCCCATCGTGAAATCGACGCCGCGCGCATCGCCGGAGATGCCGCGCATCACGAGGGCACCGCTACGAAGATCGATTTCAACGGGCGGGATGTCGTTGTCGAAACTTCCGCCCCATACCGACGACTGCCGGGACAGCAGCGTCAACGTTCCGGCGGGAGCGATCATCGAGAAGGATTTGCCGGCTTCCTTGTCAAAGGAAGGGGCGCTCACTTCATTCGTACCCGCCGTGCTGTATGTCTGGTTTTCATTGGGCTTCCAGATGAAGATGTCTGGCATGATGCTCTCCTGATTGATTCGAACGTTACGCACGGGAGCGTTGAATTCTCCCCCGTCAGTCTCGAGGTTGATCGAACGGCGACCGGCGCTTGATTGGCTCTGTTCGACCCGCCTGAAGTCAGGCGCATGGCGAAAGAGTGACGCCAATATAGGACCGTTTTTTTCCAGAATCGATTACACGTGATTACGCGGCGCGGCGTGCCGGCAGCGCCTGTATCGGGGGGGCGAGCAGACGTGTCCGGGCCGGGTAGTCTCGGCGTCCCGCAATGGCCGTTTGAATGTGACATCGAAGTCGGCTGTTCGCTGCCTGCGCCTTTGTACGACCAGCCACGACAATCCTGCCGCACACCGCGGCGGCCAACCCCGACAAGATCAAGAGAGAGAAACGATGGCGACCGAACCCGGGTTGCGGGACAGCATGCATGTGCGTAGCACCCGTGACGGCAACCCGTCATGTGTGCACGGATGGGTAACGGCCAGGCCCGCGTCTCGAGCGAATCGGGGGCTGGCATGAGCGACAAACCCGTTCTTGCCGCCGGTACACCGTGCGAACCGGCCGCGTCGACTGCGTCGCTGATGGCGCTGGCCTGCCTGGTCGTCTTCATGGCGCAAATGGCGACGACGGTGTACCTGCCGTCACTGCCTGTCGTCATGCGCGAACTGAAGATGACGCAAGGCGGCGCCGAGTTGTCCATCTCCGCCTATGTGATCGGCGCGGCGCTGCCGGTGCCGCGCTGGTTGCGCTCGCAACCACGTTGATGCTGGCGTCCTGGCTGGGTGGCCGGCTGGATCATTTCGGCGGCCTGTGGATCTTCATCGCGCTGTATTGCCTCGCGATTTTTGGCCAGGCGGTGCTGTTTCCCAACAGCATGGCGACCGCCGTCAGCAATGCGCACGAACACGGCGCGCATGCGATGGCGTTGTGCGGTTTCCTGCAGCAAGGACTGGCGGGCATCGCGGCGACGGCCGCGGTGCTGCAGCACCACGGCGGCACGTGGACGCTCGCCGTGTTCGTGCTGGGCGCGCTGACGTGGCTGGTGGTGCGGTTCAAGGTGAGGGCCGGCTAGGCAGCGGACGTCAGTGAATAGTGCATCGGCCGCACGCGCGTTCCTCGGCAACAACCGCGTGCGCAACCGCTGACTGGGCATGAGCCTTCCGATGCAAGAGAACGTGTGACGTGCACATCCGATGGGTTGCGCCGCGCCGCTCAAGCGAAAGATTCGTAGAAAGCATTACCTCGTGCGCCGCTCGGCAGGTTTTCACTACGAATTCAAAGGCATTGTCGTCAAAATCGAGAATCGAACGGCCATTAAAAGTTTCATTGGCGCGCCGGCAATGGCAACAATCAAAATAAATATTTAATAAAGCAACTAGTGTCTGGAGCATTACCCCCGGCTTTACCTCATTCGTCCTGCCCGACCCGCGCCACGCGCGGTCTTTCCCAGGCAGCGCCAGCCTCTCCGACACATTCCCCCGATGCAACCTTGTCGATCCCGCCATCGCGGCCGACGAGATCATTTCAAATTTCTCACCAAACAATGACTCGATTAACGACGATGACAGTAAAAAATAAACTGTCAGAAAATATCTTGTAATTATAAAAATGACCCTCTAGCATCCCTCTGCGGTTCGTGACATGTCTTACATCAAAGTCTGTACTTGATGCATTCCTCGAACATCACCCACTTATAAGCCGGGGGATTACATGAAGAAACTGTCTCGTCTGCTGTCCATCTCCGCGATTACCGTCGCGAGTCTCAGTGCTTTTGCCCAGGCCGGCGACCCGTCGGCTACGGTCGACAAGGCACTGCAACTGATCCAGCAGAACCCGTCCGCCTTCAGCCTCGCAGCCGGCGGCGCAGCACGCACGTTGAAGTTCGCAGGGCCGCAGGCGAGCGCGCCGGCGGATGGCGATCAGTTCCAGGTGCGCGACGTGATCGTCGACCCCGACGGCACTGAGCACGTGCGGTTCGACCGCTTCTACGCGGGCCTGCCCGTGATCGGGGGCGACGTGGTCGTCCATTCGAGCAAGGGGCAGTTGAAGCAGGCGAGCGTGACCCAGCTCGCGCCGATCAGTCTCGCCGGCACGATCGGCAAGGTCGGCGACCGCGCGGTCGTACGCAACCCACCCGACATCGGCGCTGCCCGGGTCAAGCGCATCGCGGCCGCGCGTTTCAACTCGGACGTGCGCCGCGTCGATGACGCGGAACTCGTCGTGTTCGCACGCGACGTCACGCCGACGCTGGCCTACGCGGTGCGCGTGTACGGCAAGGCGACCGATGTGCATGGCGACGCGGTGCTGTACTACGTCGATGCGCGCACCGGCACCGTGCTCGACGCGCAGGACCTGATCAAGACGGCGGCCGCGACCGGCACCGGCCGCTCGTTGTACTACGGCAACCTGACGCTCACCACGGACCAGACGGGCACGAACGCGTACCGGATGCTCGATCCGAGCCGTGGCTCCGGCTCGGTCTACGACGGCCGCGGGCTGACCTCGGACGACGTCGAGCAGGCGACCGACCTGCCGATCTTCACGAGCAGCACGAACGTGTGGGGCAACAATACGACCACCGACCGGCAGACAGTCGCCGCCGACATCGACTATGGTCTCGCGCTGACTTGGGACTACTACAAGACGACGCACAACCGCAACGGCATCTTCAATGACGGCCGCGGCGTGAAGAGCTATGCACACGTGGTGTTCAACACGGGCAGCGGCACGACCGGCGCGAATGCGGCATGGCTGGATTCGCACGTGATGGTGTATGGAGACGGCCAACCCGGCACCAGCCTGCCGAAACCGGTCGTGTCGGTGGACGTCGCCGGACACGAGATGAGTCACGGCGTGACCGAGGCCACGGCCAACCTGAACTACTCGGGTGACGCGGGCGGCCTGAACGAGTCGACGTCCGACATCTTCGGCACGCTCGTGAAGTACTACGCCAACAACCCGAACGATCCCGGCAACTACGTGATCGGTGCGCGCGTGGTGAGCGGCGGCCTGCGCAAGATGTACAAGCAGGATCTCGACGGCCGGTCGTTCAGCTGTTACCCGTCCGGCGGATTCTCGTGGTCGAATCCGCGCCACGATCCGCATTTCACGTCGGGCGTCGGCAACCGCCTGTTCTACCTGCTCGCGGAAGGCCCGACGGTGCCGTCGACCGATACCGGCCTGACGAAGGCGCAACTGGTGTGCAACGGCGACACGACCTTCAGCGGCGTGGGCCGCGAGAAGGCCGGGAAGATCTGGTACCGGACGCTGACCGTGTATCTGAACGCCAACTCCAGCTACCCGAACGCGCGTCGTGCGTCGATCCAGGCGGCGAACGACCTGTATGGCACGAACTCGGCCGAAAGCGCGGCGGTCGCTCGCGCGTGGAGTGCGGTCGGAGTGAATTGATGGCGGTTGTGTGAGCGCATTGAACGCCCGGCGCGCGCGTGGTGAACCCTTCGCTTCGGCGAAGGGCGAACCGGTCGAAGCCACGTGACGCCCGGGCGAATGAAGGGCAGCCGTTGATCGACCGCCTGCGATTGCAGGCGGTCGATTTTTTGGCGGCCGGCTTTCACGACACTCGCCGTCTATCCTGCTGATCTCGCCGCGACGCGTCACCCGTCGCGCCGTTCGTCGGAACGCGTTCCGTCCAATCGATCACCTGTCCGGTGGTGTGCCATTCGAGCGCGATGTGCTCGGCCTCCGCCGCAGCCCGAATCTCCTTTCCCCCATCCCGTCTCGTTCCGGCACTTTTTCCCAAAAAAATATCTGTCGTGCAATCGTTTGCGCCCGGCCACGCGGCGTTCAGTTTATTCATCACATGCCGATATCTGGAGGGCGCGCCTGATCGAAGCGGCATTGCCCCCCGCTGCGTCGATCGGGCATGGCATCGGCCCATGCGACGGATAGGGGAAGAAAGGTTTTGGTGACAGTTTTCGGGTGCATCGTTCATCGGCACAACCACTGGCTGGTGTTGCTTGCCGCACTGCTGTGCGGAGGCGGCTCGTGGGTCACCGCGCGCCTGTTCCAGCGCACGGTGAACACCTCCGGCACGCAGCGGCTCGGCTGGCAGGTGCTGACGGCCATTTCGGCCGGCGTGGCGATCTGGTGCACGCACTTCATCGCGATGCTCGGCTTCGACGCCGGCGCGCCCGTGCACTTCAACCTGCCGCTCACGCTCGTGTCGCTGCTCATCGCGGTCGTGGGCAGCACGATCGGCTTCGCGCTGACGACCTGTCGCATCGTCAAGGTCGCGCCCGCGCTCGGCGGCGCGATCGTCGGCGTGGCGATCGTGCTGATGCACTACACCGGCATGCTCGCGTGGCGGGTCGAGGGGATCGTGTCGTGGGACGTCGGCTACCTGGTCGCGTCGGTGGTCCTGGCGATGACGCTCGCCGCGCTCGCGCTGCACCTCGCGATGCGGCCGTCGCCGCACGCCGTCAACCAGATGGCCGGCGTGCTGTCGCTCGCGATCCTCGCGTTGCATTTCACCGGGATGTCCGCGCTGCGCATCACGCCGCTGATGCTCGACGGCAACTGGACCGACATGAGCGAGATGCGTCCGCTGGCGCTGGCGGTCGCGGGCACGTCGCTCGTGATCGTCTGCACGGGGCTCGTGAGCTACGTGATCGACAGCAACGTGCGGGCCGAATCGCTCGAACACCTGCGCCGGCTGGCGCTGAGCGACATGCTGACCGGCCTGCCCAACCGGGCCAGCTTCAACGAGCGGCTCGACCTCGAAATCGCGCTTGCGCAGGAACAACGCACGAAGCTCGCGCTGATCGGCATCGACCTGAACCGCTTCAAGGAAATCAACGACCTGCGCGGCCAC
This sequence comes from Burkholderia sp. HI2500, assembly GCF_002223055.1. NCBI lineage: Bacteria > Pseudomonadati > Pseudomonadota > Betaproteobacteria > Burkholderiales > Burkholderiaceae > Burkholderia > Burkholderia sp. HI2500. Next base: position 625,149 of record NZ_NKFL01000007.1, on the reverse strand, counting down.
CACGCCGGCGACGAGGTGCTGCGCATCCTCGCGCGCCGCATGACGAACCTGCTGCGCGAAGGTGAATTCGTCGCCCGCATCGGCGGCGACGAATTCGCGGCGCTTTGCCGGATGGACGACGACACGCGCCTGATGGATCTGCTCGAACGGCTCGAGCCGGCACTCTACAAGCCGGTCAGGCTGGACGACTACGAGGTCGTGCCGGGTGCGAGCTTCGGCGTCGCCATCTATCCGGACGACGCGGCCACCAAGGCCATCCTCATCAACAACGCGGACCTCGCGATGTACCGCGCGAAGGGCAGCATCGCGCAATCGATCTGCTTCTACGAGCCGGCGATGGACCTGATCGTCCGCGCGCGCCGCAGCCTCGCGGCCGACCTGCGCCGCGCGGTGGCCGACAACCAGCTGAGCATCCACTACCAGGTGCAGACGTCGCTCGCGACCGGCGAGATCCGCGGCTACGAGGCGCTGCTGCGCTGGCAGCACGCGACGCTCGGCACGATTCCGCCCGCCGAGTTCATTCCGCTCGCCGAGGAAAACGGCGTGATCCTGGACATCGGCGCCTGGGTGCTGCGCGAGGCCTGCGCGCGGGCGGCCACGTGGGAGCCGCCCTATGCGGTCGCGGTGAACGTATCGGCCGTGCAGTTCATGCACGCGGACCTGACGGCGCTCGTGGCGGACGTGCTCGAAGCCACCCGCCTGCCGGCGTCGCGCCTGCAGCTGGAGCTGACCGAATCGACGATCTTCGCCAGCCGCGAGCGTGCGCTGGACACGCTGCGGCAGATCAAGGCGCTGGGCGTGAGCATCGCGCTCGACGATTTCGGTACCGGCTATTCGTCGCTCGACACGCTGCGCTCGTTCCCGTTCGACCGCATCAAGCTCGACCAGTCGTTCGTCGCGGACGCGGAAGCGAAACCGCAGGATCGCGCGATCATCCGCGCCGTGCTCGCGCTCGGCAAGAGCCTGGGCATTCCGATCCTGGCCGAAGGCATCGAGACGCACGACCAGCTGGCGCTGCTGGCCGACGAAGGCTGCGACGAAGCGCAGGGCTTCCTGCTCGGCAGGCCCGCCCCCCTCAACGAGATCGTCGGCAGCGGGCAGATTGCGCTGACCGGCGGCAACCGCGTCCGCACGGCGGTTCCTGCGTCCGAATCGGCCGTCGCGGCCGATCTCGACCCGGATCCGCGCGGGTAACCCTCGACGCCGGACACGGCAGCCCGCCCCCGGGTTGCCGCCGGCAGGCTCACATGAAAATCCTCTACGCACGGATGGCAAGACTGGCAAGCCTCGCGGCGCCGGCCCGGAACCCGGACCTGCTCGCGGCGCAATACCGGGTATTCGCCGGCCAGATCCCGGTGTCGTACCTGATCCTCATCTCGAGCACCTGGAGCCTTGCCGTCACGCACCTCGGCAGCACGCCGTGGTGGCTGTCGGTCGCGATGCCGGCCGCGATGACGCTCGCCGCGCTCGCGCGGCTGCTGCACTGGCACCGCACCCGGCTGCTGGAGCCGACGCCGGACACCGTGATGCGTGCGCTCACGGTTACGAACTGGCTGGTGATCCCGGTCGCGGTGACGTTCACCACCTGGGCGCTGCTGCTGTTCCCGTACGGCGATGCGTGGCAAAAGGCCCAGGTGGCGTTCTACATGGCGATCACGATGATCGGTTGCGTCTTCAGCCTGATGTACCTGCGGACGGCCGCGCTGAGCGTGGCCTTGATCGTCAACGTCGCGTTCATCGTGTTCTTCATCTCGACCGGCCAGCCGACGCTCGTCGCCACCGCGGTCAACATGGCCTTCGTGTCGGCGTCGCTGATCGCCGTCATCTCCGTCAACTACCGGAGCGTCCTGCGCACCGTCGACGCGCAGGACGAATCGCGTCTGCGCGAGCAGGCGCAGACGCGGCTGATGCGGATGATCGACGACATGCCGGTGGCCGTGATGACGGCCGACCCGGAGACGTTCCGCATCAACTACCTGAACGCGACGTCGCGCAACCTGCTGCGCTCGATCGAGCACCTGCTGCCGATCCGCGCGGACGACGCGCTTGGCGCGTCGATCGACTTCTTCCACCCGCACCCGCAGCACCAGCGCCGCCTGCTCGCCGATCCGGCGAACCTGCCGCATCGCGCCCGCATTCCGCTCGGGCCGGAAGTGCTCGACATCCAGGTCTCGGCCGTGCGCGACGCCCAGGGGCGCTACATCGGCCCGATGCTGTCGTGGTCGATCGTCACGCAGCAGGCCGAGGCGGAGGCGCGCATTCACCAGCTCGCGCATCACGATTCGCTCACCGGCCTGCCGAACCGCGCGACCTTCCTGGCCGAATTCGACGCGAGCCTGCGCCGCTCGGACAAGCTGCTCGCGCTGCTTTTCATCGACCTCGACGGCTTCAAGCTGATCAACGACGCGTGCGGGCATTCGGCCGGCGACGCGGTGCTGCGCCAGGTCGCGGAGCGCCTGCGCGGGCAGTGCCCCGAGCCGGGGATGATGCTGGGGCGCATCGGCGGCGACGAATTCGCGGTGCTGCTGCGCGACACCGACGCGGACCGCGCGATGGGTGCGGCCGCGCGGCTCGTCGACACGCTCGTCGCCCCCTATGCGCCGTCGCCCGACCGGCCGTTCCGCATCGGGGCATCGATCGGCTGCGTGCTGGCGCCGCATCACGGCAACGACGCCGGCGCGCTGCTGTCCCGCGCGGACATGGCGCTCTATGCGGCCAAGAAAGCCGGGAAGGGCACCTACCGGATGTTCTCGCCGGACATGGAATCGAGCGCGCAGGAGCGGGTCGCGCTCGAATCGAAGCTGCGCGTCGCGCTGGACGAGAACCAGGGGCTGTACGTGTTCTACCAGCCGATCGTCGATGTCCTCACCCGCCAGATCACGGCGCGCGAGGCGCTGCTGCGCTGGCATCATCCGCGCACCGGCTGGATTTCGCCGGGCTGCTTCATTCCGGTGGCCGAGCGCGGCGGCCTGATCGACCGGCTCGGCCGCTTCGTGCTCGAGCAGGCCTGCCGGGAGGCGGCGCGCTGGCCCGACGGTGCGCGCGTTGCCGTCAACGTGTCGGCGGGGCAGCTCGGCCACGGCACGATTGCGCCGACCTTAGCGGCGGCGCTGGCCGGCGCGGGCCTCGCGCCCGACCGGCTGGAAATCGAGGTGACGGAAACCGCGCTGCTGCACGACGAGGGCAAGGCCATCGCGGACCTGCGCGCACTGCGTTCGATGGGCGTGCGCGTCGCCCTCGATGACTTCGGCACCGGCTTCTCGTCGCTCGCGCATCTGCGCGCGTTCCCGTTCGACAAGATCAAGATCGACGGCAGCTTCGTGCGCGATGCGGTCACGCGCCCGGACTGCGCGGCCGTCGTGCGCACGGTGGCCGATCTCGGCAAGCGCCTCGGCGTGACGACCGTCGCGGAAGGCGTCGAGACGGAGGAGCAACTGGCGTGCATCACCGATGCCGGCTGCCGCGAGGTGCAGGGCTTCCTGATCGGCAAGCCCGCGCCGGGCGAGCAGGATGCGCCGGCCATCCGCTGGATCGAGCGGGCCGCGCTGGCGGCGCAGGCCACGGCCAGGCAGGCGTGAGCGGCGGCGGGACGGCCACGGCCATCGTCTTGGCGGGATGAAACAATTTGTTACAAAGAGCCGATTTCGCCCCCCTTGAAGCGGGCGACCAGCACCTCTATTTCGCTTTCCGCCAGACAGTGGCACGGCTGCCCGGCAGCGGCGCTTGCGTCGCCATGCCCGGCAGGCGGATTCCTTTTTCGATCCTTTAATCGCTCAGGAGATGAGAATGCAGATTCGTCCCCTCTACGACCGGGTTATCGTCAAGCGAATCGAAACGCAGCGGACGACGGCCTCGGGCATCGTGATTCCCGATTCGGCCGCGGAAAAGCCCGAGCAGGGTGAAGTCGTCGCGGTCGGCAGTGGCCGGCTGCTGCAGGATGGAACGCTTCGCGCGCTCCAGTTGAAAGCGGGTGACCAGGTTCTCTTCGGCAAATACGCGGGCCAGACCGTCAAGGTCGATGGCGAGGAACTCCTCGTCATGCGCGAGGAGGACGTCATGGGCGTCCTCGAGGCCGATACCGGCGCGTCCCGCCAGGCCGCCTGAGATCCCGGGCAGCTCGCGAACCCCACCGGGTGTTCGTGACACATCGCATCAACGACTTCTATCCAGAGCCACAAGATGAGTGCAAAAGACGTCAAATTCCACGACAGCGCCCGCGCCCGCATCGTCGACGGCGTGAACGTGCTGGCCGATGCCGTGAAGGTCACGCTCGGGCCGAAAGGCCGCAACGTGGTGATCGAGCGCAGCTTCGGCGCGCCCACCATCACGAAGGACGGCGTGTCGGTCGCGAAGGAAATCGAGCTGAAGGACCGCTTCGAGAACATGGGCGCGCAGATCGTCAAGCAGGTCGCATCGAAGACCGCCGACGTGGCCGGCGACGGCACCACCACGGCCACCGTGCTCGCGCAGGCGATCGTGCAGGAAGGCATGAAGCACGTTGCCGCCGGCATGAATCCGATGGACCTCAAGCGCGGCATCGACAAGGCCGTGGCCGCCGTGCTGGATGAACTGCGCAAACTGTCCAAGCCGATTTCCACGAACCGGGAAATCGCGCAGGTGGGTTCGATCTCGGCCAACTCCGACGAGGCGATCGGCAAGATAATCGCGGACGCCATGGAGAAAGTCGGCAAGGAAGGGGTCATCACGGTCGAGGATGGCAAGTCCCTCGAGAACGAGCTGGATGTCGTTGAAGGGATGCAGTTCGATCGCGGCTACGTCAGCCCCTACTTCATCAACGATCCGGAAAAGCAGGCGGCGTATCTGGACGACGCGCTGATCCTGTTGCACGACAGGAAGATCTCGAACGTCCGGGATCTGCTGCCGATCCTCGAGGCGGCCTCCAAGGCAGGCAAGCCGCTGCTGATCGTTGCCGAAGACGTCGATGGCGAAGCGCTGGCCACGCTCGTGGTCAACGCGATGCGAGGCATCCTCAAGGTCGTGGCCGTCAAGTCGCCCGGCTTTGGTGACCGGCGCAAGGCCATGCTGGAAGACATCGCCATCCTCACCGGCGCAACCGTCATCTCGGAAGAAACCGGCAAGCAACTGCAGAAGGCCACGCTCGACGACCTCGGCGGCGCGAAGCGCGTCGAGGTTCGCAAGGACGACACGATCATCATCGACGGCGCGGGCGACGCGCAGCACATCGAGGCGCGCGTGAAGTCCATCCGTACGCAGATCGACGAAGCCACGAGCGACTACGATCGCGAGAAGCTTCAGGAGCGCGTGGCGAAGCTGGCCGGCGGGGTGGCCGTCATCAAGGTCGGGGCCGCCACCGAAGTCGAAATGAAGGAGAAAAAGGATCGCGTCGACGATGCGCTGCATGCCACCCGCGCGGCGGTCGAGGAGGGCATCGTGCCGGGTGGCGGCGTGGCGCTGCTGCGCGCGCGTTCCACGGCGACGAGCCTGAAAGGCGCCAACGGCGATCAGGACGCGGGCATTCAGATCGTGCTGCGCGCGCTCGAAGCACCGCTGCGTGTGATCGCCGCGAATGCCGGCGATGAACCGTCGGTCGTCGTGGCGAAAGTGATTGAAGGCAAGGGCAACTTTGGCTACAACGCGGCCACCGGTGAATATGGCGATCTTGTCGAGGCGGGTGTGGTCGATCCGACCAAGGTCACGCGCACGGCATTGCAGAACGCCGCATCGATTGCCGGGCTCATCCTGACGACGGACGCAACGGTCGCCGAAGCGCCGAAAGACCCCAAACCGGGGCAGTCGGTCGCACCTGAGTTCGAGCACTGACCCCCGGCAGCGGGTCGTGTACGCACCGGCCAACAGTCGCGGCCGGTGCAAGTCGTTTGGCGCCGCAGGCTGCCTCACCTCATGCGGCGCCCCTTTTTGCCGATGATCGACATGAAACTCGAACTTTGCATCGACTCGAAACCGCTCGACATCGAGCTTGACGACGTCGTGGCAGGACTGCTGGCTGTTCGGCTCGATTTGCCGGCAAACGCCGATCACCGGGACGCCATCACCCGTTATCTCAACGAGAAGGGGGCGCCCTGGAGCCTCGACGCGGACCACATGCGCCGACGGATTCTGCGCCGACTGATTCTCGATATCGCCGATCCGGCACTCGTGATTCGCTATCTGATGGAGGAAGACTGAATCGGCCCCGCCGGTTCCAAGCGACACGCGGGGCATGATGCGCGTCGACATCCATCAGTTGTCCTCCTGACTCGATCGCGTCGATGGCACGGGAAACCCGCTCAGCCGATATCGATCGTGCGACTGGTGGGCCTGGCCGGCTCCGATTTCGGTACGGTCAACGTGAGGACACCGTTGTCGAATTTTGCCAAGGTGTGCTCAGGGTCGGCATTGTCCGGCATCGGGATCGTGCGCACGAAGCTTCCATGGGCGCGCTCCAGCCGGTAGCAACCGTTTTCTTCACTGCGCACGTCTTGCCTTTTCTCTCCGCGCAGCACGATGGCGCCATCCTCGACGCTCACCTTCAGATCTTCGCGCTCCATTCCGGGCAGTTCGGCGGTCACGCGCAGCACCGGGCCTTCATCGACGACGTCGATGCGCGGCTGGAAGCGCGATGAACTGAAGTCGCCAAACCACCGTTCGAGCGCGCCGTTGCCGGCGAACGGGTCATGAAGGAATTCCTCCATGGCGCGCCATGGTTCTCGTGAAAACAGTCGCGAAATGTCGGGCCATGACGCACGCCCCGGCTCGCCTGTCGGCGGACTGTCCGGGCCTTCCGGATCGGACTTGCGGGTGGCCCCGCGAAGGAACTTGAACGGGTTCCACTTTTTCGGATCGGCATTCATGGCGTCCTCCGATTGATCTCCAGTCTGTTTTGAGCCTGGCGTAGCCGTCCGGTGCGGACACGCGCGCCGTGATTCGCGTCACGGGGATCGTGCGGATCCGGAGCGCGTGTCCTCACCCATAGGCCTGCGTCAACTCAGGCAGCGAAGCGTCGCTGATCCTGTTCTGCGTCGACGGAGGGGCGCGCTGAGCCTTGGCTCATGACGCGTCAGCGGGTCTTGATTTCGATGCGTCGTGGACGCGCTTCGTCGCGGCGCGGGATGGTCAGCTTCAGCACCCCGTCCTGAAGGCTCGCCTCGATCCGGGACGAGTCGAGATCCGCCGACAGCGTAAACGTGCGGGCGAAATGCGGCTCCCGAACCTCGGCATGCTGAAGCCGCAGATTGGCCGGCGTCGGCACCACGGCCTCGGCTTCGATCAGGAGGCTGCTGTCGTGAACCTTCACGTCCAGCTTGTCCTTCGTCACGCCGGGCAAATCGGCCCACAGCGTGACGCCTTGACTGTCCTCGTAGACGTCGACGGCCGGCACGAGTGTCATCCGGCGCACGGCCTGTTCGGTATCGCGACGCGCAACGGCGGACGCGTCGCGTTCCGCCAGTTGGGTAGTGTCTTTCATGATCGGCTCCCTCTCTTACTGGACAGCGATGGCACGCGGCCTGGACGATTCACGCTTGCCAATGCTGATGGATAGACACCCGTTTTCGTAGTGCGCCTGGACCTTGTCGGGATCGGCGGCCTCGGGCAGCTCGATGACCCGCCGGAACGTTCCGGCAAAGCGCTCTTGCGCATAGGTGCGCCGCTCACCCCCGCTGTCGCGTTGTGCCGATTTGCGTTCGCCGCCAATGGTCAGCAGCCCCTTGTCGATCGACACATCGAGCGCGGCGGCGTCGACGCCGGGCGCGAACGCGACGATCTCGATTGAATCGTCTGTCGCGCCGATATTGATCTGAGGGAACGTGCCGAAACGGCTCGCGCGAATGCTGGACGGGAAACCGCCGAAGCGTTGCGCCATCTGCTGCTGCAGGCGGTCGAACTCGCTGAAGAGGTCGGTTCCGAAATAGAGATCGCTCATGATCTTGTCCTCCTGGCTTGTCGCAGCATGGAGGCGAACGGGCCTACGCGCTCCAGTTCGCCTGCCGGACTGCATGGCAAACAAATCGAAACACGCAGCGCGCGGAATGAAGCGACCCGCGCGTCTGCCTGAGCGAAACTTAAGATAGGAATTCTGCGGAGAATTTCAAGGGGAAAACCCTCATTTTTTGCCCTTGAAATTGTCGCGCTGGACCCTATCATCGCGGCGAATCGGTACTGCATTACGGAGGGCGCCATGGAATTCGACACGGACTGGATTACGCTCGGCAGACACCGTATTCGGCTGCGCTCGACGAGGGGGTTTCCGACCGAGTCGATGCGCACCGTGGCGGAGGTCGTCCGGCTGGCGATCGACAACAACATGAGCGCGCGGGCTCGGCTCGTCGAGGTCGTCTGCCGGCAGGAAAAGACTTACGACGTCGTCGTGGGCACCACGATGGCGGAGGACAAGTTTTGTGCGCCGCAACTCGAAGCGGCCGTGGCGGTGGTGCTGGGCCTGCTGCCTGACCAGATCAACATCACGGTCACGCCCGTCACGCAAAAGGAGGTCGATCTGCACTTCGGCGTGTATGAGCGGATGCTGTCGGAGAAGCTGGGTACGACGTCGCCGATCCAATGATCGGCCGGGCCGGGCCGGCACGGGGCGGTGCGGTGGCCTCCAGCCGGATCGCCCGCAGCGTCACCGTGCAGCGACCCGGTCGCGATCGATATCCCGATGGAGGGCAGGCGGACCCCGCAACAAGCGGCCGTCCCGCCCGACCAGCGTGACTCGAAACATCACGCAGAAACAAGCGTGAGGGGGAGGCCTCGCGTGATCCACGAGGATCGAACCACCGCGCGTATCGGATGGCGACCGTATTGGACGGGTACGTGAATTGCTGAGGCCGTATCGGGAGGCCGCCATCATGAACGACCCTGAACCGCTCGAATTCGAGAAAACCGCGCCTAAGCCCGCCGGCCCGAACTGGGTACGTCGCCTTGGCCCCGGCTTGATTACCGGCGCGGCCGACGACGATCCGTCGGGCATTGGTACGTATTCGCAAGCCGGCGCGCAGTTCGGATTCGAATTGCTATGGACCCTCCTCCTGACCTACCCGCTCATGACGGCCATCCAACTGGTGAGCGCGCGGATCGGGCGAGTGACCGGCAAGGGGCTTGCATCGAACATGCGGGCTCACTACCCGATGTGGCTGCTCTACAGCGCGGTCGTGCTGCTGATGATCGCCAACGTCATCAACATCGCCGCCGACCTGTCGGCGATGGGCGCCGCGGCCGGCTTGCTGCTCCCCGGGCCGCACCAGCTCTACGTGGTTGGGCTGGGTGGCCTGTCGGTCGTGCTTCAGGTGTTCGTTCCCTATGAACGGTACGCACGCCTTCTCAAGTGGACGGCGCTGATCCTGCTCGCTTATGTGGCGGTTGCGTTGATCGTCCCGATCCAGTGGACCGAGGTGGGCCGCGCGATCGTATGGCCGCATATCGTGCTGCAATCGGACTACCTCACGACGGTCGTCGCTGTCCTCGGCACGACCATCAGCCCGTACCTGTTCTTCTGGCAGGCCTCGCAGGAAGTCGAGGAACTGCAATCCGCGCCGCGCGAGGGGCCGCTTCGCCGCGTTCCCCACCAGGCCCCGGCGCAACTGCGCCGAATCAGTTTCGATACCTGGCTGGGGATGGGCGTATCGAATGTCATTGCCTTCTTCATCGTGCTCACCGCGGCGGCTACGCTGCATGCGCACCACATCGAGGTCAAGACGTCGGCTGACGCCGCGCGGGCCCTTGCGCCGATCGCGGGTCGCTTCGCTTATATGCTGTTCGCGCTCGGGATCGTCGGCACCGGCCTGCTGGCGCTGCCGGTGCTCGCCGGATCGACCGCATACGCGGCGGCCGGCACATTCCGCTGGCGCAATAGCCTCGCCCTGAAGTTGACGCTCGCGCGAGAATTCTATGCGGTCATCGCATTGGCGACCGTGGGTGGTGTTGCCATCACGTTCATGCATTTCGATCCGATCCGCGCGTTGTATTGGAGCGCCGTGATCAACGGGGTAACGGCGGTCCCCATCATGGTCATCATGATGCTGATGGCTCGGAGCAAGCGGGTCATGGGCGAATTCGCCATTGCGGGGCCGCTTGCGTGGGGAGGGTGGCTTGCAACACTTGCAATGGCAATTGCAGCCGTGGGGATTTTTGTGCCGGGATGACGTCCACCAGGCGGCTCGGGCGTCGCAAAAAAGATCGATTGGCTCAGCGTCCCATCCCCGCATGTCGGCCTTCGATGCGTTGCTGGTGCCGTTCGGTTTCGGTATTCGACACGAGCCGATTCATTCGTGCAACGACCGGCACGGGTGTTCATCTGGAACGGCAAAAGGACGAAGGAGCGCAGAGCGGTGACGCGTGACCTTGGCGACCACCGAGCAAACTGAACTCGAAGCGCTGCTTGTTGTCCATCACGAGTGGCTTGCGTCCACCGCTACCTTGAGGCGATGGAGCAGGCGGCCCGGGCGCCGGCCGCTGTGGTGCATGCGGCAAGCAAGGCGATGGCGGGGGATTCGCCTCGCGCGCCGCGTCATCGCAGCGACATCTTTCTCGCGTAAATCTATGGCACTTCGCCAGTCGGCGAGGTACCGTTTTCTCAAGGAATACCGACCATGGCGGCAAAACGCCTTCGCATCAACATGATTACCCGTCGCCAGTCGACGTTCGATGGCCGGCATCTCGACACCGAGGCGGCGCGCCGCCTCGACGCGCACACGCAGGACGCGACGCCTGCTCATCTGAAAGGCACGCAGGGCGCCGAGGCCGAATGGCAACCACGCGTGAAGGTCAGCGAACGATAATCCGGTTACGCCGGGCGAGCCGCTGCGCGATAGCGGCGAACGCGCCGTCCGGCGACTCTCCCCATTTCGATCGAGATGGAACGCGTTCGCCGGACGGCGAGCGCCGGATCACGAACGTCTCGGCTCGCGTATCGCGTCCTGTCGTCAGACCCGCGCCGGACGGGGCGGGTCGCTGTTCTGCGGCGCCCGGCGCCGTCTCGCGGCATGTCGGCCGCCAAAGCAGTCTCGATGCGCCCGCAAGCCATGTCCATTTCGCGCCCGTGACGCGATAGGATCGCGGCTGCAGGCGTCAGCGCCGGCCTGAGCGGGCCCGTTCGTCAAGTGACCGGCGGCGCGTGCCCGTGATCGCCCAATCCCCGAGCGTCGTCGTATTCCCGCGAAATATCCTTGTTCGTATAGTCGCCGAGCTTCGACGCGGCGACCACGCTCAGCACCGCACACACCAGCACGTACGCCGCGATCGCATACCCCGAGTGGTAGTAGGCAAACAGCGCGGTCGCGATCAGCGGCGCCGGGCCACCGGCAATGACCGACGCGAGCTGATAACCCATCGACGCGCCGCTATACCGCAGCCGCCCGGTGAACGATTCGGCGATCAATGCAGCCTGCGGCCCATACATCATCGAATGCGGGACCAGCGACAACACGATCGCCACGAAGATCCACACCGGGTTCCGGCTATCGACCATCGCGAAGTAGACGAATCCGAACATGCCGACGGCAGCCGCACCGATCATGTACATCCGCCGCCGGCCGATCAGATCCGACACGTGCCCGAACAGCGGAATGGTGACGAACTCGACCACGGAGGCGGCCAGCACAGCGGCCAGCAGCAGTTCGCGCGTGACGCCCAGCGCCGTGATCCCGTACGTGAACACGAACGCCGTATAGATGTAGAAGGGCGCCTGTTCGGCCATCCGCGCAAACGCCGACAGCACGATATCCCGCGGCTGCTTGCGCAGCACTTCGAGCATCGGTGTCTTCTCGATCCGGCGCTCGGCCAGCAGCTTCGCGAAGATCGGTGTCTCGAGAATATTCAGGCGGATATAGAGCCCGATCGCGACCAGCACGACGCTGAGGATAAACGGCACGCGCCAGCCCCACGTCAGGAATGCGTTGCCGGAAAACCAGCTCATGGCCAGCACGGCAAGGTTGGCGAGAAACAAGCCCGCCGGCACGCCGAACTGCGGCCACGACGCGACGAAACCGCGATGCGCATTGGTGCGCGCCCACTCCATCGACATCAGGACCGAGCCGCCCCATTCGCCGCCCACGCCGACGCCCTGGATGAAACGCAATACCGTGAGGATGACGGCGCCCCAGATGCCGATCGCGGCGTAGGTCGGAACGAAGGCCACGGCGAACGTGGCGAGCCCCATCAGCAACAGGGTCACGATCAGTGTGGCCTTGCGGCCGATGCGGTCGCCGTAATGGCCGAAGATCGCCGCGCCGACCGGTCGTGCGACGAAGCCGACGGCATAGATCAGGAACGCCTGCAGCGTACCGACGAGCGGGTGGGATTGCGGGAAGTACAGCTTTGCGAAGACCAGGCCGGTGACCGTGCTGTAGAGGAAGAAGTCATACCATTCGATCGTGGTGCCAATCGTGCTGGCGATGACGGCGCGGCGTAACTGGCGCCGGGCTTCCTCGTCGGAGAGGGGCGTGGCCGCGGATTGCATGGCAGCCATTTTGATATCTCCCGGAACAGGGCGATAGAGAAATTAACCATACGCCCCGCGACAGGTTCCGGCAAGCGCGGGCGACGCATGGCTGCCTCGCTGCCCGGGTCATTCTTTCAGCGATCCTTAAATATCATAATATGACGTTTGACCGTCATTCGTCGCGGCGGCGTGATCAGCGGTGGACCAACCGGGCCTGCTCACCATTTATGCGTCTTTCAGCCAGGGCATTTCCACGGGTGACACGACCAGTTGCCGGAATTCGCGTTTCAGATCGAAGATGAACCCGACCAGGATCATGGAATTGGCGTAAGGAATCGGAAAGACATGCGGATTTTCCGGCGTACGCAACGGGCGCTCGGGGCTGTCGACCGTCGCTGCGGCGTTCTCGCGAACGCTTTCCAGTTCGTCGGCCATGGCCGGGCCACTGATTTGCAGCACACGGCTACGGAGGTCACTGAAGGGCTCGATGCGCGCAGCGTCTTCGTGGTATTCGGGCACTTCGTAAACGAACCAGGACATTTTCGTCTCCTGTGAGAAGGGGCGCTATTTTAACGCTGCGCGAGGATGCACCGAGAGTCGGCCAGGTTGTGCGGCGGCCGAGGTTGCTCGAGGTGGCCTCACGCATCCCGGTAAGCCGGTCTGGCCAGCGATAACGCACGCCGCGATCCGAATGGACCACAGGCCGGCTGTTGCTGCGATCGATTGCTTCGATGGCGGCATCGAGCATCGTGTTCACGAGCCCGGTTTATCCTTCCTGCTTGACCGCGGCAGACATGTACTGCTCGCGGACTGCCAATCCCCCGTATGGCAGGTGGGATGCGGTGACCGTCGCTACGTAATCCGAATAGGCGTAGCTTACCCGTGCAACCGCCACGGGTTTGCCTATCAGCGATTCCAGCGTGGTATCTCCCGACACCGATGTGGGTGCGCCGAGCACATCGTGCAGATGCCGGACGGCGATCTGCCAGCTCAGTCGTGTTTCCTCCACGGACATGTCGCGACGGTACACATTGATGGCCATCAACGTGCGATCCGGCGCGAAACTGAACCATATTTCGCTCACGGGTGGGCCGGTCGAGCCGAGCATTTCTGCAGGCACGCCTCGACAGCGCAGGTAGCGTAAGCCTCGGGTCAATTCGACGCACTGCGCGTTATATCGCGGCATTTTTTCCAGCACGTCCGCTTCCGTACTGCGATCAAGCTGCAGGCCGAACGCAGGACGTTGCGGGGCCGCTGATACACCTTTCTCCTGCAAAATGGCTTTGTTCCGAATCGACAGCACCGTTCGGGAATCGACGGAATCCACTGGACACTTCACGCCCAGCTCGGTGAGGAGCCGTCGCCCTTGGGTCGTGTGCAACCAGCCGATGCCGGCAACACTCACGGAGAGTGCCGTAGCGACCCACGCGATCACGTGGGTGCTTCGCACCGCTGTCAGCCCGTACATGATGTCGCAACCGTCGGCGGAAGATACACCGGGCCGCCGGGTGTGGCGCTGATGATGGTATTACGCAAATTGAAGAGGATAGGCACCGCACTGAACTGGAATTTTGTGCCGACCGGGATGCCGGCCGAGTTTTTCTCGGTGAGCGTGTACGTTCCATTTGTCGTCGACGTCAGTGCGGCAAAGTCTGCGGCCGGGAGTTTGCTTTGCAGCGTCGCGACGAGATCCACCATGAACTGGTCGAACACGCATCCTGGAACGCCGACGTCGTTATGGGCTGTCGTCATGTCTTGACACATCTCCGGTTGAGCGTCGATGTCTCCGGCCACCTTGACGGGGCCGGGGTAGGTGTACGGACCGCCGAGGAGCGATTCAAACTGCAGCGTGAGACATGCTTCAAGCCGCGCAGGCGTGTCATGGGCGGCACTGCTGTGGCTGGCATTACCGGTTACCGCCGCGAAATAGGGCGCTTCGACCGGGTCCGCCAACAGGCCTGCGACAGCTGCATCGACCACGCCGGCCACCACGCCGGGGGCAGCCGAATCACCGCCGAGCGCGGCCCAGATGGCCTGATTCTCCGGATGTTGCGCTGCCACGGGCGCAATGTCATCTCCGCCTCCGCAAGCGCTGAGCGCGAACGGCGCCGCTGCGGCAACGACGATACCGATGAAAAGCTTCATGAGTTGTCTCCTCTGGATGCCATCGCGACGCCATTTCCCGAGGTGGGACGCCAAGCATCTTGGCTGGATGACATACGCAGATACGATGGAGGCGCGAGAGCGGATGCAGCGGCGGGTTTGCCGTGATGGAGCAGGTATTACGAGAATTTTCTCCATTCGAGTTCACTAAAGAACTTGTTCAACGACTCATTTTTGGCATCGTCAATGCGAACGATTCGCGTGCTTCGCATGATCGGAGATAAAGCCGGCTTGCGAGGCTCCCGGCTCTATCCGGCGCGGGCGTCGTTCATGTCGTCTGCGCCGGTTGGCGCAGGAGAATGAGGCGTTACGCCATCCCAATGGCTTGCAATCGCAAGCGCGGCCGGCAAGATGAACGCCCAGCCGGTTGCGACAACGACGAGCGCTGCGGCCGGATCCTTGAAATGAACGGCTCCCAGCGCCGCACCAGCGCGAAAGGACGCCGGGCCGGCGATCGCGCCGACGAGCGCCGAGATGAGCGGTCGCGCTCGAAGCCAGTGCAGCACGGTATTGAGTTGAATCGCGAACAGCGCCCACAGCCCCGCGAGCCAGTACGGTGCTGTGCCTTTGAGAAAAACGCCGTTCGGGTACACGAGCAGGCCGGAATGGGCAACGGCGCTGTCCCATAACCACCCGAACACTGTGACCGTGATCACAATCCGCGCCTCGGATGTGGGTCGACGCGCGAAGAGAAGATGGCCGACTGTCGCGATCAGCGCATAGGTGACGCCCCACGCGGCGTGATGCGATGCGGCTGTCATTACGCAGACCAGCCATCCTGTTTGGGTGGTCGCGAGATAGACGTATACGCGAGCGACCCCAGACTTTTGCGTGCGGGACGTCAGTTGATTTGGAGTGCTTCTCATGATCGTTCGCGCGGGATCAGTAACGGCATGCTCGCCATGCCGCACCGTCGACGTTGCATCTCGCGGAAAACGGCAGGTAGAACGTTCATGGCAGACAGGTCTCGCTATCGTCGACGAGCGGATCCACCGCCGTACGATTGCGTCGCACGGAGCGATTGCCGGCATTCCGCGCTGATTCATCTATCCATTTCACATACGACGCTCCATTGCGGACGGATGCACTTGCGCAGGGAAGATCGGGATGTCGTTAAGGGGGGCGGCTGCCGTGCGATGCATGCATCCGCTTGCGCGCAAGCTCCGTAAACGACATACAAGGCGGCGGATGCGGCCGGAATCGTCAGGTGTGAGGATATTCATGAACATGAAAGTCGGACTTGCCGTCCTGTCGGTGCTGCTCGCGGCCGGTCTCCTCGCCGCGTGTAGCCCGGTGCGGCTCCTGAATGCGCTGACGCCGAGCTACACGTTCAGCCTTTTCGCCGGTATCCCGTACGGATCCGGCGAACGCCACGTGCTCGACGTCTACTTGCCCACGCGCGTCTTGCATCACTGGCCGGCCGATGCGAGTGCGGGCGCCCCGGTGGTCGTGTTCTTTTACGGCGGAAGCTGGCAGTCCGGCGAGCGCAAGGACTATCTGTTCGTGGGAGAGGCGCTCGCGTCGAGGGGTTTTGTTGCCGTCTTACCCGACTACAGGACGTATCCGGCGACTACCTTTCCCGGTTTCGTCGACGATGCGGCGCAGGCGGTGGCGTGGGCGCGCGAGCATGCAGTTGCGTTCGGCGGCGATCCACGTCGCCTGTTTCTGATGGGGCACTCCGCGGGTGCGCAGATTGCCGCATTGCTTGCGACCGACGGCCGCTATCTGGCGGCACAGGAGATGCGCAAGAGCGATATCGCTGGCGTGATTGGCCTGGCCGGGGCTTATGATTTCCTGCCGCTGCGGGACACCACGCTTGAAAGGATCTTCCCGGAGGAAGCGCGCGCCGCGAGCCAGCCCATTCGATTCATCCAGGGTACGGAGCCGCCGATGTGGCTGGCCGTCGCGGAGAACGACACGGTGGTCGAGCACGGCAACACGACCCGCTTCGCGCGCGCGCTGCAAGACAGGGGCGATACCGTCGTGGTCATGCGTTACGGGAACGTGAGCCATGCGTCGATCGTCGGCGTTCTGGGCGCGCCGTTGCGAGGCGTGGCGTCCGTGCTCGACGATCTCTCCGCGTTCGTGGATCGCGTCGCGAATGCGTCGAATGCCGGCACCACGAGCAGACAGCCGACGTCGCCTGCCGCAGCGGCTCGGGCTTCGGTTTCGGCTCAGTGATCGAGGCAAGCCCCGCATTGCACGCGAAAGCGCATCGCCACCTGTCGTCGCGGCCAGGCCGCAACGGCCGGCGGCGCTTGCCGCGCTACAGCGCCTTCAGTTCCGGCGTGGTTCCGCCTAATCCCTCTTCGCGAAGAATGACGGCCAGCGCCGTCTCGAGCAATTCGGCTGCCCGATTCGCCGCGTCTCCAAGGTGGCGATGCAGCAGCGCATCGGCCGGCGATCGCGACACGCATTCGTCGCTGTATCGCTCGAACGCACCGAGCTGCATGATCAATTCGGAGAGATGACGCGGACACTCGCATTTGACGGTGGTGGACAGGCCGCTGAGCGACGCGAGCGTCGCGTCGTCGAAGCGTCGCCGCGTGCGCAGCCAAAGCCCGCGATCCGCGTCATTCGATTGGCGCGACTTGACGACGGCTTGCGCCAGTCTCGACATAATGGCTATCGGGTTGGTCTGGCCTTCCGTCGACCGGAACAGCTCGAACCCCGACAGACGCGCCAGCTCGACCGCCTCTGCCGTGCCGAACGCGTACACGACGGCCACGGCGTGCGCGTTGAGCTGTTGCGCCACGGCAGCGAGCTGCGAAACGACATCCTCATGGAGCGACGTGGTCGTCGCGATGAGGGCGTCGACTGGCGTACCCGCATGCGCGCTCGCGTCGTCGATCGAGTCGATTCGCGCGGCGATCCGGATTCCCATGCGCGCTATCGCGGATTCCGGAATCGAAAGCGCGCCGACGACCGCGAGGCGCACGCTTGTCTCGTGAAACGACGGGTCACGCGTATTCGTCAACGACAACGCCTCGAGTTCCTCGCGGCTCAGGCTGGCGATGGACCCGATCGCGTGGCCCTGATTGACGAGCGTTTTCAGCAAACGAATTCGCTGGACGTCGTCGTCCGAGTACATCCGTTGTCCGGACGGCGTTTTGGGCGGAGCAATCACGCCATAGCGCCTTTCCCAGATTCTCAGCGTGGCTGCCGGCATGCGCGCCAGGCGCGCGGCCTCGCCGCTGCGATAGCGGTGCGGCGTATCGCGATCCTTGCGAGGGGGCATCGTTGCTCTCCTGAAGTCGACCTGCTGTTGTCTCGGGATTGTACGCAGTTTGCGTGAAATACGAAGCAGGAAAGTGATTCAATCGGCGGGTTTTCGTCCGAAAAGGTGGTTCGTGAAGCGCGAGCCGGCAGCATGCTTCGGAGCGGCACCGCTCGGTGTCGCGAGGTTGGTCAGGACGCGCGGAGGTGTTTCGAGTGTCCTCGAACCGCGAAGTGATTCACGCGCTCATGGCTCGAGATACGTCTTGAGTCGCATCAGGCTGCGCCGAATCCAGCTCTTCATCGTGCCGAGCGGCACCTGCATGCGTTCGGCCAGCTCCGCATAGGACGCGCCGCCATGAAACGCTTCGCGCAGCACATACGCCTGCCGCTTGCCCAGATGCGCGAGCCCGCGCTCCAGACGCAGGCGCTCCTGGCTCGCCTGCGCACCGAGATCGGGCGTCGGTTTTTCGTCGGGGATCGACAGCGCCAGTTCGTCGTCGAGCGGAAGCTCGCGGCGCTGCCTGATCCGGTCGATGGTCCGATTGCGTGCGAGCGTCATCAGCCAGGTCATCGCCGTGCCGCGTCCGGCGTCGAATGAATCGGCGCGACGCCACGCCGTCGTGAACACGTCCTGAAGCAGGTCTTCCGCTTCGTGGCGGTCGCGGATCATCCGGACGATCGCCCCGTACAGCCGCGCCGCCGTCAGTCGATACAGCTGCGCGAACGCGTGCTCGTCGCCGGCGGCGACGCGCGACAGCAACGAGTCGAGTTCCGCATGCGGGTCGGGTGATTCGTCGGGCTGAACGACCGCATCGGCGGTGAATTCGGTTCTGCCGCCGGGGCACGACCGCCCGCGGGACGCGCCCCGGCGTGGCTGCCTGCCTGAATGCAGCGTCGTCGATCGCCCCTGGCCGGAAGACGGGCGGAGTGAATCGTGCGAACCGTTCATCGGGAACTCCGTATGGCTTTGCGCGTCCTGCTGTTGCGCGCACGCGGTGACGAGCGGGCGCGGCTCATGGCCGGGCACGGTGCCGGCACATTCGTCACGAATGCCAGTCGTGCGCTTTACGCATTCTTTCCGGACAACAAGGCGAGAAACTCTCGGCGAAGCGATGCGTCCGCGAGAAATTTCCCGCGCATCACGCTGTTGGTCATTTTTGCCTGGTCGTCCTTGGTGCCGCGCCAATGCATGCAGAAGTGCTCGGCCTCGAGGACGACGGCAAGCCCATCGGGCGAGATGCGCGATTCGAGGAGGTCGGCAATCTGCTTGACTGCTTCTTCCTGGATCTGCGGACGCGTCATGACCCAGTTCACCAGCCTGCCGTACTTCGACAGGCCGATCAGATTCGACGCGGCGCTAGGTAGTACGCCGATCCAGATGCGGCCCATGATCGGGCAAAGATGATGCGAGCAGGCACTGCGCACGCGCAGCGGCCCGACGATCAGCAGCTCGTCCAGCCGCTCGACGTTCGGAAATTCGGTGACGGACGGCGCCGCGTCGTAGCGGCCCGCGAACACTTCGCGGATGAACATCTTCGCGACGCGCCGCGCGGTTTCGCGGGTGTTGTGGTCGTTGTCGACATCGATCACGAGCGAGCGCAGCACCGCTTCCATTCCCTGCGCCACTTCGTTCTGCAGAGCATCCAGCTCGCCGTCGCGCAGGTGCGCGGCGATGTTGTCGTTTGCATGGAAGCGCGCGCCCGCGCTCTCGAGCCGACGACGGATGAGGTGCGACAGGGGAATGCCCTCGTCGATCGCAGTCAGGGTGTGCTCGGGAGCGTCGATCAGATTGCCCATTTCGGTTCTTTTCTCGAGGTTAGGGGGTCATGCGATGGATCGCGACTGAGGCGATGCGGTGATTTCCCTGTGTTCCTTGCGTAAAAATCGGCCGAACGCCGCCGCTATTTCGACGACGCGCCGACCGGGTGACGCTCACCTGCGCGCACGCGGGCGTGCATGGCGGCCCGGCAGCGTCACCGGAGATCCGGTCCTGATCCCGCACGACGGACCGACTGGCGTTGGCGGGGCGCAGCCGCCGACGTCCCGGCGGAACCACAACATAGGGTCGTTCGCCGTCGGCTTCGCTGCGAGCATGACGGCGGCGGATTGTTGCAACTGGGTCAGGACGTATGTTTGGTCGATACGTCCGCCGACCGAGTGAAACAGGTGGAACCCTGCAAGGCGGATCAACGAGAGGGCCTGCGCGCTGCCGTACGCATAGATGATCGCGGCCGCGCGGACACGGCGAGCCTGCGCCAGCGACACGAATTGAATGGCCAGATCCATATGCAACGACGAGACCTCGGCGATCAGGGCGTCGACAGCCAGGCCTGGCTGTACGAGCGCCCGCGACACCGACTCGACGCGCTCGCTGACGTGCAGGCCGAATTGCTCGATCGTTTCGTCGGAGGCAGTCAGGCCGCCCGTGACGAGCAGCGTCGGACACGCGCGAGCCGCGACGGTGTTCGATCGCCGTTCGGGCAGTGCGCCGTTCAGGCAGGCGCTTGCACACCCGTCGGTCAGCTGCGGCGAGCGGCGCCGGCAGCGTTGGCCGCGCTGCTGCGCGGCGACCCGCAAGCGCGATGCGATCGACCGGTCGGGCGCCGCACCGACGTGGTGTGACGGGCTGCGTGCCGGGGCAACGGACACGCGCGCCATCAATGAAGCCGGACACGCCGGAAACCGGCGCGGCTTGATGTCGTGATTGCGTGTTGGCACGGGGCCTCCCTCGGTCGATTCATGCGGCACAGCTGGATTGTATGCAAATTTTCCGGGAAGTGAAGCGGAAAAGTGATTCATGAAATAATTTGTGCTGGACGTTTATGCGTCAGTTGTCGATTCAGCATCGGAAAATTGCGCTTTCAGCACGTGAATGCTTATTTCTGCAAGCGCATTGCGGGTCTTTGATGCATGCGAAACGACTTTCAGGGTCAACGCTATGGCGACAACGACCGGTGGGGATGGGGCAGAAAGTACGCCGGAAGGGGGCGATTTCGATACGTGAATCAATCGTGTCGCACATTTTCGAGTCGATGCAGCAGGATCCGGCCTGCGGCCGTTTACGCCAACGAACATGACCGCGCATTCCCGCCAGCGTCGTGCAACTGAGACAGGGCGGCGTGAACCGCCTGGAGGCAACCGGGCATGCTGCAATCCAGACGGCCGTGGGGAAGGGGAAGGTGGAGGGCCGCGCTCACGAGCGCGCCTGCGCGCGCCGGTGCCGATCGATCCCGGTTGCCCGAAACAGGGGCGAGCATTCCGTCTCGGCCAGATCGAAGCGCTATCCGGGCCCGCGCGCTGCTCGCGACCGGATCATCAACGCGAAGTCAACGACGTTCAGCGTTCGTCTTCATGCGGGAAGGCGGCCGCCGATTCCGACGGCAACGCTCCGAGCAATATCGGACTTCGTCCCACGCGGCTTTCCATTTCTTTCTCCAGCTGAAAGGCAAGCCGCAGGTCTCGCAGGTCTTCTCGGGCAAGTGCATCTTGTTGGCCATGGCGAATCACGCGTCGAGACGGATCTCTGACGCACTGCCCGGCCGAGCAACGTTGCCGCGTCGATACACTGGATCAGTCGCCATCGCTCACTGTCGAATCAGCGCGGATCGTCGCCCAGCAACTGACGGCGCAACGATTTTGCCCGCGTGCGCGGGTCGAGCCAGATCGCGAAGAATGCACGCGCGAACGCCGGGTCGGTCACTTCGGCCGTGAGGCGGCCGTTGGTGTAGAAGCGTGCGCCGCGCTCGGGCACATACACGCCGCACAGCACGTCGCCGCGCGATACGTCGGTGAACGCCCGTTCGATATCGCGGCGCCATGCATCGAGCGTCGCAGCCGGCAACGGCGCGGGTGCGAGGCGCTCGATCTCGTCCATGCCCGTCGAGACGAGCCGTTCGCCTTTCACGTCATGACGGTAGGCCAGCGACAACGCAAACGGCGTGTCGAACGCGCCCGGGGGCCGGGGCGCCCACAGCTGGGCATCGTACAGACAGATGCCCAGTATGCAGAACCGGCCGGATCCGATCAGTCGCGCCGATGGGATGTCGTCGACGCAGTTCGCGCCGGCGAACAAGGGTGCGGCAAGCGCCGCGGCCGCGACTGCGGCGAGCATCGCAAGCCGGCGCCTCATGTCAGCCGCCCGGCGACACGATGAAATGCATCACGTCGGTCCGCCGCTCGGCAAATCCCGCTTCGCAATAGGCGAGATAGAGGCGCCAGGTGCGGATGAACGTCTCGTCGAACCGTTGCGCGCGCACCGAGTCGATGCGCGCCTCGAACGCGGCGCGCCAGGTGCGCAGCGTGCGCGCGTAGTCGTCACCGAACGCGAACACCGGTTCGGCGGCCAGGCCGGCCCGCCGCGCGGCATCGACGAAACGCGCCGGGCTCGGCAGCATTCCGCCGGGAAAGATGAACTCGCGAATGAAGTCGCTCGACGTGCGATACGCGTCGAATAGCGACTCGATGATCGTGATCGACTGAATCAGCGCGCGAGCACCGGGCTTCAGGCGCTGCCTGAGCGTGTCGAAGTACACCGGCCAGAACGTTTCGCCCACGGCCTCGAACATCTCGATCGACACGATCGCGTCGTATTGACCGTCGACGTCGCGATAGTCGCGCAATTCAAGCGTGACGCGATCGGACAACCCGTCGCGCGCCATGCGCTCGCGGGCCAGCGCGTATTGCGCCTGCGAGACGGTGACGCCATGCACACGGATGCCTTGCCGTGCGGCATGCGCGGCGAACCCGCCCCAGCCGCAGCCGATCTCGAGCACGCGCATGCCGGCGCGCAGGCCGAGCGAATCGACGATGCGCTGATACTTCGCCGTTTGCGCGTCGGCGAGCGAACGCTGCGCGTCGCCGTCGAAGCATGCGCTCGAATACGTCCACGTGTCGTCGAGCCACAAACCGTAAAAGTCGTTGCCGAGATCGTAGTGCGCGTGGATGTTGCGGCGGCTGCCGGCCCGCGTATTCATCCTCAGCCGGTGACGCAGCGCGTACCAGAGGCGTGCCAGGCGGCCGCCGGTCACCGTCTTCGCGATCACCGGCTGGTTGCGGATCGCGAGACGCAGCAGCGCGACGAGCTCGGGCGTGTCGATCCAGCCGGCGCGATACGCTTCCGCGAATCCGATGTCGCCCGCGCGCAGGATCGCACGGCACGCCCGCCAGTCGCGCACCTGCAGCGTCGCGGCCGGCTGGCGGTGGGGATCGCCGAACACATGCTGCGCGCCTTCGGGCGTCACGAGCGTCAGGTGACCGTCGTGGATTTGCCGGAGCAGCGCGATGAACAACCGGGCCGACAGCGGCATCGCCGGTTGCGTGGCGGGAGACAGCAGGCGAAGCAAGGTCATGGTCGAGCCTCGTGATCGGACATCGCCGAGCGGCCGCGTGGCGACGCGCCCGGCGAACGGGACAATGGCGAACCGGCAGCGGCAGAACGGCCGGGGGGCGTCCTGCCGTGGAACGGCACGCGCGCGAGCCACAGCCGCAGCGCTTGCCAATGAATGCGCATGACGACGTTGACCGCGTTCAGCGGCTGCCGGGCCAGCGCGCGCCATGCGCGTGCCGCCGTCAGCGGCGCGGACCGCATGCCGATTGCCGTGCGCAGCAGCAGACCGTCGTCGTCGCGATAGTCGATCGCCACGCTCAGATGGTCGCCGCACTGACGCACGCGAAACGCGTAATCGCCGACGATGTCGCAAAACGGCGAGACATGAAACGTCTTGCGGCAGACCAGCACGGTGTCGGCGTCGATCGGCGCGTGACGCACCGCACTCAGCAGGTAGCCGTGGTGCGCACCGAACGTGTTGCGCACGTCGGCGTACAGCGCACGCAGCCGGCCCGCGCGGTCGTAGCAGTACCAGAAGCTCACCGGATTGAATGCGTAGCCGAAGACGCGCGGGATCGTCTGCAGCCAGATCGGGCCGTCGGCGGGAATGCCGGCGTGCGCGAGGACATCGCGCATCCACGGGCCGAGCGCGCGGCCGTCGCGCGGGCCGTAGTCGCGGGAGGCGAGCGCGAGCGGGGCCCGGCGATCGATGCCGAACCAGCCGGTGTCGATCTCGTCCAGCCGCTCGACGTCGCAGCAGACCTGGAATAGCGGGTACGCGAACGCATGGCGCACCGGCCGCAGCCGTACGTGCATCACGGTGCCGACGAGCAGCCGGGCGGCCATGCCGTCGCTGGCAAAGGGCGCGTTCATGGGCGAGCCCAGGCCGGCGCGACGCCGAAGCTGCGGGCGACGCGCAACGCCGATTTCAGTCCATCCTCATGGAACCCATAGCCTGTCCACGCTCCCGCGTACCACGTATTGCGCCGCCCTTGCAGCATCGGCAGGCGATGCTGCGCATCCACGGCCGCGAGATCGAGCAGCGGATGCGCGTAATCGTAGCGGCCGAGCTGGGTGCCGGGCGCGGGCTCGTCGACCGGATTCAACGTGACGACGACCGGCGAGCGGAACGGCAGCGGCTGCAACTGGTTGAGCAGGTAGCTCACGCACACGGGCGATTCGCCGCCCTTGCGCCTCGGCCGACCGCCCAGGTAGTTCCACGCCGACCACACGCGCCGCCGGCGCGGCAGCAACGCCGTATCGGTATGAAGCACCGCGACGTTGTGCTGGTAGCGCACGGCGCCGAGCACGTCGCGCTCGGCCTTGCTCGCATCCGCGAGCAGCCGCAGGCTGGTCGGCGCATGGCACGCGAGCACGACCGCGTCGAAACGCTCGTGACCGGCTGAATCGGTCGCCACCGTCACGCCCGCGTCGTCGCGCCGTATCGCGCGCACCGGCGTATTCACGCGCACGTCGTCGAGCGTCGCGGCGATGCGCTCGACGTACTGCCGCGCGCCGCCCGCGACGGTGCGCCAGGTCGGCCGGCTGTTGACCTGCAACAACGCGTGATTCAGGCAGAAGCGCAGGAACGTCGCCGCCGGAAACCGCAGGATGTCGTTGGCCGCGCTCGACCAGATCGCGGCCGCCATCGGCAGCAGGTAGTGATGCTGGAACGAGGCGCCGTAACCGCCGGCCGTGAGCAGTTCCCCGACCGAAAGACGCTGCCGGCTCGCCGATTCGAGGTGATCGTGCGCGGACGCGTTGAAGCGCAGGATGTCGCGCAACATCCCGAGAAAGGTCGGCGAGAACAGGTTGCGGCGTTGCGCGAACACCGTGTTCAGGTTGCTGCCGGCCCATTCGAGCCGGCCGCCGTCGACCGAAACCGAAAACGACATGTCGGTCGAATGGGCGGCCACGCCCAGTTCGTCGAACAGCGCGACCAGGTTCGGATAGGTCCGGTCGTTGAACACGAGGAAGCCCGTATCGACGGGGTGGCGTGCGCCGTCGAGATCGACGTCGACCG